>NZ_JBQFPW010000004.1:0-323180 GCF_056536585.1 Ruegeria sp. CK2
TTCGATCTCATCACGCTGGCGACCCAGCTCGGACGTGATCGAGCCATAAAGCTCAGGGTCACGATCAGATAGGGACTGGGTGAAAAAACCGGTATCACGAAGATTGGCGTTCATTTGCGCTCCACATGGCTGGATGAAAATCTTGAAGATTTCCTATCGGAAACTCCGCGGGTGCAAAAGGCTTAAAACGACGATTTGGTCAACTGCGGCGTCAAGTCTGGCCTATCGGGGAAAGGTATGTTTGTTTCGGAACCAAATGTGCAGCACCGGAAACCGGAACAGATGAAAAAGAGAATCGCATTTCTTGCCAGCGATGCCAAAGTGGCACAAACGGCACGTGACGATCTGGTGGACAAATACGGAAACGCCGCCCCGCGGGATGCCGATGCCGTGGTCGCCCTTGGCGGGGACGGGTTCATGCTGCACACGTTGCACAATATGCAACATCTGGACACGCCGGTTTACGGCATGAACCGCGGAACCATCGGGTTTTTGATGAACGAGTTTCACGAAGCTGATCTGATGGACCGGCTTGCCGCGGCCGAAGAAGAGGTCATCAACCCGCTGGCCATGAATGCAATGGACCAGTCTGGCAAGCTTCACAAAGCCCTTGCGATCAACGAAGTATCGCTGCTGCGCGCGGGACCACAGGCTGCACGCCTGAAAATCAGTGTCGATGACAGGGAACGCATGGCCGAGCTTGTTTGTGATGGGGCTTTGTTGTCCACGCCTGCGGGATCGACCGCGTATAACTACTCAGCCCATGGCCCAATCCTGCCGATCGGTTCAGATGTTCTGGCGCTGACCGCGATTGCCGCGTTTAGACCTCGGCGTTGGCGGGGTGCGCTACTGCCCAAGATCGCCAATGTGCGTTTCGATGTATTGGACGCGGACAAACGGCCCGTGATCGTCGCCGCCGATTCCGTTTCCTTTCCCGATATCGATTGGGTCGAGATTCGCTCGGAACCTGCGATATCCCACCGGATTCTATTTGACCCAGGACATGGGCTTGAAGAACGGTTGATATCCGAGCAATTCACATAAAACGCCGGATCTACGCGATTTTTGACACGTTATGTGACCCAGTTCACAGGCGGTCGGTTCACCGTCGGCTAACCTGATCTTGCTCGGAGAACACGTCACGGTGGAAGTGAGTGGCCACCAAACGGCGTTTTCGAACAGTTGCGCAAATTTCGCGCTGGCGAGGGTGGGTGGTGCTACGCTCGTCATCAAAAATCCGAGCATATTTTAGTATGCGGACCCCGGGCAAAATAACCCGGGGTCTATTTTGTTTAGGGTGCGGATTTTGCCTCAGCCTCTCATTTTGTCCCAGAGTGGAATGCACATCTGTCCGACCCGAGCTTCGATCGCGGCGGCGGCATCTACGGCCAGATCTTCGCGCCAGCGCCGTGCAGCAATCTGAACGTTGATAGGTTGCGGTCCCTGTGGCAGTTCCGCCAACCGGGCAGGAACACATGCTGCAGGCAGCCCTAAGAAATTCATCGCATAAGAATAGACGGCGCAGCCCAAAACTTCGTGTACGCCTTCTACCCCTTCGGTGTCACGGTCGGGTTTGAAAAATGGCTGTGGCAGGAAGGGCGACAGGACAAGGGGATAGTCTTGAAGAAACAGTGACCACTCTCTGGCGTAGTGGCTGCGCTTGGCCAACATTTGCACCAGTTCGGTTTCCACGATCGGCGGGAACTCTTGAAAATAGACGTCAAAAATATCCCGAATTGTCTGCGAGCCCGCCGCTTCGATATCTGATTTCATCAGGGTCAGAACTTCACCCATCAGCGTCCGATACCCGATCCGACCGCATTCAAACACGTCTGGCGGATCAATTTCGTCGACGACATAGCCTGCATCGACCAAAGCCTCGTGGGCGGTGTCCAAGGCTTTCTCGACCTCGGGATGAAGCGCGTAACCAAAGGTGTTTTTGGTAAACGCCACTTTGATGGGGGCTTCTACAGGGGCACCGCGCCAGGCGATTGGCACGTGGAATGGATCACGCGGATCAGGTGCGATCAGGCTGGGCATCGACAGATGCAAGTCCGCGGCAGACCGGGTGATCAGGCCCTGAACCGACATGGATTGCGCCAGCAGACCTCTTTCGGCTTGCTGGCTGGGGTTCCATGCAGGGACGCGACCGAGGCCGGGTTTGACTGTCACCGCCCCGGTCGCCGCGGCTGGAAAGCGCAGGCTGCCACCAATGTCATTGCCATGAGCCAGCGCGCCGACGCCAGCCATCACGGCAGCGGCCGCACCTCCGGAAGATCCGCCGGGTGAAATATGCGCGCCCCAGGGGTTATGTGTTCGTCCATACAGTGGGTTGTCTGTATCCGCGCGAAACGAGAATTCTGGTGTGTTTGTTCGCCCGATCACAACGGCGCCAGCCTCTTCCAGATTGGACACAACCGGCGCGTCATCTGGCGCGATGACATCTTTCAGAGCGACCACGCCATTGGTGGTGGCATGTCCTTTCTGATCGACATTTACCTTGATCGTGACGGGCACCCCGTGCAGCGGACCGGTTGGCTCGCCTTTTGCCCGAGATTGATCAAGTGCACGGGCCCGGTGCAAGGCTTCAGCGCTCAGGTCTTCGACAATCGCGTTTAAGGCTGGATTCACGTCTGCCATGCGGTCAAGCGAGGCTTGCACCGCGTCTTGGGCGCTCAGATCACCGCTACGCGTTAAACTGGTCAAGTCAGTGGCGCTGAGCCGCCAGATGTCGCTTTGTGTCATGAACCCTCTCTGTCTTAGAACGACAGTAGGGGGCCTGTTTTGAGTTGCAAGCGAAAGCCGGAGAATTGAGGGCGGCTTTGGGCCGCCCTCATGTTATTGTGCGTAGCCGATGGTTTGCAGTGCCGACTTGATCTCATCCAGAATGACGGGATCGTCGATCGTGGCCGGCATCTTGTAGTCCTGACCGTCCGCAATCGACACCATTGTCCCACGCAGGATTTTGCCTGACCGGGTCTTGGGCAAACGGTCCACAACCACAGCCAGTTTGAAGGCAGCAACCGGGCCGATTTTCTCGCGCACCATCTTGACGACTTCCTGAGAAACTTCGCCGTGATCACGTCCGGCCCCAGCGTTCAGGCACAGGAAACCAACGGGCATTTGCCCTTTCAGCTGGTCCGAGACGCCAATGACCGCGCATTCGGCGACATCCGGATGTGCGGCCAAAACCTCTTCCATGCCACCAGTGGACAGACGGTGGCCAGCAACGTTGATGACATCATCGGTGCGCGCCATGATGTAGAGGTAACCATCCTCATCAATCATTCCCGCATCGCCGGTTTCATAGTATCCGGGGAAATGCTGAAGGTAGGATTTTTTGAACCGCTCCTCAGCATTCCACAGTGTCGGCAGCGTCCCCGGAGGCAGCGGAAGCTTTACTGCAATGGCACCCAGTTCGCCGGGTTTCATCGGGTGTCCACCTTCGTCCAGAATCTGAACATCATATCCGGGCATCGGTTTCGCAGGTGAGCCCAGCTTCACGGGCAGTTCTTCGATGCCCAGCGGGTTGCCTGCGATGGTCCAACCGGTTTCGGTTTGCCACCAATGATCGATCACCGGAACTTTCAGTGCCTTTTGCGCCCATTCGATCGTGTCGGGGTCTGCCCTTTCACCTGCCAGAAACAAGGCCCGTAGGCTTGAAAGGTCATATGTCTCAAGCAATTCACCCCTTGGGTCCTCGCGTTTGACAGCGCGGATCGCGGTGGGTGCGGTGAAGAAACTGCGCACTTTGTGTTCTGATATCACGCGCCAGAAGGTGCCTGCGTCGGGTGTGCCGACTGGCTTGCCCTCGAACACGATAGTTGTGTTGCCGTGGATGAGCGGCGCGTAGCAGATGTAGGAATGCCCGACCACCCAGCCAACGTCTGAAGCTGCCCAGAACACATCGCCCGGATCGACATCATAGATGTTCTTCATCGACCAGTTCAGCGCCACAAGGTGGCCAGCGGTTGGCCGAACGACTCCTTTGGGGGCTCCGGTTGTGCCAGAGGTATAGAGGATATAGGCCGGATCATTACCCGCCACAGGCACACATTCTGCAGGTTCGACGCCATATTGAAACCCGTGCCAATTGTAGTCGCGACCCTCGATAAGCTGGGCAACCTCTTGTTCGCGCTGGAAGACGACGCAAAAGTCGGGCTTGTGGTCCGCCATATCGATGGCACCGTCCAGCAAAGGCTTGTAGTGGACGACACGGCCTGGCTCCATCCCGCAGGATGCCGCGATGATCGCTTTGGGTTTGGCATCGTCAATGCGGACCGCCAACTCGTTGCTGGCAAAGCCGCCAAACACAACCGAATGAACCGCGCCCAACCGGGCACATGCCAACATCGCCTCAAGCGCTTCGGGGATCATCGGCATATAAATGATGATGCGGTCACCTTTTTTGATACCTTTGGCCCGCAATGCGCCAGCGAGTGTAGCAACGCGGTTGCGCAGCTCGACATAGGAAATTTCGCGTTTTGTGTGCGTGATCGGACTGTCGTAGATAATGGCGGCCTGTTCGCCACGCCCGTTTGCCACGTGTCGGTCCACGGCGTTCCAGCAGGTATTGACCTGCGCGTCGTTGTACCATTCATACAGCGGCGCATTGTCATCAAACAAAGCTTTGCTAGGGGCTTTGACCCAATCGATCCCTTTTGCGGCGTCCATCCAGAACGCCTCGGGGTTGGTTTGCCAGCTCTCATAAACGTCCTGATATGCCATCTCGTCCTCCTCCCAAAGCCTTGCGCATGTTGTTATGCATCCCTGCTGCTTCGAACAAGCGGCGCGATTGACGGCGCGTCAGTTTATCGCAAAATCTTTGCAGGGGACCTTGGATTTTCCTGCAAATTTTTGCAAACCCCTTTTTGTGCTGCAGCTTGGGTGCGCCGCTGCGAAGGTTTTGCAAATCTGCAAACTTAGTCGTGCAAAATCCCGCCGCAGCCGAAGAATCGACTCAGCCTGCGCTTTTGGCATAGCGTGGCAGACTGTCCTGAATACTTAACCACCTTAGATGATCCGCATGAAACACATGGAACCGAGGTGGCAGAGTATCCGGATCTTCAAGCGTCGCGGTGTAGAGGTGGATGTTCTCGGTGTCTTGGGCGTTGCGATACGCCATTTGAGTGCCACAGACCCCGCAGAAAAGTCGCTCCACAGCGTCAGATGACCGGTAGATTTTTGGTGCCTCCCCATGCCAATCAACGGAATCGTGCGGCAGCCCAAAAAACGCTGTGACAGGCGACGCGCAATTGCGGCGACAATCGGCGCAATGACAATAACAGCTCCAAGCGACCTGACCTTCGCTTTCCCAGCGCACCGCTTTGCAATGACAATGCCCTTTCATGCTGACCTCCCTGAATGGCGGCCAGCCAATAGGGCCGCCTGATCTAACCGTAATGCGCGACTGGCGTTCCGGCAATGGCAGCCATATTCAGCAATCCGCGCGCCGTGATCGCCGGGGTAACGATATGGGCCTTGTTGCCCATGCCCATCAGGATGGGGCCCACCTCGATTCCATCAGCTTTCATCTTCAGGATGTTGCGCACCCCACTGGCCGCGTCAGCATGGGCAAAGATCAGCACATTGGCGGCCCCCTCCAGACGCGATGCCGGGAAGATGCGGGCCCGCAGATCGGGATCAAGGGCCGCATCCAGGTTCATCTCACCCTCATAGACAAAGTCCCGAGGTTCCTGGTCCAGAATGTCCAGCGCGGCACGAAGACGCTTACCGGACCCTTCTTCCTGATTTCCGAATTGAGATTGCGAACAGAACGCGATCTTTGGTTCGATCCCAAACCGGCGGACATGGCGCGCCGCGCCGATCGTGGATTCAGCCAGTTCCTCGGGTGTCGGAAGTTGACGCACATGCGTGTCGGCAATGAACAACGGGCCATCTTCAAGGATCATCAAAGACAGCGCACCGTGTGGGCGTAAATCGCCATCGTCCAGCACCTGTTCGACATAGTTCAAATGCCACCGAAACTCACCAAAGGTTCCGCAGATCATGCTGTCCGCCTCCCCACGATGAACCATGATCGCGCCAATGGCCGTTGTGTTCGTGCGCATGATTGCCTTGGCCAGATCCGGCGTCACGCCTTGGCGCTGCATGATCTGATGATAAGAACTCCAGTAGTCATAATACCGTGGGTCATTTTCCGGGTTCACGATCTGGCAATCCTTGCCGGGACGAATGGTCAGACCCAGTTTTTCGCAGCGCGCTTCAATCACGTCCGGCCGCCCGATCAGGATCGGCGTTTCGGTGGTTTCTTCCAGAATGGCTTGGGCGGCGCGCAGGACGCGTTCATCCTCGCCTTCGGCAAAAACGATCCGGCGAGACGCAACGGCAGCGGCCTCGAAGACCGGGCGCATTAGCAGGGCAGATTTGAATACGGATTGGTTCAGCTTTTCCTTGTAGGCTTCCATATTCTCAATCGGCCGCTTCGCCACGCCGCTGTCCATTGCAGCCTTGGCGACGGACGAAGAAACAACGCCCACCAATCGCGGATCAAACGGCTTAGGAATCAGGTAATCTGGCCCGAAGGTCAGCTGTTCCCCCTTGTAGGCGGCTGCGGCTTCGGCGCTGGTTGTAGCGCGGGCCATGTCGGCAATACCATCAACGCAGGCGATCTGCATTTCATCGTTAATCTCGGTCGCGCCGACATCCAATGCGCCTCGGAAGATAAACGGGAAACACAATACGTTATTGACTTGATTGGGAAAATCGCTGCGCCCTGTGGCGATGATCGCATTTGGTGCAACCTCTCGCGCAGCTTGCGGCAGGATTTCAGGCGTTGGGTTGGCCAGTGCAAAGATGATCGGACGATCGGTCATTTTCTCGACCATCTCGGGCTTCAAAACGTTCGGTCCGCTGAGGCCCAGGAATAGGTCGGCGCCACCTATGACGTCGTCCAGGGTTCGCAAATCCGACTTCTGCGCAAACTGATCTTTGTGGGGGTTCATGTCCTCGGCACGGCCCTCATAGACCAGACCATGAATGTCGCACAGCCAGATGTTTTCCCGCTTGACGCCCAATTTGACCAACATGCTCAGGCAGGCAATGCCCGCTGCACCGCCGCCGGTTGAAACGACTTTGATGTCTTCAAACGACTTTCCAGCTACGTGCAGCGCATTTTTGGCGGCCGCGCCCACGACAATAGCTGTGCCATGCTGATCGTCATGGAAGACGGGAATGTTCATCCGCTCACGGCACAGCTTTTCGACAATGAAGCAATCCGGAGCCTTGATGTCTTCAAGGTTGATCGCCCCGAAAGTAGGCTCCAACGCGCACACGATATCAGCCAGTTTTTCGGGGTCAGGCTGATCGACTTCGATATCGAAACAGTCGATCCCGGCGAATTTCTTGAACAGAACGGCCTTGCCTTCCATGACGGGCTTCGAGGCGAGTGCTCCGATATTGCCCAAGCCCAATACAGCTGTCCCGTTTGATACCACTGCGACCAGGTTCCCACGTGACGTATAAAGCTCGGCATTGGCTGCATCTGCTTTGATTTCCAAACTTGCCTCGGCCACGCCCGGCGAGTAGGCGCGCGCCAAATCACGGCCATTCGCCATCGGTTTGGTGGCCTTGATTTCAAGCTTCCCGGGCTTTGGATGGGCGTGATAGTCTAGCGCGGCTTGTCGCAGGCTGGGTGTATCTGACATGGCGGGACTTCCTGTTGGATATTTAGTTTAACGTTAAACTATTGATGACCCAAGGGAAACAGGGAATTGAAACGACCCGCAGGCACGCTGCTGCTTGCAAAACCAAAGGCTCGCATTCACTGTCCCGCCTGAAGGAGAGCATCATGAGCGACACCATAGCTGAATTCCGCATTCCCACCAGAGAATTGCGTGATGACATCCCGTTTTACACCAAGGTGTTAGGGATGCGGATGGACATGATCTATCCTGCTGACGATCCCAGTGTTGCTGTGTTTTCCGGACACGGTCTGCGGCTGCGAATTGAAAAAGACGCGCCCGAGGCGCCGGGAACCTTGCGCATCCTGACGGAAGATCCCGGCAGTTTCCTGGATGGTCAGCGCAGTGTGGTGGCGCCAAACGGGACCCGAATCGAGATTGAAGAGCGCTATCCCCCTTTGGAGATGCCTGAAACCGTCCATTCCTTTGTGGTCCGCAGGTTGAAGGATCAGGCGCCATGGATCATCGGGCGGGCGGGAATGCACTACCGCGATCTGGTGCCCGACCGGCTTGGGGGGTCCATCATTGCCAGCCATATCCGCATCCCCGATGGCGGACCGGTGCCGGACATGGTGCATTTTCATAAGGTCGGGTTTCAACTGATCTTTTGCATCCACGGCTGGGTGGACGTGGTTTACGAGGATCAGGGCGACAAAATGCGACTGACGGCTGGGGATTGCTTTATCCAGCCTCCTGAAATCCGCCATCGGGTACTTGAGGCGTCAGACAATGTTCAGGTGATCGAGATTGGTGTTCCTGCCGAACACGTAACCGAGATCGATCATGATATGGATCTGCCTACCCCACATGTCCGACCAAATCGGGAATGGCGCGGTCAGCGATTTGTCTACAATCAAGCCAAGGACGCCGATTGGCGGGCGTTCCGCCTGCCGGGCTATATCTGTCGCGACACGACGATTGCTGAAAACACAAAGGGTGTCGCTGGTGTGGTGGTGGTGCGCCGGGGGCAGGGTGATCCAGTCTGGGCCAGCCACGATACCGATATTCATTTTACATTTGTCATGAACGGCGAAGTCACGCTGGAGGGTGAAGGCCGGGATTCCTACCGGTTGGAGCAGGGGGATGCATTCGTCATTCCGCCCGGTATGCGGACGCGACTGGCGGATCCATCGCAAGACGTTGAACTGTTAGAGGTCACTCTGCCAGGCGTTTTTGGTACGAAACTGGGGTGAATGATCGTGCAGGGGTCTTCAACTCCCCCTGTGCTTTCCTTTAAGGTATGTGTTTCTGACCAGATGATCAAAAATTGGGGAATCGCTATGTCGCTCAAAGACGCTGCCTTGTCCGTCCGGGAAAAAGCTTATGCGCCTTATTCGAACTTCAAGGTTGGTGCGGCGATCCGAGCCACGTCGGGTCAGGTTTTCTCGGGCTGCAATGTTGAAAACGTGGCTTACCCTGAAGGCACTTGTGCCGAGGCTGGCGCGATTGCTGCGATGGTTGCTGCCGGTGAACAGGAACTGGCCGAAGTGTATGTGGTCGCCTCCAGCCCTCAGCCAGTTCCGCCATGCGGCGGGTGCCGCCAGAAACTGGCGGAGTTTGGAAAGCGTGACGTGAAAGTGACGTTAGCAACCATTGATGGATTAGAGCTGGAAACAACAATCGGGCAACTTCTGCCCGGTGCATTTGATGCGTCGCATATGGAGGGTACGTGAGCCTATGGACGCCCGCTCGATCATTGCAAAGCTGCGGCAATCCGAAGTGCCCACGCGTGAAGAACTGATCTGGTTCGCACAAGGTTTGGCCGATGGCGGTGTCAGCGACGCGCAGGCCGGTGCTTTTGCGATGGCTGTTTGCATGGGCGGTTTGGGCGCGCAGGGCAGGGCTGATCTGACTGTCGCCATGCGTGACAGTGGTGAGGTACTAATCTGGGACGTAGACGGCCCGGTCATCGATAAGCATTCAACCGGCGGCGTCGGGGATTGTGTCAGTCTGGTTTTGGCGCCAGCTTTGGCAGAATGCGGTGCCTATGTTCCGATGATTTCAGGCCGGGGGCTGGGCCACACCGGTGGCACGCTTGACAAGCTTGAGGCCATACCCGGCGTCAGTACTCAAATCAGTCAAGACCGTTTGGCGCAAGTACTACGTGACACGGGCGCTGCCATCGTTGGCGCAACGGGTCAGATCGCCCCGGCGGACAAGCGGCTATATGCTGTTCGGGATGTGACAGCGACGGTCGAAAGCTTGGACCTTATCACGGCCTCGATCCTGTCAAAGAAACTTGCCGTCAGCCCGGATGCTCTGGTGCTTGACGTCAAAGTCGGCAGCGGCGCGTTCATGAAAACCATTGAAGATGCACAAAAATTGGCACGGGCACTCACCGAAACTGCGAACACTGCGGGATGTCGAACCTCGGCTGTCATTACCGATATGAACCAGCCCTTGGCGCCTGCATTGGGCAATGCGTTGGAAGTGGCCGAGGTGATGAAGACACTTACGGGTGCGACGAAGTCCCCATTAGCAGAGATTTCGGCCGAACTGGGCGGTGTGCTGCTATCTGACGCGGGGATGTGTGACACGGTGGATTTAGGTCGCACGAAAATCGCCGAGATCATCGCTGATGGGCGCGCCGCAGATCGGTTCGGTCGGATGATGGCCGCCGTTGGTGGCCCGGTGCAGTTTGTCGATACATGGGCGCGTTTCCTGCCCGAGGCAAACGTGATCCAAGAAGTGCCCGCACCCAGCGATGGATATGTCACCGCCATAGATGGCGAGGCGCTGGGCCTTGCTGTTGTGGCGCTGGGCGGTGGGCGTCAGGTGGAGAGTGATCAGATTGACCCGGCCGTTGGTGTGTCGCAAATTCTTCGGTTGGGGGATCGGGTTGCCAAGGGCGAACCGCTTGCATGCGTGCATGCGGCACGCGAGGACGCCGCGCAGCGCGCAGCGGCAACCATTTCTGCAGCAATGACGATTCACGACAAACCCATCGCGGCGCCGAACCCTGTGCACGAAAGGATCACCGCATGACCCGTGCATTTCTGGTGGTGATGGATTCCGTCGGTATCGGCGGCGCGCCGGACGCAGACCAGTTCTTCAATGGAGAAACCCCAGATGCCGGGGCCAATACGTTGGCGCATATTGCGCAGGCCTGCGCTGAAGGACGGGCTGAGGAGGGGCGATCAGGTCCCTTGCACCTGCCAAATCTGGATGTGTTGGGTTTAGGGGCCGCCACGCGGCTCGCGTCAGGGGATGCAACGCCGGGCATGGATGCCGACCCGACGGGCTTGTGGGGCTGTGCGCGTGAACATTCGCCCGGAAAAGACACCCCGTCAGGGCACTGGGAGCTGGCCGGGGTTCCCGTTCCGTGGGACTGGCATTACTTTCCCGACACAAAACCGACCTTTCCAACCGATCTCCGCCGGGCCGCAGCCGAAGCTGCCGGCACCGATGGCATCCTCGGTGATTGTCATGCCTCCGGCACAGCAATAATCGCCGAGCTGGGGGCCGAGCACATGCGCTCGGGCTGGCCAATCTGCTATACCTCTGCCGACAGCGTCTTTCAGATCGCGGCGCATGAGGAGAGCTTTGGCCTCGATCGGTTGCTGGACATGTGCCAGACGCTTGCGCCGCGCCTGCATGACATGAAAGTGGGCCGCGTGATTGCCCGCCCGTTTGTAGGATCGCCTGAGACAGGCTTTACCCGCACCACCAACCGCAAGGATTTTGCAATCCTACCGCCCGCACCGGTCTTGACCAACTGGGCGCAGGATGTGGGGCGTCGGGTTCACGCGGTCGGAAAGATCGGGGACATCTTCTCGATGCAGGGGATTGATACGCTGCATAAGGGATCGGATGCTGAGCTGATGCAGCATTTGTCCAACCTCGTGGACGAGGCAGAAGACGGGAGCCTGACGTTCGCCAACTTTGTCGAGTTTGACAGCCTCTATGGCCACCGCCGTGACATCAGCGGCTATGCTCGTGCGCTGGAGTGGTTTGACCGGGAACTTGGTATGATCCTGCAAAAACTGCGTCCGGGTGACCTGTTGCTGCTGACGGCTGACCATGGCAATGATCCCAGCTGGATCGGCACTGACCATACGCGTGAACAGGTTCCGGTTTTGATTGCTGGTTGCGGGGCAGGCCAGATCGGACAGGTTGAATTCGCTGATATCGCCAGCAGCATCGCCCATCATCTGAACATTCCGGTGCAAGGGCCGGGAAGGACTTTTCTATGACCGTCGCTAACCTACCCAAAATCGAACTGCATCTGCATCACGAAGGGGCCGCCCCTCCGGCTTTCATCCGTCAGCTGGCGCATGAAAAGCGTATTGATCTGAGTGGCATATTCAATCCGGACGGGTCATATGACTTCCGTGATTTCGCGCATTTCCTCAGCGTTTACGAAGCCGCCTGTGAAGTCCTAAAAACACCCGAAGACTTTCGCCGTCTGACATTGGCCATTCTGGAAGAAAGCGCCGCGAACGGCGTGGTTTATTCTGAAACCTTTCTTAGCCCTGATTTCTGCGGTGGTGGGGATCTACATGCCTGGCAAGACTATCTGAACGCCATTCAGGACGCAGCTGACGAGGCTGAGGATAAGTTTGGCATTACTCTGCGTGGCGTTGTCACCTGTGTCCGCCACTTCGGTTCTGAACAGGCCAAGCGCAGCGCCTATTGTGCCGCTGAAACTGCCGGCAACTGGATCACCGGATTCGGCATGGGCGGCAACGAATCCATTGGTGCCCAAGGTGATTTCAAATGGGCCTTTGAATGCGCGCGCGAGGCGGGTTTGCAACTGACCACACATGCAGGTGAATTTGGTGGCCCGGAAAGTGTTCGCGATGCCGTCCGCGACCTGAATGTCGAACGGATCGGTCATGGTGTGCGGGCTATTGAAGACCCTGACCTTATCCACGAACTGGCCGACCGGGGTATCACGCTGGAAGTATGCCCGGGTTCTAATGTGGTTTTGGGTCTGTTTCCAAATATCGAGGCCCATCCGATTGCGCGGCTGCGTGATGCCGGGGTCAACGTCACCGTCTCAACCGATGACCCGCCGTTTTTTCACACGACCATGCGGCGCGAATATGAGATGTTGAATGCAGCCTTCGGCTGGGAGGCGGAGGATTTTGCCGCTTTGAATGAAACCGCCCTGAACGCGGCCTTTTGCGATGAAGACACGCGTGCGCGGGTCAAGAAAAGACTGGAGATAACATGAGCGAACATCTGACCGTCGTTGATCACCCGCTGGTGCAGCACAAACTGACGCTCATGCGGGACAAAGGCACTTCGACCGCCGTGTTCCGGCAGTTGCTTCGCGAGATCACCTTGTTGCTGGCCTATGAGGTCACGCGTGAGCTGAAATTGACCACCCGCCACATCGAAACCCCGATGGAGGAGATGGATGCCCCCATTCTGGCGGGCAAAAAACTGGCGCTGGTGTCGATCCTGCGGGCCGGGAACGGGATGTTGGACGGGGTGCTGGAACTGATTCCATCAGCACGCGTCGGGTTTGTCGGGCTGTACCGCGATGAAGAGACGCTGAAGCCGGTCCAGTACTATTTCAAAGCGCCCGAGGGGCTTAAGGATCGGCTGGTAATCGCGGTTGATCCGATGCTGGCCACCGGCAATAGTTCGGCCGCAGCCATTGATCTGCTGAAAGAGGCCGGTGCCACCGATATTCGCTTTCTCTGCCTGCTGGCCGCTCCAGAAGGCGTTGCACGCATGAAAGAGGCGCATCCGGATGTGCATATCGTGACGGCCGCGCTTGACCGCCAGCTCAATTCCAAAGGCTACATCATGCCGGGTTTGGGCGACGCGGGCGATCGAATGTTTGGCACTAAGTAATCCAGCCTATTCGCCGCAGATATTTTGTAGCTGGACCCAGTCACGGTCCGGCAGCACCTGCTCCAGCGCGCGTCCAGCCATCGGGTCGGCCTCGATCAGGCCGAGCACCGTTTCGCCGGTGATGTCGCGCGCATAAGCGTATGGGGTTGAAGGAAGTGCCGCCTGTGCAAAGACGGCCAACAGGTCCTCTTCGCCGACAGTGGGACGGGGCTGTGACAGAACCTGTTCGGTGTACGTGTCCACAATACTCGGCGTCAGACGGCCAGTTGTCAGCAAACGGAAGGCTGTTGATGGCCCGGTCCGGTCCAGCAAGTCTTCCAGCGGATCCTGGTTTTCGGACCGTGCGCGTTCTGCGATGACATAGCCCGCGGCAACAGCGGGGTCTTCGTGATCCTCGACCAGCGAACGGCTTAGCAAAACAGTACCGCCAGGCAGGCTCAGGCTGTCCCTTACTCCGGCGGGCAGGATAACGATCTGGCGTACTCCAGTACGCCGGGCCAGCCGATCCAGTGAGGCTTGGGCGTCCTGTGAGGCGCATGCCTGACCTGAAACCCGCTCAATCCGATGTAGGATTGTATCGCCGATCTCCTGCCGTTTGACCTCAGGTACGACCGAGACCACATGGCGTTGCAAAGCGGCTGGTAACCACAACAGCAACACAGCAAGCACCGCAACAACAACCCCGCCGACACTTAGCCATCGCAAACGCCCCGGATGCGGGCGGGACCGGTCGATTGCGCGCTGGAGGCGGTCAATCGCCTCAAGCATCGTTGTCTCGGCCTCGGCCAGTTCCAGCGTTTCATCCGGATCTCCGTCAGGGTTGAAGATCGCAGGAAAATCCCCGGGGTTCTGCCGTTCGAGCGCGGCCAATGACCAATGCGTCAGTGCCTTGTCATTGAAATCGGAAATTGTAAGCGTGGCTTTACCAATCGACACAACAACCTCACGCCGCTGCTCATCGGGCGAGGGGCGCCACAGACCGGTGGCTTCGATCCGCTGGTACTGTTTCAGGGCCGTCATCGGGGTGAGGTCTGCTCGTTATTGTTTTGCGACAGCTTAGCATGGTGAAATCACATGGCGCAAACCTGTTGCGTCACCTTTCGGAATTGTGCTGGATACGTCAACGCGCAGAGGTTCGGGGTCGCCGACCTTTGAAACTGGGTAAAGGCGCAGAATGCAGTCAGATAAAACAACGTCACCGATACTCGCGTCGGTTCTTATGGTCAGCGCTATGGCGATCATCGGGGTGATCGATAACGTCGTGATCTTGCTGGCCGATACTATCGGGCTGTGGCAATTCCACCTGAGCCGGGCTTTGTTGATGTTGCCACTTATCGCAGGTCTGTCGCTTTTTGGGTTGGGTGGATTGAGGCCAAAGCGTTTGGGCCCGGTCATTTTGCGAAGTGTGCTGATCACGATGGCCATGTTGTTCTATTTTGCGTCGCTGGCGATGATGCCAATTGCGCAAGCTTTGGCGGGGTTATTTACGTCGCCGATTTTTGTGCTGCTGATCTCATCCTTGGGGCTGAAACAAACCATTGGACCTTGGCGCATAATGGCCGTTCTAATCGGCTTTACCGGCATTTTGTGTGTGCTGCAGCCGAACCCGGGCGAATTCGATGCCAAGACGCTTCTACCAGTTGTCGGAGGGTTGTTTTACGCGCTCAGTTCGATTGTCACCCGTAGCCACTGTTCGGATGAAAGTACCGTCGCACTGTTGGCCAGTATGATCATTACGCTGGGCCTTGCAGGTGCGATCGGAGTTGCAGTTTTGTCGGTGTTCCCCATCGCTTCACCGGAGGGGCCGGATGGGTTTGTTTTCCGGGGTTGGGTCTGGGACATGCGACCGGCCGTATCGTGGATCCTGATACAAGCCTGTGGATCGACCGTCGCCGTTTTCATGCTGATCAAGTCTTATCAGATAGGCGAGCCATCTTATGTGGCCGTTTTTGAGTACTCGGTAATGATCTTCGGCCCACTTTTTGCATGGGTCGCGCTAGGCCAGACCATCGGAACCATGCAGATCGCCGGTATCGCGTTGATCGCAACCGCCGGCGCGCTGCTGGGGTGGCGGGCAGGGCGCGCGCCCGCGGGGCAGGCGGCGACGTGATCATCTCGACCAGTCAACGCTATGTCTTTGTTCATATCCCTAAAACGGGGGGGACCTCGCTGATGCAGGCGCTGGAACAAGGGGTGAGCGAGGATGACATTCTATTTGGCGACACCCCCGTTGCAATAACGCGCCGTGCGCGGGCCAAAACGTTAGACGCTCGTGGGCGTTTATGGAAACACTCGACGCTGGCGGATATCGATGGGGTATTGCCTGAAGGTGAGTTGCAGAACTTGTTTGCCTTTACCATGGTACGCAACCCATGGGATCGGATCGCCAGCTATTACCATTGGCTACGGGTGCAGAAGTTTAACCATGCGGCGGTGGCCCTGGCGAAAACAACAGATTTTGAAAGCTTTGTATTAAATCCCGCAATGCTGCGCTCGTTTCAACAGCATTCTGCCGGATCCTACATGACAATGGCGGACGGGCGCGAGCACTGTCAGGCGTACATCCGGCTTGAGCATTTCGAACAAGACGCCGACCCGATGTTCAGGCACTTGGGCTACAAGGTGGATTTGTCGCATCTGAACCGCTCGACCAGACAGCAGGATTATCGCCAATACTACAAAACACAATCTGCCGAAGCGGTGGCGCGGGCCTGTTCAGAAGATATTCAGAGATTCGGATATCAGTTTGATACGGGGCGTTAACGATAGTTTCCAAACGCGCATAAAACGGCGTTAACTTCGCAGCTCTGTCCAAAGAATAGCGGTCAAACGAGCCCATGATGGCTCAATTTGGGCGCAAATATGTCGAAAATAAGTCGGACCTTCATTTTCGTGCTAGCACATATGGACAAGTTAATTGTGCCATAAGGGGGTGCGGCACGTGTTAGAAGTAGTGAGTGTTTCAGGTTTTTTAGATCAAACCGGTGATGTTGATCAGGCCTTTTTGAGTGAATCGGTAAACGCGCGTCGGAGCGGGCTGGTAGATGGCACTAAAGTCGCCACAACCCGTGGATGGAAACTGGTAGAACAACTTGTGGCCGGAGATCTGGTGCGCACGTTGGACAATGGCTTCAAAGAAGTGCGCCGGATTTCTACGAATACAGTAACCATACCCGCCGGTGAAAATCGTGTTGAGTATTTGCCGGTGTTTGTCCCTGTGAGGTCGGCCTACAATGGGCGACCGGTCTGGCTGATGCCCGAGCAGGGGATGGCCCTGAATCTCGGCAAGGTCGATCCCGAAATCAGTGGGTTTTCCATTGTTCCGGCCAGATTGCTCAGCGGCGCAGGCCAGCTGACGTCACAAGCGCCTGGCGCGACGTTTGAGGTCAGTTCGTTGTTCTTCGATGCGGATGAGATTGTCTTTGTCGAAGGTGGCCTGCAGGCATATTGCCCATCAGGACGTTTTACCATGCGAAACACGCCCGGGAATTCGGGCTATGATGTTGTTGAAGACGATGAAGCCATCGTGCTCGTAAATTCGATTGCAAAGAGTGGCGATATGTCGGCCCTCGCAAACCCATTGGGTGCATTGCCAGCGCCCATCCCGCAGGAAACGGTTTTACCGGTTCGTCCACCCAGTGGAATTCGCCGACCGGGTCGTCCGGGCCGGCCAGATGTGCCGGCCTTGTTTCTGCGGTCTGAATGGCAGACCTAACCAAACATTGAAAACGATGCAGGCGCGTGATTTCACGCGCCTGCATCACCGTTTCAAGCGGCTTTGGCTTCAGGGTCAAAGCGGCCATAGAAGCTTTGGCCTTTCTCTGCCATCTCGCGCAGCAGCGGTGGGCATGCAAACCGGTCTCCATACGCTTCTGTCAACTGGTCACAGCGCTCGGCCGCGTAAGGTGTGCCGATGATGTCCAGCCAGCTCAGCGGACCACCGGACCATGGCGCAAAGCCCCAACCCAGGATGGCGCCAACATCGCCTTCGCGGATGTCTTCCAGAACGCCTTCTTCCAGCGCGCGAACGGCTTCCAGAACCTGCGCAAACATCAAGCGTTGCTGCACTTCGATCAGTTCAGGCTGATCCTCTGCCAGCGGATACTTGTCCTGCAGACCTTTCCAGTATTCGGTGCGCTTACCCTTTTCGTCATAATCGAAGAAGCCAGCACTTGCCTTGCGGCCAAGGCGGCCCTGTTCTTCCATCCAGAAGATCAGATCGTCAGACGGGCTTTCTGGATAGGCGTTGCCCATCGCCGCTTTGGTCGCACGAGCGATCTTGGCACCCAGATCAATCGAGGTTTCGTCGGTCAGCTGGATCGGACCAACCGGGAAACCCAACTGACGTGCCGCATTGTCGATCAGGATCGGGCTAACCCCCTCGGTGATCATGCGCGCGCCTTCGTTGATGTAAGGGATGATGCAGCGGTTCGCGTAGAAGAAGCGCGCATCGTTGACCACGATCGGTGTCTTGCGGATTTGCCGCACGTAGTCCAGCGCCTTGGCGACCGCGCGATCACCGGTTTCTTTGCCTTTGATGATCTCGACCAGGAACATCTTTTCGACCGGCGAGAAGAAGTGGATGCCAATGAACTGATCCGAACGCACCGAGGCTTTCGCCAGATCAGAGATTGGCAGCGTCGAAGTGTTCGAGGCAAAGATGCAATCCTCGGGGATGATTGCCTCGACCTTTTTGGTCATCTCGGCCTTCACACCCATATCTTCGAACACGGCCTCGATGATCAGATCGCAGCCTTTGAGATTGTCCAGATCCGGCGTCGCGGTGATGCGACCCAGCATGGCTTCTTTCTTTTCAGCTGTGACCTTGCCGCGCTTCATACCCTTATCCAGATAGGTCTCGGTATAGGCTTTACCCTTGTCCGCGGCTTCCTGATCGCGGTCGACCAGAACCACTTCCATTCCGGCCTGAGCGGATACCAGCGCGATACCCGCACCCATCATGCCCGCACCCAGAACGCCGATCTTCTTGACCGACTGATCCGGTACACCAGCGGGACGCACAGCGCCCTTTTCCAGTGCTTCCTTGTTCAGGAACAGCGACCGGATCATCGCGCCCGACGACGGATTCATCAGCACGGAAGTGAACCAGCGCGCCTCGATTTTCAGGGCTGTGTCGAAATCAACCAGCGCCCCTTCGTAAACTGCGCTCAGCAGAGCCTTGGCAGCTGGGAAGGCGCCCTGGGTCTTGCCATGCACCATCGCCGAGGCGCCGACGAAGTTCATGAAACCAGCTGGATGGTAGGGCGCGCCTCCGGGCATTTTGTAACCTTTGGCATCCCAAGGCTTGACGATATCCGCATCTTTGGCGTTCAGTACCCATTCCTTGGCGGCTGCAAGCGGATCGGCGGCGATCTCGTCAATGTACCCTGCGCCTTTGGCCTTTTTTACGTCCAGCATCTTGCCTTCCAGTAGGAGCGGTGCAGCCGCGATGGCGCCGACCTTGCGCACCATACGGGTGGTGCCGCCTGCGCCGGGGAAGATGCCGACCATGATTTCGGGCAGGCCATATTTCGCCTTGGGGTTTTCGGCCGCAAAGATGCGATGTGTGGACAGGGGAAGTTCCATGCCAATACCTGCGGCGGTGCCCGGCAGGGCGGTGGCAATCGGCTTGCCGCCCTTCTTGGTCTTGGCGTCCATACCGGCCATTTCGATCTTGCGCAGCAGGGCGTGCATCCGCATCGTGCCATCAAATAGGCCCTTGGCGGGATTGTCGCCCGCTTCTTCCTTCATCACGGCCAGCAGGTTCAGGTCCATTCCGCCTGCGAAAGAGCCTTCTTTGCCGGACGTTACGACGATGCCTTTGACATCCTCATCGGCCAGAGCATGATCGATGCAATCGCTCAGCTGTGCAAGACCGTCAAAGGACATCACATTCATGGTTTTGCCGGGGACGTCCCAAGTGATAGTGGCGACGCCGTCCGCGTCTTTGCTCAGAGTGAAATCAGTCATTGCCATCTCCAATTTGGTCAGCCGTCAGCGGGCTGCCATCTTTGCGGGTGAAAGAGAATCCGTTCTCATCATCCTTCACCATCATGTCTAAATCGCTGTAATAGCCGGTCTCGGTCGGGGTCCGTGTGCCCACCACCAGAAAGGTCATGGGCGCATCGGTCTTGTTCACAAGGTGATGGCCGTTAGCTTCACCTGCGGGCCAGGCGGCGCAATCACCGGGCTGCATATCGTGTTCGCCATCATTGTCGATCAGCGTGCAAGAGCCGCTGAGGATGATGGCAAACTCGTCCTGCTCCATGTGGTAATGGCGCAGCGAAGACAGGCCCTGCGGTTCCAACCGCACGATATTGACCCCGTATTGAGACAGGCCACCTGCATCGCCGACGCGCTGGGCGAAACGACCTGCGGTTGCTTCGGCCAGCTTGCCGGGATAGGACGAGCCACCTTGAAACGGGATCTGAGAGAGGTCCAGCTTGGGCATCAGACGCGCTCAATGATAGTCGCCGCACCCATTCCAGAGGCGATGCACAGCGTTGCGAGGCCAGCTTCTTTGTCCTGACGCTCAAGCTCATCCAGCAGGGCACCGATGATCATTGCGCCGGTGGCACCCAACGGGTGGCCCATTGCAATCGAGCCGCCGTTGACGTTCACTACGCCGGGGTCAACATCAAACGCCTGCTGGAACCGCAACACGACCGAGGCGAAGGCTTCGTTCACTTCGAACAGGTCCAGATCGCTGATCTTCATGCCGTTATCGGCCAAGATTTTCTCGGTCACTGGAACCGGGCCGGTCAGCATGATGGTTGGATCGGTGCCGATCTTGGCAGTCGCCTTGATACGGGCACGCGGTTTCAATCCGTACTTTTCGCCGAATTCCTTGTTGCCGATCAGAACCGCTGCCGCACCGTCCACAATACCCGAGCTGTTGCCGGCGTGGTGGATGTGGTTCACGCGCTCAAGATGCGGGTACTTCAGCATTGCCACCTTGTCGAATCCAGGCATCTGCTCGCCCATCATCTGGAAGGACGGGTTCAACGCGCCAAGGCTTTGCATGTCTGTGCCGGGGCGCATGTATTCGTCGCGGTCAAGAATGGTCAGGCCGTTTTGATCCTTGACGGTGATCACAGACTTTTCAAAGCGGTTGTCTTCCCAAGCCGCCGCCGCACGTTTCTGCGATTCAACCGCCAGCGCGTCTGCGTCATCACGGGTGAAACCGTACTCAGTGGCGATGATATCGGCCGAGATACCCTGTGGCACAAAATAAGTGCCCATCGCCAGTGAAGGATCAACGGCAATCGCCGCGCCGTCGCTGCCCATTGCCACACGGCCCATCATCTCAACACCACCAGCGATGTAAGCTTGGCCTGCGCCGCCTTTGACCTGGTTTGCGGCCAGGTTCACGGCCTCCATGCCAGATGCGCAGAAGCGGTTGATCGCCAGACCGGGGATCGATTGGTCCAGATCCGAGGCCAGAACTGCCGAGCGCGCCAGACAGCCGCCTTGTTCCATCACCTGCGTGACGTTACCCCAGATCACATCCTCAACGGCGTGGCCTTCCAGGTTGTTGCGCTCTTTCATGGCGTTTAGGGTCACGGCGGACAGGCGCACCGAGGTCACCTCGTGCAGGCTGCCATCCTTACGGCCCTTGCCGCGTGGAGTGCGCAGGGCGTCATAGATATATGCTTCAGTCATGGGGTCTCTCCTTAAGCGCGATCCGACGGGTTGCCGGGCATCAGGTCATAGGGGTGTTTCCAACCAGGCTGCTCGGATAGACGAGTCAGCCAGGCGTCGATATGAGGCCAGTCGGCGCGGTCAAAGCCGAAAGGTTCGGGGTAATACAGATAGCCGCAGCAACTAAGATCGGCGTTGGTCACTCGGTCGCCAACGATCCAGTCGCGGCCGTTCAGATGATTGTTCAGAACGTCGTAGGCCGCTTTCAAACGCCCTTGATTGAAGGTGATGACATCCGGGTTGCGGTGTTCTTCGGGCAGAAAGTTGATCAGAAATCGGGTCAAGCCTGCCATCGAACTAAGCTTGTGGTTGTCCCACAGCACCCAGCGCAGAATGTCGTAGTTCTCTTCCCTTGTCTTGCCGCCGAACTTGCCGGATTTCTCGGTTACATAGGCCTGAACAGCGCCCGATTGACTGGTGCGGAATTCACCGTCGATAAGAACCGGAGCCTCGCCCAACTCATTGACCTCAGAACGGTATTCGGGTGTGCGCGTGACGCCTTTGAAGAAATCGACGAAGACTGGCTCCCACTCCAGGCCGGACATCTCGAGCGCCAACGCGGCCTTGTAGGAGTTTCCACTTTCTCCAAAACAATGAAGTTTGATGGTCATGCGATCGCCCCTCCCAAGGCGCTTTTGGCTCAGCCGGAATTGAGTATTTTTGAAAAGATGAAGGTTTAACAGTAACCTTTGATCAACCTTCTTCCAGTTCAATGGTTGTGCGGTACAGGCTGGAGAGCCGATGGCCGCAAAAGGTGAAGTCGTCCCTGTCCTGATGGCGAGTGCGCCCGGTGGCAGGGGCGCGTCTGATCTTCATCTTTTCACAAATACTCCCGCCGGAGGCATCCGGCCTTCAGATTGCCGCTGGTCGATGAGTGGTTCGAACTGCTTTTATCCTTTCGTACTCTTAGTCAGGAATTGAAGGCGTTCAGGCGCGCGGTCAGACCAAAGCACATTGCCATTCATGTCCACATGTATCCTGGGTCCGGGTGATTTCACCCGAACCCAGTTTGAGATCAGAAGTCTGCTGCGTCCAGAGCCATAACCGTGTCCGCGCCGGTCTGAATACGCGCCAGGTGCATGCCCGTAGCAGGCAGGCGACGCGCCATGTAGAAACGACCGGTGTTGATCTTGGTTTCGTAGAAGTCTTTGTCCGATGCGCCACTGTCCAAGGCTTCCTGAGCGGCTTTGGCCATATGTGCCCACATCAAACCCAGGCAAACATGACCGAACATGTGCATGAAGTCGTACGAGCCAGACAGGGCGTTGTTCGGGTTTTTCATACCTTCCTGCATGAAATACATGCCAGCGGCCTGCAGATCCTTCGACGCGGCTTTCAACGGTTCGATGAAGGCCTTGTCATAGGCTTCGTCTTTGCCGGCGTTTTCCTTGCAGAAGGTTTTGACCATGTCGAAGAAGGCCATGACGTGCTTGCCGCCATCCTGCGCCAGCTTGCGACCGACGAGATCCAGCGCCTGGACGCCGTTGGCTCCTTCGTAGATCATCGCGATGCGAGCGTCGCGGGTGTATTGCGACATGCCCCATTCTTCAATGTAGCCATGTCCACCGTAGACCTGCTGGGCCTGAACGGTCATGTCGTAGCCTTCATCGGTCAGGAAACCCTTGATAACGGGCGTCAGCAACGAAATCAGGCCGTCCGCATCCTTGTCGTTGGACCGATGCGCCTTGTCGATCATCGACGCGCCCCACAGGATGAATGCACGAGCGCCTTCGGTGAAGCTTTTCTGGTCCATCAGATTGCGACGAATGTCGGGGTGCACGATCAGGGGGTCGGCAGGACCGTCCGGATTCTTTGCACCGGTCACATCACGACCTTGCAGGCGATCCTTGGCGTACTCCAAAGCGTTTTGATAAGCAGCTTCGGCTTGGGACAGGCCCTGCATGCCGACACCCAGACGCGCTTCGTTCATCATGGTGAACATCGCGCGCATGCCTTTGTGCTCGTCGCCCAACAGCCAACCGGTGGCTTCGTCATAGTTCATGACGCAGGTTGAGTTGCCGTGGATGCCCATCTTCTCTTCGATCTTACCGACCGAGACACCGTTACGCTCACCGACTGAACCGTCTTCTTTGACAAGAAACTTGGGCACGATGAACAGGGAGACACCCTTGATACCGTCGGGCCCGCCGGGGATCTTCGCCAGCACCAGATGGATAACGTTGTTGGCCATGTCGTGATCACCGGCCGAGATGAAAATCTTCTGTCCGGAAATCTTGTAGCTGCCATCGCCTTGCGGTTCTGCCTTGGTCCGCATCATACCCAGGTCGGTTCCGCAATGCGGTTCCGTCAGGTTCATCGTGCCGGTCCATTCACAGCTGACCATGTTTGGCAGGTATTTGTCTTTCTGCTCGTCGGTTCCGTGCGCCAGAATGGCCGAGGCCGCACCATGGGTCAGGCCCTGATACATCACAAACGCCTGATTGGCGCCCGAGAACATCTCACCCACGGCTGTACCCAGCACATAGGGCATGTTCTGGCCTCCATACTCTTCCGGCATGTCGAGGCCAGGCCAGCCACCTTCCTTCATCTGCTCGAAGGCTTCTTTGAACCCTGTGGGCGTATAAACAACGCCGTTTTCCAGGCGGCAGCCTTCGGTATCGCCGACCACGTTCAGCGGATGCAGAACGTTGGTGGCGACTTTGCCTGCTTCTTCCAGAACAGCGCCGGTAAACTCGGCTTCAAGTTCGTTGTATCCCGGAATATTTGATTCCGAGATTTTCAGAACGTTATGCAGTATGAACTGCGTGTCTTTTGTTGGCGCGTTATAGACGGGCATGTGAAGCTCCCTTAATTCATATGTCCGGGTGACAGGCAGTCGAGAGGTTTACTCGGCGGCCTTCTTTTCCTGTTTCATCGAGGCAATGACTTTTTCGCCCCAACGCAACTGCTCTTTCAGATCGTCGATCGCTTGTGTCAGTTCTTCACGGCGCGATTCCATGTCCGCCAGGCGCTCGCACGCGATCTCGAATGTGCGGGACATCTGGGTCACCTGTTGGTCACCTACATGGTACAAATCCAGAAGCTGGCGGATCTCTTCCAGGCTAAATCCGAACCGTTTGCCGCGCAGGATCAGCTTGAGCCGGGCGCGGTCGCGTTTGGTGAATAGCCGTTTCTGCCCCTCGCGGTGCGGAAACAAAAGCTCTTTGGCCTCATAGAACCGCAAAGTACGGGGCGTGACGTCATAAGTCTCGCACATCTCGCGGATGGTCATCAGATCTTCAGTCATTCGTCATACTCTCGTCACTGGCATCATGAGCTATGAGTTGCGTAGTTGATACGCGCTTTACAACATGTGAGTGACGTTGACGTAATCCAGACGCTGCGTCACTTCTAAGTTGACGTAACATCTGAACGCGTAAGGAGCTTTTGACGCAGTTTTCTTTCCGTTGCGTCAACCGAATTGATGGCGTTTTTGAGCAGCGCGTCGAATAAATGGATGCGCATTCTTACGGGCGTGTCGGTTTCGAGCGGGGCGATTCTCTATCCCGACAGGGCGCTGTCTCAGCCTATTGACTTAAACGTTTGATCCCGAAGGCGCTTGAGTTCATCCATGGCTTCGTCCAGCTGCTGGCGCTGCTGACGAAGTTCATCCATTTGACGATCGGCCATTTCAACAAAAGTTGCCATCTGCGCCTTGTTCCCCTGATCTTCATAGATCAGCAGCCACTGCCGAATTTCTTCCAGTGGAAAGCCGAATTTGCGCCCACGCATGATAAGCTTCATGCGGGCGCATTCGCGCGGGCCATAGAATCTGGATCGGCCTTCCCGATCGGGCTGCAGCAACTCGATATACTCGTAGTATCGCAGGGTGCGCGGCGTCACGTCGAACTCGGCGCACATCTCTTTGAATGACAAACGTTTGTCGGACATTCCTGGTCTCCTCGCCAGCAACCTAGGGCGTCGTGGCGGCAAGCGCAACAGGTGGGCTTGCCCTTCGATTGGGCTGCGGCTCATAAAGGGGGGCAAGACAACAGGACAAAACCCAATGGTCGACAAGACAGTACTCGCCCGGCAGTTCATCGAGGCGATCCCGCACGCAAGGGCGCTGGGCCTTAAGCTGATGCAGATCGGTGAAGGTGAGGCCGAAATCTCGATGCCGTACAACGAGGATCTGATCGGAGATCCGCGTACTGGCGTCATTCATGGCGGCGCGGTGTCGACCATTCTGGATACCTGCTGCGGCGCTGCTGTGATGAGCCATCCGGCTGCACCTGGCGGCACTGCGACCATCGACCTGCGCATCGACTATATGCGCGCCGCGACGCCGGGGCAGACGATCACTGCCCGGGCCAGTTGCTATCACATAACCCGTAACGTCGCCTTTGTACGGGCGACCGCCATGGACGAAGATCATGACGACCCGGTGGCCACCGCCTCGGGATCTTTCACGGTTGAGGGGAAATAAAATGGCCAGACCCCGCCCCGAACCGATTCAAGTTGTCAAACACCGGCGCGATGCAGCATTGCGCGCGCTGGTGGATGGCGTGCCGTACATCCGTTTCCTCAATATCAGTTTCGATCGGCGAGGAGATGAACTGACAGGTGTCCTGAATTTTGACGACAAACTGATTGGAAACCCTTTGCTGCCCGCCATTCATGGGGGTGTTACCGCTGCTTTCCTGGAGGTCACGGCCGTGATCACCCTGAGTTGGGAGCATATGTTCCCCCGCATCGAAAGCGGTGAGATTGATGCGGATGCCATCATGACTGACAAGAGCATTCGATTTCCCAAAACAATCGACTTTACCGTTGACTACCTACGCTCGGGCCTGCCCCGAGACGCGTACGCGCGGGCGTTCATCAACCGCGCAGGTCGGCGCTATGCTTCAGTACGCGTTGAAGCCTGGCAGGATCACCACAGCAAGCTGTTTGCACAGGGAACGGGTCACTTCCTAATGCCGCAAAACCGCACCGACAAAAGCTGACACATGCAGGACGCGTCGGCACCGATAACCCACCGGCGGGTGCTTAAAGTTGCATTGCCGATTGTTCTGTCGAACGCCACGGTTCCGATCCTGGGGGCTGTGGATACAGGCGTTGTCGGCCAGATGGGCCTTGCGGCACCAATCGGAGCAGTCGGAATCGGCGCAGTGATCTTGTCGACGATCTACTGGATCTTCGGCTTTCTGCGCATGGGTACAACTGGCATGGCGGCCCAGGCGCGCGGGGCTGGGGACGTTGCTGAGACACGCGCCTTGTTGATACGCGGTCTCTTGCTGGGGGTCGCAGCAGGGTTGTTTTTCATCGTCGCGCAGGTTGCCGTTTTTGCTGGCGCTTTTGCGCTTTCCCCGGCCAGCCCCGAGGTCGAGGGGCTGACCCGTGACTACCTTGAGATCCGGATATGGGGCGCGCCTGCCACCATCGCCCTTTATGCAGTCACAGGGTGGTTGATCGCGGTTGAACGAACGCGTGGTGTGTTTGTGCTACAGCTCTGGATGAATGGCCTGAACATCCTGCTGGACCTGTGGTTCGTATTGAGTTTGGGCTGGGGTGTCGAAGGTGTCGCCGTGGCGACATTGATTGCGGAATGGACCGGGCTGGCCTTGGGGTTGTGGCTTTGCCGTGATGCCTTTGAGGGCAAGCTGTGGCGCGACACAGCGCGTATTTTCGACGCCGAGCGTCTGCGTCGGATGCTGCAGGTCAATGGCGACATCATGATCCGTTCGGTTCTGTTGACGGGTTCGTTCACAACCTTCCTGTTCGTCGGTTCTGATCTGGGTGACATCAATTTGGCGGCCAATCAGGTACTGCTTCAGTTTCTGGAAATCACGGCCTTTGCGCTGGATGGCTTTGCCTTCTCTGCCGAGGCGCTGGTTGGTGGTGCCGTTGGGGCCCGCGATCGGTATCAGGTACGGCGCGCCTCTGTGATGGCTTCGCAATGGGGCGTCGGTGGCGCCGTGCTGTTGGGCGCTGTCTTCTTTATAGCAGGGCCTGCATTGATTGATCTTATGTCCACCTCACCCGAGGTGCGCGAAGCCGGGCGAGAATACCTGATCTGGGCCGCGCTTGCCCCGGTGATAGGGGTGGCGAGTTGGATGTTCGATGGGATCTATATTGGGGCGACCTGGACGCGGGCAATGCGGAACGCGATGCTGCAATCCGTGGCGATCTATGTGGTGGCTTTGTTTGTTCTGGTGCCCGCATTTGGTAACCATGGTTTATGGGCTGCGCTTATGGTTCTGAACATTGCACGGGGCGTAACACTGGGCTGGCGCTATCCCAAGCTCGAAGCACAGGTTGCCTAAAGCAAGCCCAGCAGGTTTTCCGGAGGACGCCCAAGCGTGGCTTTTTCGCCTGCAATTGCCAGGGGGCGTTCGATCAGAATCGGGTTCTCAGCCATTGCACGTATCAGGTCCTGTTCTGGTGAGGATTTCGTCAGACCGAGCTCTTTGAACAGCTTTTCACCCGTTCGCATCATTCCAATCGCCGCCACGCCCAGCAGGGTTTGCGCAGTTCGAAGCTCATCCTCCGAAGGCGCATCCTCAAGATACTTCCGCAGCTTGATCTCCGCGCCTTGATCTTCAAGCAAGGCGAGGCCTTCGCGGGACTTCGAACAACGCGGGTTATGCCAGTATTCGATCACAACCAGCCCTCTCTTTTGCTGCCAACGGCTTGCGCCACAGTGTCAAATCCATCGCGGGCAAGCAACTGATCCAGCCCCTGTGCAATGTCCGAGGCCAAGGATAAGCCGCCATAGACCATTGCGGTGTAAAACTGCACCGCCGACGCGCCCGCGCAGATCTTGGCATAAGCCTGTTCCGCAGTGCCGATGCCACCAACACCGATCAATGGAATTGATCCGTTCGTCAATTCGCTAAGCTGGGCCACAACGCGGGTCGATTTTTCAAATAACGGCGCACCGGACAAACCGCCCGCTTCGCCCTTGTGCACGCTGCGCAAACCGTCGCGCGACAGTGTTGTGTTGGTAGCGATCACCCCGTCAACGCCGGTTTCTCGGGCGACCTCGGCGATGTCTTGCAGTTCCGCCGGAGTTAAGTCTGGTGCGACTTTCAGGAACACAGGGATTGTTTGGGGAAGGGTGTCACGGGTTTCGATCACACCGCTCAGCAGCGCGCTCAACGCGGCTTTGCCCTGCAAATCTCGTAGTTTCTCGGTATTGGGCGACGAGACATTGACCGTCGCGAAATCCAGATGTGCGGCGCAGTGTGCCAGCACCTTGGCGAAGTCGCCGGGCCGGTCGTCGCTTTCCTTGTTGGCGCCCAGATTCAGGCCAATCACCGCATTTTTCGGACGGTTGGCCAGTCGCTGGGCCATGATCTTCATGCCGTCATTGTTGAAGCCAAAGCGGTTGATGGCAGCCTTGTGCTCGGTCAACCGAAAAAGGCGCGGCTTTGGGTTTCCGGGCTGCGGTCGTGGTGTGACAGCGCCAACTTCGATGAAGCCGAAACCTGCCTGAGACAGCGGGCCAAGAACCTCACCATTCTTGTCAAATCCAGCGGCCAGTCCAACCGGGTTTGGCAAGTTCAGTCCCGCAACTTGGGTCCGCAGGCGTGGCGAGGTGACCGGGCCCGGGGCAGGAGCCAAACCGGCCTTCAAAGCCTTGATCGATATGGCATGTGCGGTTTCCGGATCCAAGCGATGTAAGGCGGCAAGCACCAGCTTCTCGGTCAGTTTCATCCGAATGCATCCCCACCATCGGCCGAACCGCAGCGGATAAGGCGCGACGTTTCCACTGCGGCCTGACGATGGATCACCGCAGCCTGATAGACTGGGTCGGTTACCATCTCAAGAAACGCATGCGCCGTCGGATAGTGGGCAATGAAGACCTCGTCCCAAATCTCATCTGATGAACCGATCAGGGTGGTTTGGAACTGGCCGCGCCACATGATCGACGCGCCCAGCCGGGCAATGACCGGCGCGGTCGCGGTGCCATAGTTGCGATAGGCTTGCGCGCCCGTCAGGCCCGCTTTGGCCAGATTGTGATCCGCCGGGTAGTTCGCCGTGGTCCGAAACTTGACCATATTCAGCATCTCGATAGGCTGATCCCGATCCAGCGCCTTGAAGGCTTCGAATTGCGCGCGTTCGGGATCGATATAGGCCGTCATACCATCTCCTCAGGGAAGCTATGGTACTGCCCGTCAAAAGGTAAGGGCCGAGACCAGACTACATCCGTCATCTGAATCTGCCGGTAAAGATGTGGGAACTCTGCTCCACCGCGCGAAACCTCCCATTTCAGATCGTGCCCCATTGCCGCTGCATCGCAGGCCAGAAGAACCAGATCTTCGACACCGGCAAAGTGCTTGGCGGCCGTTTCAGCAGCCTGTTCTGCGGACGAGAAATGCACAAACCCGTCGGTTACATCAATCGGCGCACCGTCCGAGGCACCGTTGGCCTGCAGGTGGGCCCATTCGTCGGCCCTAAAAATCTTGTATATCAGCATGACGTGGTGATGCCTCGCAAAGCGAGGGGAATCAAGCCGGATTTCCCCCTTTGACTCTTTCCTTTCCTCAGCGCACGATCTGGGAAAACAACAATAGGGAGTTTTAGTATGTTGACCCGATTTCTGGCTTCGGCCGCCATATTGGGCCTGACCGCAGGTATCGCGGCTGCCGATTACAAGTTGACCATTTTACACACCAACGATTTCCACTCTCGCTTTGAGCCGATCAATAAGTACGACAGCGGCTGCGGTGCCGAGGACAATGCCGAAGGAAACTGCTTCGGTGGATCGGCGCGTCTGGTGACAGCAGTGGAAGAGGCGCGCGGACGGGCAGAAAACTCGATCCTAGTGGACGGCGGCGACCAGTTCCAGGGGTCGCTGTTCTATACCTATTACAAGGGCAAAGTGGCTGCCGAGTTCATGAACAAGTTGGGCTATGACGCGATGACCGTGGGTAACCACGAATTCGACGATGGACCCGAAGTTCTGCGCGGCTTCATTGATTCGGTCGATTTCCCCGTCCTGATGTCGAACGCCAATGTGGCCGACGAAGAGCTGCTGACCGATAAGATAAAGAAGTCGACGGTCATTGAGATTGGTGGCGAGAAGATCGGTCTGATTGGCCTGACACCCGTAGATACGGACGAACTGGCATCGCCTGGTCCGAACGTCACGTTTTCCGATCCGGTACCGGCAGTTCAGGGCGAAGTGGACAGGCTGTCCGCGGAAGGTGTCAACAAAATCGTTGTACTCAGCCATTCGGGCTATGGCGTAGACCAACGCGTTGCACAGGAAACCACCGGCGTTGACGTCATCGTAGGTGGCCATTCGAACACCTATTTGTCCAACGTGTCCGACAAAGCAGCTGGGCCGTATCCGACCGTCGTCAACGGTGTTCAGATCGTTCAGGCCTATGCCTATGGCAAGTTCCTGGGTGAGTTGAATGTGACCTTTGATGATGACGGTAATGTCGTCGAAGCAGCGGGTGAGCCGCTGATCATGGACAACACGGTGACCGAAGATCAGGCCGCACTGGATCGGATCGCCGAACTGGCCGTTCCGCTCGACGAAATCCGCAACAAGGTCGTCGCCAGTTCCGCCGATGCGATCGAAGGCGACCGCGCCATTTGTCGTGTGCAGGAATGTCAAATGGGCAACCTTGTCGCGGATGCCATGCTTGCACGTGTCGCCGACCAGGGTGTTCAGATCGCAATTGCGAATTCGGGCGGTTTGCGGGCATCGATTGACCCGGGCGAAGTCACGATGGGCGAAGTGCTAACCGTCCTGCCGTTCCAGAACACGCTCTCGACCTTTGAGATCAGTGGTCAGGGCGTCATTGATGCGCTGGAGAACGGCGTGAGCCAGGTGGAAGAGGTCAAGGGCCGCTTCCCACAGGTGGCAGGGTTGACCTTTGCATGGGATGCCTCGGTTGCACCCAATGAGGGCCGCGTCAGTGATGTGATGGTGGCCGAAGGCGACGGATTTGTTCCGATTGATCCCGCCGCCACCTACCTGGTTGTGACCAACAACTATGTGCGAAATGGCGGCGACGGATACAGCGTGTTCGAAGGTGACGACAAGAACGCGTATGATTTCGGCCCTGATCTGGCAGATGTGACAGCAGAATATTTGGCGGAAAACGCACCATACCAACCGTATCTGGATGGGCGCATCAAGCAGAAGTAGACTGAATCTGGATTGAGAAAGCCGTGTCATGCTGATGCGGCTTTTTTCCTTCGGGCGCCTTTGGTGTTTGAGCTGGGTAATTGGCCATTGTTTCTGGACGAGGCGGGAAAAGAGGCCGGACGCCTCATGCCGCTGCGCGCTGGTCTACAATCGAGTTGTCCCGAGCGCAAACTCCATCCGTGCCGAAGTATGAGAGCCGGTTGAGGCCCTGGAAGATTGAATCCGAACGGCCTTTCCTTCGTTGATCCAGCGGGCTAGACCGCTCGCATGGCCGTGAAGCTTAACAACCTGACGCATCTCTATTCGCATAGTTTCGACACTGTGATCGACGTGCGCAGTCCGGCTGAATTTGCCGAGGATCATTTGCCCGGTGCGATCAACCTGCCGGTTCTGGACAATGAAGAACGCGCCCGGGTTGGCACGATCTATGTGCAGGAAAGCCCGTTTCTGGCCCGTAAGCTGGGCGCGGCACTGGTGTTTCGCAATGCGGCCAATCACATCGAAAACAACCTCAGCCATCACGAAGGCGGTTGGAGACCATTGGTGTATTGCTGGCGCGGAGGCCAGCGGTCGGGCTCCTTTACGTGGATGCTGCAGCAGATCGGTTGGCGGGCCGAAGTGATTGAGGGCGGTTATCGCAGCTACCGACGGCTGGTAAACGCTTATCTTTATCACGATCCGTTGCCGCACCAGCTGGTGGCTTTGGACGGATACACCGGAACCGCCAAAACCGAAATACTGGGGCAACTGCAAAGGCGCGGCGTGCAGGTTTTGGATCTTGAGGGGTTGGCCAACCATCGGGGGTCGTTGCTCGGGGATATGCCCGGCGGTCAACCGGGACAGAAGGCTTTTGAGTCTGCGTTGTCCGCTGCGTTTTGCGCTTTGGATGTATCCCGCCCGGTCGTGGTCGAAGCGGAATCATCCAAAATCGGCAACCTGATCCTGCCGCCCAGCCTGTGGACTGCACTGTGCGCGGCCCCTCGGGTTCAGATCACGGCCCCGATCGCGGCGCGCACGGCCTATTTGGTTCGCGCCTATGATGACATCCTTTCTGACGCCAAGGGCCTGCGAGATCGGCTGTTGCCACTGCGCTTTCATCGCGGGAATGAGGTTGTGAACGGTTGGCTGCAATTGATCGAGGAAGGCGAAAAACGGGAGCTCACCCGAGCATTGATGGAGAGCCACTACGACCCGTCTTATTTGAAGTCTCGGCGGGCCCGCGACGCAAACGTGCTTGCTCAGGTCCATCTTACAACTTTGGATGACCCGGGGCTGGCAGACGCTGCAGCACGGATTGAAACGCTGCTGACTCAGCTCTGAAAACGCAGCCCCGGTGTTTTTGTCAACTGCCCAATGATCGAGGCCGGGTAGCCCGCGTCGCGCAGATCCCGCAGAACGGTTTCAGCACCATCTGCCGCAACAGCCGCTAGCAGACCTCCAGCAGTTTGCGGATCAAACAAAAGCGCAGCCTTGCCATCGGACGGCAATTCCATTGCGATGGACCTGTTGTCGGCAAAGATCGTCGACCGAATGCCCTGATCGCTCAGATCTTGCGCGCCTTGCATCACCGGGACGCTGAACAGATCGAGCGTTGCGCCACAATCAGAGGCCTCGCAAATGCCTTGCAGGTGACCGGCCAGACCAAACCCGGTCACATCCGTCATGGCGTGTGCGTCCGACAGGATGCTGGCTGCCGCGCTCTGCGGCTGTGTCATATGCTGGAATGCGGCCGTGACCGAGGCTCCGTCTGCTTTGCCGGCCATCTCTGCCGCCATTAACACACCGCTGCCTAAGGGTTTGGTCAGGATCAGGGCATCACCCGGACGACCGCCCGCCAACGTGATCGGATCGTTTTCGCACAGGCCGGTTAAGGTAAACCCGATGGTCATTTCATCACCCATCGAGCTGTGGCCACCCACGATTTCGGCACCGGCTGCCCGCATCACATCATTGGCAATTGTCATGATCTCGGACATGGTGCGATGCTGCAACTCGGCTGACATCCGAGGCAGAATGACTGTCGCGGTAGCTGCTTGTGGCGCGGCCCCCATGGCCCAGATATCCCCCAAGGCGTGCACGGCTGCGATGCGAGTCATCAGGGCCGGATCCAGTGTGAAGGCGCGCAGGTGGTCCGAGGTCATAACCTGCCGCGTGCCGCCGGTTAGCAGCACTGCGGCGTCATCGCCGGGCAGCGAGATGACATCGGATCGCTCAGGTGGGGATAATGCTTGCAGAGCAGACCGCAGAGCACCGCGCCCGACTTTAGCGCCGCACCCTCCGCACATGGGTTTGTCACCCAAGGTCTCGCGCAGGCCGGACGCATGATCGCGGGGCAGGAGCGACGGTCGCATTTGCGGCAAATCGCGAAACTTGTTCATGAAGCTCTGATCGATGTGGTTCTTCCATGTCCACATTAATGGGCCGCTGAAAGATGTTCCAAGACGTTCGGCCAGCGCGGATTTTCGACCCAGTGAGATCAGTTTAAGGTAATCTTTCTGAGGGGCATACCGTTTCATTCTACCAGCGCCCAGAGCGGCCCGCAGATTGTTGAAAAGGATCGGCGCCTCGCGCACCGCGTATACGCCAGCTTTGGGACGTGGGTTTTCCGTGAGATGCACGCAATCGCCAGCGGCAAAAACCGCCGGATCACTGGATTGCAAATGCCCGTTCACTTGAAAGTACCCGTTCTGCAAGTCCAGGCCGGTGTTTGCGATCCAGTCATAGGGGCGGGCCCCGGCTGCGCCGGTGACAAATGTTGCAGGGATTTGGCGACCGTCTTCCAGCTCCACATGATCTTTGGCTATGCGCGCGATCGAGGTGTGCTCTATCACATCAACACCAAGATCGGTCATTGCGTTCCGGATTGTTGCCGCCGCTTTCTGATTTGTCGCGGTGAGGACCGATGCATTGTCGATCAGCGTCACTTGCGACGCTCGTCCTTTGGCCTTTAGTGCATGTGCCATTGCCATGGCCAGTTCAACGCCCGCAACGCCGCCGCCGATAACCACAATCGCGGCCGATCCGCTACCTTCCAGATACGCGGCCCAACACGCAGCCAACCGCCCCAAAGGCTTGGCGGGCACAGCATGGTCGGCAAAGCCTGTCAACGAAGGCATTTTTGATGTAATGCCAACATTGACGGATGCGACATCGAACGCCACCGGGGGACGCCCGGGCACGTGAATTTCTCGCTTTTGGGTGTCGATCCCGTTCACAGCCCCTAAGACCACCCTGGCCCCGGCAAACCGCGCCAGTCTGACCAGATCGATATCCAGTTCCGAACGCTCATAGTGACCGGCGACAAACCCTGGCAACATGCCCGAATACGGCGCGGTGGGTCCGGGATTGATCAAGGTTAAGCGGGCACCTGGCAGGGGCTTCATGCCCCACTTTCGCAACACCAGCGCGTGCGTGTGTCCTCCGCCAATCAGAACCAGATCGCGGGTCAGGGGCAGCGGGGGAGTGTGCATTTGTCTCAGTTCGTGCTGTGGTCGGGGACGTCTTCGACCTGCTCGACCGCGTGGGTGGCCCAAAGCTCATCCTCGCCCGCATCCGGCAGGTCCTCGGGCTTTTCATGACGGTGAATGTGCCATTTGGCAATGAACAGGGCCGTGATCGGGGCAGTGAGGAACAAAAACAAGGTGATCAGCAGCTCGTGCAGCGACAGATGCCCTTCGATCAGGACGGAATGGCAGATCGAGGCCAAAAGAACGCCGCCCACACCGAGGGTTGTCGCCTTGGTCGGAGCATGCAGGCGAGACATCGGATCCTTCAGCTTGATCATGCCAAACGAGCCGACAAAACCGAATATGCCCGAAACGATAAGGAAGAATGCGATCAGAAGTTCGAAGATAAATTCCATCAAACCCTCACTCGATAATGTTGCCGCGCAGCATAAAGCGGGCATAGGCGACGGTTGAGACAAAACCCAGCATGGCAATGATCATGGCAGCCTCAAAAAATATTTCGGTGCCTTTGAACAGGCCGTACAGGATCATAAGGGCAATGGTGTTGATCACCATCGTGTCCAGCGCCAGAACTCGGGTACCAACCCCTTCGGCCGTGATGATCCGCCAGAGACACATGATGATCGCTGCCCCAAAACAGGCAAACGCAAAGTGTATGGCAAAACCCATCATTCGAAAATCTCCTTCAGACGACGTTCATAGCGCTGCTTGATCTGATCCCGCACGGCGTCCGGGTCTGAGGTGTCAAGACAGTGGACAAGCAGGTTATGTCCTTGCGCCGACAGATCACAACTGACCGTGCCAGGTGTCATCGTGATAGTGCCAGCCAGAACGGTGATCGCTTCGGGCGTGCGCAATTCCAGGGGGATACATACCCAGTTCGGCTGCCGGTCGGCGTCACGCTTGAACAGGATGATCTTTGCGACCGTGACATTGGCAACAACGATATCCCAAAGCACGACCAGCATGTATTCGATCACCATCGGCCAGTTGCGTAGTTTGGGACGGTCTGGCCAGTAGGGCTGGGTGACGAAGGGGATAATAATTCCCAAAATCAAGCCAAAGACCAGCGAGTTCAGCGACGGCGCGTTTGCCAGAAACAACCAGACAAGCGTCAGTAGAATCGTCAGTTGGGGGTGCGGGAAAATACGGCGCAGTAGTCTCATCACTCTTCACCTCCCAGTACGGCCGAGATGTAACGCTCGGGCGTGAACAATTGCTCTGCTGTCTTGCTTGTGTACTCCAAAGCGGGCCCGGCAAACAGGGTTAGCAGGATCAGACCCGCAACCGCACCGAAGACCGCCGTAAAGGCCAGGCCGGGTTGCGGTTCGGGGGCAGATCGCTCATCCGTTTTCTCCTCCTCTGGTGCGTCTTCCCCCGCATATTCGACATCGTGGCTCTTCCAAAAGATCAGCGAACCGGCACGTGCCAATCCAACGATGGTCACGAAGGATCCGACCAGGATCACAAACCAAACGGCGTTGGCGTTTGATGCATCGCGTGCGGCGTCCAAAACAAGCAGTTTACCAACAAAGCCCGACAACGGCGGCATCCCTGCCATCGCGATTGCGCCAACAAAGAACAGGGCCGCGACCAGTCCGCTTTGCGGCATCGGTGGCTTGGGTGTAATTGTACCGCCGCGGCGTTCCATCACCAGATCAGCAACCAGGAACAGCAACGCTGTCGCCAACGTCGAGTGGAAGATGTAGTACAGTGCGGCCGCAGCTGCTTCGGGCGTGAACAACGATATTGCGATCAGTAGCGTGCCCATTGAGGCGATGGCACAGAATGCCACCATGCGGGCAATATGCTGCGCACCAAGGATACCAATAGCCCCAACCGCAAGCGTCAAAATGGCAGCCGGTTGCAGCCAATCGCCGACCAGACCTTGCGTCGCTTCGACCTCGGGCCCGAAAGCCAGCGTGTACATACGCAAGATCGAATAGGCCCCGACCTTGGTCATAATCGCAAACAGCGCCGCCACAGGTAACGGCGCGTTGGCATAGCTTGCAGGCAACCAGAAATGCAGTGGCAGAACAGCGGCCTTGATACAGAAAACCAGCAACAACAGCACGGCACCAACCCGCAGAAGGGCGGTATCTTCGGGTGGTAACTCTGCCACACGCACGGCGATGTCGGCCATATTCAAGGTGCCCGTCACACCATAGAGCGTTCCCAAGGCGAACAGAAACAAGGTTGAACCCAACAGGTTGTAAGCGACATATTGAACGCCCGCCTTCAAACGCACCGACCCGCCGCCGTGGGTCATAAGTCCATAAGATGCGATCAGCAGAACTTCGAAGAACACAAACAGGTTGAACGCGTCCCCGGTCAGAAACGCTCCGCAGACGCCCATTAACTGGAAATGAAACAGCGCGTGGAAATGGTTGCCGCGCTGATCCCAGCCGGACCCAATCGCATACAGTACTATTGGCAAGGCCAGGAGTGCCGTTAGCAACACCATCATGGCCGACATCCTGTCCAGTACCATGACAATGCCAAACGGGGCGGGCCAGTCGCCCAATTCATAGACCTGGATGTCCCCGCCAGAAGCTTGCGCCGTGATCGTCAGCGCAATACCCAGCAATGCGACCACACCGGCGACCGAGAAGATGCGTTGCAGGTCCAGATGATATCGCAAGACCATGATGATAAACGGCGCAAGGATCGCGGGCAGGACGATCGGCGCAACGATCCAGTGGTTCATGCGTCTTCTCCCGGCGCGTCAACGCAGTCCTGCGCGGTCATGTCGATATGGTCATCCTTCGAAGACAGATAGGCGCTGAGCGCGATCATCACGATCACCGCCGTCATCCCGAATGAGATCACAATGGCCGTCAGCACAAGCGCCTGAGGCAGCGGATCGGTGTAAGGAACCTCTTCATATTTGTTCAGAACTGCGGGCGCATTCAGTGCCAGCCGTCCGGTCGCGAATAGAAAGACGTTCACCGCATAGGTGATCAACGACAGGCCCAAAATGACTGGAAATGTTCGGCGGCGCAGGATCAGGAAAATCCCGGCAGCGGTCAGAACGCCTACGGCAGAGGCTACGAGCGCTTCCATCAGACCTGCTCCTTCTCTTCTTCTTCCGGCGGATCATCCCGCAACGGATTAATGTCCATTGGGAATTCCTGTGCCATACCGGGTTGCCATGCAAACCTGGACAAGCTGTCCAGCGCCAGCATGACGGCACCCAGAACGGCCAGAAACACGCCGGTGTCGAACAACATCGCGGTGGCCCACTCGAATTCTTCCAGTGGAGGCCAGTTGATGTAGCCGAAATCGCTGGTCAGGAAGGGGCGTTCGTTGAACCACGCGCCCAAACCTGTCGCAGCCGCGATCAGAACACCCCAGCCGATTGTCCCATGGTAATAGAACCTTTGGCGTTCGATGGCCCAGGTATAGCCGCTGGCCATGTATTGCATCAGATAGGCTATGGCGACGATCAGCCCGGCAATAAAGCCGCCACCGGGTTGGTTGTGTCCACGGAAGAAGATGTAGGCCCCAACCATCAGCGCGATCGGCATCATCACGCGCGTTACCACAACCATCATCAGCGGATGCGCGTCGCCCGATTGTGGCCAATGAGGTTTGCGGTTCAGCAGATAGCCACGCACATTGGTGCTCAGCACAGATTCCGTCAGGGCGTAGATGATCAGCGCTGCGATACCCAGAACGATGATTTCGCCAAAGGTATCAAACCCCCGGAAGTCCACCAGGATCACGTTAACCACATTGGTGCCGCCGCCGCCTTTGTACGAGTTTGCCAGGTGGAAATCCGAGATCGTTGGAAATGCGAAGTCGCGCATCATGATCGCATAGATCAATGCGCCTGACCCGATCCCGGCAACAACTGAAATTGCGGCATCACGCCAGCGTCTTGCAGGGGCGCTGTCCCATGGAGTTTCGGTTGGCAAAAAGTTCAGCGACAACAAGAGAAGGATCATGGTAACCACTTCGACCGAAATCTGTGTTAGTGCCAAATCCGGCGCGGAAAGGTAGTTGAAGGCAATGGATACGATCAGGCCGACAACACCGATAAGAACCAGGGATAACAATCGGTTGCGGTGGAACCACATGATCCCAAGCGTCGCGCCGACCAGACAGATCCATCCGATGATCGGGATAATTTGGGCTGGTAGCGGGACGCGTGTTTCGATCCCAATTGTTCCAGTCGAATACGCGTAGTAGCCCAACCCGACAGTGAAGGTGACAAAGATGACCGCATATCGGCTGAGAACACCGTTGTGCAACTCGTCGGTTATCAGACGGCTGAGTCTGGTGAATGCGTCGATAATCGCCTCAAAGATAACTTTTGCTTCAGGGCGCGGCAGGGCGTTCCAGATCTGCTCACCGCGTCGATGCAGGGCAAGCAGGAACAAACCACCCAGCGTAGCAACGACCGACATGTACAGGGCTGGGGTGAAGCCATGCCACAGTTTCAGCGAGTAATACGGCAGCTTTTCACCGCCAATGACCGCGCTTGAGACAACGGCAACCAATGGGCCGACGATTGCGGCTGAGTAGAGACCAATAAGCACGACCAATATGACAAGAAAGGCCGGTGCCAGCCACAAGCCAACGGGCGGGTCATGCGGCTTTGCCGGATAGTCATCACGCTGAGGCCCAAGGAACACGTGGCTTACAAAGCGGAAGGAATACGCGGCTGAAAACACCGCAGCCAGAACTGCTAAACCTGGCACCAGATAATGTGAATTCAACCAAGTGGTATGAACGGTTTCCTCCAGCATCATTTCCTTTGACAGGAAACCGTTTAGAGGTGGCAGACCCGCCATCGACAATGCTGCAATTGTGCCAATGGTAAAGGTGATCGGCATCAGGTGACGCAACCCACCCAACCGCTTTACGTCTCGCGTGCCCGTTTCGTGGTCCACGATCCCCGCTGTCATGAACAGCGCAGCTTTGAAGGTCGCGTGGTTGATGATGTGGAACATAGCGGCAACGGCCGCAAACTTGGTGCCAAAGCCCAAAAGCATGGTCACCAACCCAAGGTGCGACACCGTCGAGAAGGCCAGAAGCGCTTTTAGGTCATCTTTGAACAGTGCAATCACCGCACCAAGCAACATCGTCACCAGCCCCGTTGTTGCAACGATGTAAAACCACGCATCCGTTCCGGCCAGGACCGGCCACATGCGCGCCATCAGGAACAGTCCTGCCTTCACCATCGTTGCCGAGTGCAGATAGGCCGAAACCGGGGTTGGAGCTGCCATCGCGTGCGGCAGCCAGAAATGAAAGGGGAACTGCGCGGATTTGGTGAAACAGCCCAGCAGGATCAGGATCAATGCAGGCATGTAGTGGGGCGATGACTGGATCAGCTCTTTGTTCTGCAAAATGATACTAAGGTCGTAGGACCCAACAATGTTACCCAGGATCAGCATCCCGGCGATCATCGCCAAGCCGCCACCGCCCGTCACAGCAAGCGCCATCCGTGCACCTTGCCGCCCTTCGGGCAGGTGTTTCCAATAGCCAATCAACAGAAAGGAACTCAGCGACGTGAGTTCCCAGAAGATAAGCAAAAGCAATATGTTGTCGGACAGAACGATCCCAACCATCGCACCCTGAAACAGCAGCAGATAGGTGTAGAACTGACCCATCGGATCTTCGCGCGACAAATAGAATCGGGCATAGAGAATGATCAGCAATCCGATGCCAAGGATCAGCAAGGCGAACAGGAACCCAAGTCCGTCCAGCATGAAGTTCGCATTCAGTCCCAGCCCTGGCATCCAGTCGAACCGAGCGGTGATCACCTCACCTCGCAAAACCGCCGGGCTATGGATCAACAAACCCATAAGCGCCAAGAAGGTGGTCAACCCTGCGGCCGAGGCTGCTGCGTTTCGTCCCGCCCGGATCAGGAGGGCTGGGAAAACAGCTCCGAGAAAGGGAAGGGCCGCGATGAGGAATAGGGACAAGTGCGATACTCCGGTCTGGGCGGTCTATGTGTTCTTGGTTTTCTAAGGATAATTTATTGACTGTCCAGATATTGCAAGTTTTTCACAGAGTTCTACGGCAATCTCTGGATCGGGTTTGCCCTGCGTAGTAATGACGCGAACTTGATCCGAGGGTCAGAATTCAGAGCAGAAATGACTCTCGGCCTGTGGTAGAACCGGCGCGGCAGATCAAAGGAAGATGACATGTCGGACAAGGTGAACCGGACCCGCAGGTGGGTTTTGCTTGGTGGTGCAGCCGCCATTGCGACCGGTTTTGCGATCCGGGAGTACCGCTTGATCCCGCAAGATTATGCGGGTGGTCAGTTGGATGTGGCCAAGGCCTACAAGCAAGCCCAATCCGGTGATATTTTATTGGTGGACATCCGCACCCCGCAGGAATGGCAGGCGACCGGAGTGGGTGACGGTGCGCACCCTTTGGATATGCGACGCGAGGACTTTGTCCAAGCGCTTGAGCGTCTTACCGACGGCAACCCTGAAACCCCCGTGGCACTGATTTGTGCACGAGGCGTGCGGTCGGCGCGGTTAAGCAACCAGCTGACCGTGGCAGGGTTCACAAACATCATAGACGTACCCGAAGGCATGCTGGGTTCGGCCGCAGGCCCGGGCTGGATGCGTGTTGGGCTTCCAGTCAAAAGTTACAAAGAGGACACATAATGCGCGCGAAACACTTGATGGCTTTGTGTTTTGCTTTTTCCGGGCAGGCGGCTGTGGCTGCGTGTGGCGCGGACGAAGGCACCTGTGACATTTCATCTGGCAGCTACCACATCGAATTACCGGACAGCGAAAACCCGCCATTGGTGATATTTTTGCATGGCTACGGTGGCAGCGGGTCCGGCACGATGAAGAACCGGAGCATGGTCGAACCGTTGCTGGCCCGGGGATACGCAGTGATGGCGCCGGAAGGGGCCGTTCGAAATGGCCGCCAAAGCTGGAACTTTTACGATGGATTTGGCGACCGCGACGAAAAAGTGTTTTTGACCGAGGCCGTTCAGGACGCGACGGACCGGTTTGGCATAGATGGCGACCGTGTGGTTCTTGGCGGTTTTTCGGCCGGAGCGTTTATGGTGAACTACCTGGCGTGCGCAGCGCCCGAAACCTTTTCGGCCTATGTGCCGGTGTCTGGCGGTTTCTGGCGGCCCCATCCTGAAACCTGCGGCGGACCCGTGCGGTTGTTTCACACTCATGGCTGGGTCGATAACGTAGTCCCGCTGGAAGGGCGGCTTCTGGGCGGCGGCCGCTACCATCAAGGAGATATCTTTGCTGGTTTGGAAATCTGGCGCGAAGCCAATGAATGCGTTGACACCAAGCCTGATGGTTTTGGGACAACCGATCAATTTATGCGCCGCAGGTGGACATGCGCTGACGGCGGTGCACTTGAATTCGCTTTGTTCCCGGGCGGTCATACCGTGCCCAATGGCTGGGCAGATATGATGGTCGACTGGTATGAAGGGCTGCCGGGCGGTTAGTTACTCCGCCGGTGTCATGACACCTTTACCATCCAGCAAACGTTTCAGTTCCGTCCGGTGACGGCGGGCTGAACGGGTGATGGCGGGTTCGTTAAAATCCTCGCGCATTCCGACCATATGCCGGGCCACACCGACGGACACGCCGCTTAGCGCTGACAATGGTATTGCCAGCGCAAGGCTGATCGCAATTGGGGCCAACCAGAACGATACCAGACCTGCCAGGATACCGGCGCTAAGTGCAACACCGATGATCGTTTCCAGCGCATGGCACAGGATCAATGTCCGCAGGCTATAGCTGCCGCCATCCCGTTCCTGCGGTTTCCAGCCTTTTTGAATGCCAAGCACAGTCCGAAAGACGGCAATCATCTGCTGCACCATCAGGATCGGCGCATAAAGCACCGACAGGATCACTTCGGCCAGAAACGAAGTGAAGAACCGACGCTTTCCACCAAAGTCGGAATAGCGCACGCCGCTGAGGGGCAGGGCCGCGACCCCCAGAACTTTGGGGGCAAGCAGCATCGCGTACATGACGAGAATGATCAAGACATGCCGCGTTTCGGTCATTTCTGGCCATTGCGGGAACATCGGGTTGTCAGGGCTGAAATAATGCAGGACCGAGGCGTCTTCGCCCTGACCGATCAATGCCCACATCACCAGCAGCGCAAACCACAGGGGCGACATCAGATATCCCACGGCTCCGTGGAACATGTGAAAACGTGACACCGAGCGGAATCCACGCGACCCGAGCAGTTTCAAATGCTGCAGGTTGCCCTGACACCAACGCCGATCTCGCATGGCATGATCAATGAGGGTTGGAGGTGTCTCTTCGTACGATCCACGAATACGCGGCAGAAAACGCACAGCCCATCCGGCACGGCGGAGCAGACCAGCCTCGACAAAGTCATGGCTCATTATCAGTTCTTCCTGCCCGTTGAAGGACCGGAGTTTGGGCAGCCCCGCACACGTTGCGAAGGCTTTGGTTCGGATGATGGCGTTATGACCCCAATAATTGCCTTCCTGGCCGCACCAGCGGGCCAGACCTTCGGCAAAGGCGATGCCGTAAACGCCGTTGGCGAATTGCTGCATGCGGGCGAAAACCGACTGCGCGCCGATCAGTTGTGGGTAGCTCTGGATCAGGCCTGCACCAGGATCACGTGCCAGCGAGTCGGTCAGGCGGGCAATGGCGCGGCCGGTCATCAGGCTGTCGGCATCCAACACCAGCATTGCATCCCAATCCGAGCCCCAGCGGCCGACCCAGTCGGCGATATTGCCGACTTTACGGTCTGTGTTTTGTTCGCGGCGGCGGTAGTACAATTCCAATCCTGGGGCCAACGTTGTGCGCAGCGCTTCGATGCTGGCTTGCTCCTGTGCGGCAATCTCAGGGTCACGTGTGTCCGAAAGGACAAACATGGCATAGTGATGCTGCCCACCTCGCGCCTGCAACTCCTCCAGCATGGTTCTGGCGTTGCCAAGCACGAACCATGGGACCTCGTTGTAGACCGGCATCAGCAAGGCCACGCGCAAGGCTTGTGGACGTCCCTGACGGGCCGGGCGCTCCTGACGAGACAACGAGACCATGCCCAGCAATACGGTGCAGACCGTGAACGAGATCCAGAAGAAGTTAAAAGAGATCAGCGCCAGAAGGACGGCTTCGATCAGATTGATCCCCTCGGCCCCGAACCAATCGGTCATGACCCAGAACAAACCGAGTGTCGCAGCCATTGCCGGTGAAAACGCCAATGCCCTCCAGAACCCGGCTGAGTGCCGACCGGTGCGCGACGGCACTTCGGCATCTCGGAACCCGGCGCGAAAATCTTGCGCGGGCATCGCCAAAGGAGCCTGTGGCGGCATGATATGCAGGTCGTGGCTCATGTCGTCCATCTGTACAACCAGACTTCTGACGCGGCTTGTTTGCCAAGCCTTAGTTGGGCGCGCAATTCGACGTGGTCGCGATCGCCGGGCTGGAACGAGAAGGCCAGTCGTAGGCCACCAGTGTCGGGGTTCCGCTGCAAGACGCCTTCCGAGGTTTCCACATGCGGTGATTGCACATAGATATTGAGCGCTTCGGGGTCTTCAAACAGTTCACTGGCCTCGAAATCGATAACGGCTAGACGCCCTTCACCAAAAGTGTTTTCGCCCATGGCGGTATTGATCACGCGGGGCATCGGCGTGCGCTGCGGTTCTTCACCCCAAATCAGGCTGTAGGATAGGTCCACTTGCTGACCGGGCACATAGGGTTCGGCCGGACGCCAATAGGCAACGATGTTGTCATAGATCTCCTGGTCAGCCGGGATTTCCACCAGCGTAACTGTGCCTTTGCCCCAATCGCCTTGCGGCTCGACCCACAGACTGGGCCGTTTGTGATATTGGGCTTCGAGATCGGCGTAATCGGAAAACGTGCGCTTGCGCTGCATCAGGCCAAAGCCTCGCGGATTTGTATCGACAAACGACGAAACCTGCAGGCGAGTTGGGTTTGCCAACGGGCGCCAGATCACTTCGCCCACGCCATTGCGGATCAGCAGCCCGTCGCTGTCATGCACAGCGGGGCGAAAGTCGTCGAACCGACCGTGATTGGTTTGATCGAACAGGAACATCGAGGTCCCCGGCGCGATTCCCACGTGATCCAGTTCAACACGAGGGAACAGGGTTGCTTCGATCTCCATCGTGCAATCTGCACCAGCGGTGACGTTAAACCGATAGGCGCCGGTCACACTGGGGCTGTCCATAAGGGCGTGCACAACCATATTGCGCTGGCCGGGCTCAGGACGTTCTAACCAGAAGCGGATGAATTCAGGAAATTCTTCACCATCCGGATCGCCGGTTTTCAGGGCGAGCCCACGGGCCGACAGGCCATAAACCTCGTGCAGGCCAATTGCACGGAAATAGCTTGCACCTTGGAACACACAGAACTCATCCGTTTTGCCGGGACGGTGCATTTCCGTCCGCAGGCGTAAGCCTGAGAATCCAAGCGTCTCATCCACGGGAAGCTGCGGCACTTCGTCGGATTTATCGAACATCTCCAGATCAAAGGCGACGGGTTTGGTCATACCGTTTTCGACGGTCGATACCTGAACGGTCCGCGGGAAGTAGAGACCGGGTGTGAAGAAATCGATGTTGAACGGCGTTTCGGTTTCAAACCAAAGCGCACGATCCAGCCGGAAACGGATAGACCTGTATTGTGGATACGTCAGATCCTGCCATTCCTGTGGAACCATTTCGCGTTCGGCAAAGGGACGACTGGCCAGATCGCGAGCCAGTGCTATGACGTCATTGCGGTTAAACGGCACCTCTCCGCCCGATGCAAAGGTCGCGGGCGCCAGAAACAGCGCGGAAGTTGAAGCCAAAAAAGCGCGACGAGTTAAATTCATTTCTTCGATTTCCAAGGCTGTGACTTAAACCACGCGGCCAAATAGGCCACGCCAATGATCATGGCAAAGCCAATCATGTTAGCGACGAACACGCTGGCAAAATCCCGCCCAGTTTGATCCAGAGCGACGCCAATCAGCCGAGCGGCGGCCATCGAGAACACAAACACCGCCAGCGATTGTTGACCCACCTTGGTGATCAGTGTCAGCACCACCTGCCAAGCGCGCGCGCCGACACTATCACCAGATGCAATCAGGCGGTGGCCGTGTTCACCCGCAATCACCCAACCCAGATAGGCGAGCGACAAGAAGTGCAGATAGCGGAACAAGCCGAACTCAGTCTTTCCACGGAATTCCTTGGTCATGGGCCAGATGTCTCGGATTTGCTCAGCCAGACCCGGTGCGGCAGATTGGACCCACAAGAAGACTTTCCACGATCCGAATGGCGCCGACAGGATCAGAAACAGCGCTGCTGCCCAGATCAGGGATTTTGAGACGGGTGGGGCAGGGATCCAGCCGCGCATGAAGGCGAAACCGGTGAAAAACAGCAATTGCCAGCCAAACGGGTTGAAAAACCATTGCCGGTCAGACCAAGGCTCGGCCGGAAGGGCCAGAATACCTGTTTGAGCGACCAGCCAGATCGCAACCGAGGTTGCGGCAACAGCCCAGAACCCACCCCGTGATAACGCCATGAACAACGGCATCATCGCCAGGACCACAAGATACATCGGCAGAATGTCAAAATAGTTCGGCACGTAAGTCAGGGTAAAAATGCCGACCATCTGAGGCAGCGGATCGTTGAAGAAATGCTGCAGGTTCAGGGATGAGACATAACTTTTTTCAAACAGGCCGGAATTGTCCAGCGCAGCCATGCTCATGGCGACAAAGAAAAACAGGCAGACATGCGCCCAGTAAACCTGCCAAATGCGGAACGCGACGCGGGCACTGCCCAGCAACCACCCCTTGCGCAGGAATGCGCCGCCAAAAGCGATCGCCGAGGCCATGCCCGAGCAGAACACAAAGATCTCGGTCGCGTCGGAAAAGCCGAACCGGGCGGGAATCCACTTGGCCCAGGGGTCATTCGGGATATGGGCGATCAGGATGATGAACATCGCGATGCCGCGATAGAAATCCAGGCGCGGATCGCGCACACGGGCGGTCGGGGCCACGGCCGACGCCGTAACCGGAGCAAAATCAGAAGCGGGCGATACAGTCGCCATACGGTTTCTGTCCTTCTTGGTCTTTTTTGTTATTCTGCGGGGACGCTATGTGCGTCATCGCTGTCGCGGGCCGCGTCGATCAGGGCGCGGCGCGCAAGTGCGTAATTGTCTTCGCCTCCAGCGCGTTTGGCGCGGCGGTCATCCAGGATACGTTCCACCGCCTCCAGACGACCTGCGCGCAGGCCCGAATCGATGGTTATGCGTTCGAATACATCGCGTTGGGCGTGGCTGCCACCGGCCAATTGCATCGATCCTCGGGCGTTCGACAAGAAGTCGAAGGCGGCGCCATATTGGCCGTCGCCAAACGCCTCTAACCCTTTGGCCGCTGCGACACCGGGATCGGACATACGGATAGGTGTATCCCCATGATTACGCCCGGCGTCTTTTTGAATACGTTGCAGCATTTTGCCCGTGGCCTCGGACCGGTTGTCGCCGGTCAAAGCCAGCAAATAGTGCAGGTCTGCAAAAATCAGACATCCGTCTTCGGTTCGTGCCGCACTCAGATCGGCCAGTTCTTCCCATCTATTGCCGACATCCACGCCTTCCAATTCCAGGCGTGAGAGCAACGATGTGGCGTTTGAAATGTCCCGATAATCGTCAGTCTTATCTCGGCGGATATGTTCGTCATACAGCTCTATCACGTTCTCCACCTGACCAAGATCCAGATGCATCAAAGCCTTGTGCCACCAGACGTGATAGCGAAAGTTGTTGCAATGCGCCCACGCGTCCTCGCGCCCGGCCAGCCAATCAAGGCCCAGCTTAGCGTTTCCGGTCATTTCATGGACATGTGCAACCGCGTGGAGTCCCCAAGCATCGTCAGACACCATCCAAAGAGCCTGACGACCTGCGATCTCGGCTTTTTCGTAGGCACCGGTTTCTTCCAGCGCAAAGGAATGACAGCCAAGCAAATACCCACGCCCGGCGTGGTCGGGCTCATAAGCGGGCATGACGCGCTCGATCGAGCGGCGCATACCCTCGGAATCGCCAAGTACGAACCGTGTCGCATGGCTGAGCTTCATGGCCAGCGTATCGTCGGGATGGGCACGCAAAATCTCTTCGAATTTCTGCACAGCTTGTGTAGGCAGGTCGGCCAGATACAGCTCTAACGCTTGGACATACAGCTTTTCACGCGCCGAGACTGGCTGTCGCTGCATTGCTGTATTGGCCGCCGCCAGTGCCTCACTAGCAACCGGTAGCATCTCGCGTCGGCCCAGCAGAACCATGAACAAGCCCTTGATCGCGTGACCCAGCGCGAAATCAGGTTCCAGTTCCAGTACTTTTCCCAAGTGCTGCGGCGTGACCGCAGCATGCGCCATGAACCCCAGCAGAACACCATTCCAGGCGTCGACACTTGCCGTCTGGGTCAGGGTGTTCATTTGTCCAAAAACGTCTTGTTTCATACTTGGGTCCAATCTCATTGCGACATTTGTCATTGTTCGATGTAACAGAGTGTGCAGGCGGCTCGTAACAGTATCGACCCTGCTCTCGAATTGGTGAAAACCCGTGTGTGTAAAAAACGAAAAAAACCGCCGATTCAACGGCATGTTTCAGCAAGTTGCCGCCTAAAGAGGCAAGTGTTTCAATCCTCGAACGGGTTTTCGGCGCTTAGAACACGATCTGTGTCCGCCCCAAAAACAGGCGGAGCATCACGGTATGTTACAGGCGTGCGCGACAGATTCAGGGGATTCCCAATCAATTGGACTTCGCCTGGTTGGGCCTGCATGGCGACTTGCATTTGTCGGGCCGTAACCTGCTCTGTTGAGAAAACCTGATCAAGCGTCTGTACTGGTCCGACAGGTACCTTCCGTGATTCGAGCTCTGAAATAACGGTGGTCGTACTGTGGTTTTTCAGGGCAGGGCGCAAAACAGCGTTCAATGCGTCCCTGTTTTCCAGTCGTGCGGGATTGGTGGCAAAGCGTGGATCATGCGCAAGCGCGTCTTGTTCAATAAACGCGCAGAACCGTTTAAATTGGCTGTCATTTCCAACCGCCAGAATGACGTGGCCATCGGCCGTTTCATAGACCTCATAGGGCACGATATTGGGATGCCCATTTCCGCGACGTTCGGGGACAGAGCCTGAGGTCAAGTAGTTCACGCCTTCGTTTATTAGCCAGGCCACTTGCGTATCGACCAAAGCCAGATCGATCTGTTGGCCCTCGCCGGTCAGATCGCGGTGGCGCAAGGCGGCTAGAATGCCAACGGCGGCGTACATGCCGCACATCACATCCGCGATGCCAACACCCACTTTCATCGGCGCGCCATCCGGATCGCCGGTCAGGGACATGATCCCACCATACCCCTGCGCCATCAGGTCATAGCCGGGTTTTCTGGCATTGGGGCCGGTCTGACCGTAGCCCGAGATTGAACAGTAAACGAGGCCGGGTAGATCATCCGCCAAGCTTTTGTAATCCAGCCCGTATTTCGCCAAGCCGCCGGGTTTGAAGTTTTCGATCAGGATATCTGCATGGGACGCCAATCGCTTGATTTCAGCCTGTCCTTCGGGCGTGGTGATGTCGATGGCCACGGATTTCTTGTTGCGGTTGGCTGACATGAAATACGCGCTCAGATCCGAGCGGTTGCCATCGGCGTCTTCAACATAAGGCGGTCCCCATTGACGGGTATCGTCGCCGCCTGTGGCCGGGTTTTCGATCTTGATGACGCTGGCGCCCAGATCGCCCAACAATTGCGTGCAAGTCGGCCCGGCCAAAATGCGAGAGAGATCCAGAACCTTGACGCCCTTCAGTGGCCCATCAGATGCGGCCATCGTAACCTCCTCGGTCAATTTCCGCGGCGATGACGGTAAAGCGGTCGGCTGCCTGGGCTGCGTCCAGTGCGGCCCGCAGTTCCTGGCGGTTGTGCACGGTGTGACCGTAGCCGCCAAGCGCGCGACCTAGGGCGGCAAAGTCATGACGATCAAAATCAACACCGCGATTGCCCATCTGCCTTTGGCGCTGCTTCAGCTCGATAAGAGCGAGGCTTGCGTCGACAAAGACCAGAAAGATCGGGTTGCCACCGAACTCAGACGCTGTCGATAGCTCTCCGGCGACCATAAGGAACCCGGCATCGCCGGAGAAACTGATGACTGGGCGCTGGGGCTCAACCAATTTCAGGCCGATCGCCATCGGCACTGCACAGCCCATGGTGCACAATGCAGACGATTGGATCAGGCCGCGCGCCTCGCTACAGTTCCACATCTGACTCAGCAGGATGCGGTGCGCGCCGCTGTCGGCCGTTGCAAGCGTTTCAGCAGGCAGAGCGGCCCGTGTTTCCGCAATAACTGCGGCAGGCCCCCATTCATCATCCGTCGGGAAAACCCGAGCCAATGCGGTTTTGACCTGATCGGGTTCACTATTGGGCCAAGTCGCCCGGGCAGGATTTCCTTTGGCAATTGCTTCAAGGGTTGCGCCGGTGTCAGCCACCAGATTCAATCCCGCCTGATGCATATAGTGATCGTTCATCACCGCAGAAATATCGATCACGCGCGTTTCTTCAGGATCCCAGATTTCACGCCAGCCGGGGCGCATTTCGATTGGATCATAACCAAGACAAAGAACCAGATCGGCCTGCTCCACCAAGGGGACAAGATGTTGATCCGCCAAAGGTGACAACCCGGCCCCGCCAAGACACAGGGGATGATCCTCAGGCACCACGCCTTTGGCTTTGTACGTTGTCACGAAAGGGATGCCGAAATGTTCCAAAAACGCCTGAACAACGCTGCTCGATCCGTCATACAAAACGTCCAGACCAACAATGGCAAAGGGGCGTTCTGCCTCGGCCACCCAGCGTCGGGCTTTTTCAAGACAATTGCCCTCAGGCCCGACGGCCGCGGCTTTCGCCAATCTGCGCCGTTTCGGCGAACTGACGCGCGTATCCGCAACCGAGATTGGGACATCAATATGAACCGGACCGGGCCGACGCTGTGTGGCGAGCGACACGGCCTTGTCCGCAACGATATCTGCGCCCTCGGCGGTCAACAGGAATGTGCCTTTGGTGATCGAACGGTAAACCTGGCTGTGATCCATGACCTGATGGGTGTAAGTCAGCGCCTCATCCGCCTCGACACACCCAGTCAGAACGATCATGGGCACACGGTCCTGCAGCGCATTGGCAACCACGTTGATGCCATTCATCGCGCCGGGGCCAAGCGTGGCCACAAGGATTGCAGGCGCACCGTCGCGGTGATGCACAGCCTCGGCCATGAAACCGGCGGCGTTTTCATGTTTGGTCAGATGAAACGTGATTCCAGCCTGTTCCAGCGCATCAACCAAAGTCAGAACTTCACCACCCGGCATGCCAAATGCGTGGCGGCATCCGGCCTCGTAAAGGCGTTGGGCCAGAAGATCAGCCGCGCGGGGAGGGGTGTCCTGCATCAATCGTGCTCCGAATTACTCAATGTGACGCAGATTGCGGAGGACGCACCCGGACGCAAGGCGGATCACGCCAGTGTGACTATTTGACAGCGTTTTCTGCGATGTCCTGAAACCTGTTATCCAATTCTGATGCGATATCAGACAAGGCTTCGCCCCCCTCATAAACGTAAGGTGCAAAGACAAAACTTGGCGTTTTGTAAGACAGTGTCGCCGTGCCGTCGTCATCTTCCGTGACATAAAATCGGATGGGAGCCTCAATCATGGCAGCGGTTGAGGTTTCAAGCACGCGCACGGCAAAGTCGTTGTTGAAAACACCGATCACCATGTTGCCCGGAATCGTGATCCCTCGCGCGGCTGCCGCTTTGGTTGGCCCGGCCTGCGTGACAACGATCAGCCCGTTTTCTTTCACCGCTGCTTTTGTATCCGCCACCAGTTCGTCGTAGCTTTTCCCGGTGTCGTAAACAGCCCAACCGGACAAAGCTTCGTCGGCCAGTGCAGGTAAGGCCAGCAGACATATGATTGCCCCAAGAACTTTCATCCGATGACCTCCGCTTTTTTGGTCGGACCCTTGATGCCAGAAATCGGACGGATACGCACTCACATTCTTGTGCGGTCCAACGTGACGCGGACTTGCGCCTTAGTCGGTAAAGCCGCAGAAACAGGAAAACGAAAGGCAAGCTAAACGTGGACCAGACTCGCATTCTCATTTGCAACAGCTGTTCCGGCACCCGTGATCGCGATGCAGAGCGTCAGGCTGTGGCGCGCGCGCTTGCCAAGGCAGGTCTGGCAGAGCGTATTGAGCTGGCCGAGCATGCTTGTTTCAATGGCTGTCAGGATCCGGTGGCGCTGGCGCTTCAGGGGGACGGCATGGCCTCTTACGTGTTTTCCGGGGTCGATGTGGTGGCGGATGCGAATGATATTGCAGCAACCTGCCTGACCTATCTGGATAGCCCTACGGGCTGGATTGAAGACGCCCGGCCATGCGGGCGGCTTCGTTTGTGTTTGCGAACGCGCATACCGGCGCTTCAGTCGACCTGAATCACTTGTGAGGCGCTGACGGGAACCCCTTCGACCATTAGCTGGCTGTGGCTGTTGCTATTCAGCGAAACCTCGATTTCAACCTCGCCCTTGGGCAGGTCTGCAAGATGCATCCAATTGCCGTAGAGCCGCGCGAGCTTTAGGTCATTGGCATATACATGCGCGTGCCCTTTGCCCGGTTGGTCCGCAGCAGATGCGCTTTCCGGTGCGAATTCGAAGTTTTGCGGCAAGACATGCAGGTTCCAACCGGCCATGGGGTCTTTGACCACAGTAACTTTCACGCTGGGCGCGTTTGGTCCAGCAGGCAAGTTGATCACTGCAGAATGATCATGCGCTGCGGTCTCGGCCTGATGGCCTCCATGATGCGCGGGATCAGAATGATCATGGCCATCAAACGTGACGCCGTTGGCCGCAGCCAGCACAAAGCCAGCCCCACCACCAAAGATCAGGCCAATTGCAAACAAAGCAAGTGAGCGGGACATCTTGTATCCTTGAAAAGGGAAAAGCCCGCCGGGGTGGTTCCCGACGGGCCGTTAAGTCGCCAGTTAGGCATGCGCTTCGGCGTGCTTAGCCTCTTTTTGCCAGAAGTATCCTGCAAAAGACCCAACCAGAACCCAAGCGGCCAAACCGATGCCAAACGCTCGCGCCGCGAATAGGGCGCCGATCTCGGTCGGGACGGGGCCGGTGAAAAACTCTGGCTCGGGTGCGCCGATGATATGAGGCGCCATCAGCAGAACCGTAGCAATCACATAGCTGATGAGGTTGGAGCCAAAAGCGATCAACCACATGGCTACGGCAGCGGTTGCAACGGTCGCAAACCACCAGATCTGACGTGCGAAGACATCAGCGGCGGCCACACCCGGCACTTCGGGTGCTAGGGTGAAACCCGGTGCGAAATGCACTGCGACAAATCCGGCAAGCCCCCACAATATGCCCGTTCGGCCATCAACTTTATGGCCTTGTCCTTCGGCGATCGACATCAGTGCCACAACAATCAGCGAGTAGCCGGTGTAAGTCAGCATGGTGAAGATCACGCTAAGGGCGTCACGCTGAAGATCCGAGAAGATGCCTGGCAGTTCGGGATGTGCGGTGACGGCCGCGCCGCCGAAATGCACCAACTCACCTGATTCATACAGCTCTGCGTGCAGCAATACGGGTTGCACGAATACCAACTGCAGCAAGGCGGCAATCAGCCCCGCTGCAGCGCCAGCGAACAAAGCGCTGGTCAGAATGCGACTGAACATGGGCTCAGTGGCAGGGGAAGCCGGTGGCGTGACGCACGTCATGGGCGGCGTCATGCAGCGCGGATGCCTGCACGTGACCTGCCAGTGTGACGATGCCAAGGCCCAGAACTACTGCGAAAACTGCTGGAATTAGGCCTGCGCGCGAGGCGGATGCCTTAAGTGTTTGTGTTGTCATTTCTTGTCCTCCTGTGCCGTCGCACCCGACGGCCGGTGTTTCAATACTCGCCTGGCAGGTCTCCTGGCTCGCGGGTCGGTGCCTCTGTTCGCCTTCCCCCCAAAACTTCGGGAGTGGCTGGTTGAACACAGGCTCACCGCTTACAGTCGCGGGGGCGGCTTTGGATTAGACTTCAAAGGAAGGCGCACCAAATTCCCTCTTAGCATCCGGATATCTCCGGCAGGACCAGACGCTCCCATTTAGCCGGGAACGTCGCGCCGACGCAATCGCCATTTGCGACGTTTCGTGTCACACAGCGCGTTTTTTCAGGATATAGATATCCATGATCCAGCCATGATCAGCCCTGGCTTGTGCGCGGGTTGCAAGGATGTCTTCGGCCACTTCATCCAACGGTCCATGGATCAAGATTTCTTCTGTCATACCCACATAAGCGCCCCACCAGATGTCATAATCTGCCATTGCAAGGCTTTGAAACGAACATTCCCCATCCAGCATGACCGCGATTGTTGATACGGCTTCGGGCCAGCCTTCGTCACGCAGGCGGCGGCCGGTCGTAACGACATAGGGCGCGCCGATGTCGTTTATTGGAATTCCGTGCGCTGCGGTTAATGCCTGCAGAGCGGTAATGCCCGGGATCACGCGTTTGACGGGTTTGGGCTCCAACCGCGCGGCGATTCGAAGAGAGCTGTCATAAAGCGAAGGATCCCCCCAAATCAGCAACGCAACATTGCGCGCGTTTGGGTGCGAGTCGATTGCGTCCTGCCACCGTAGCGCGATGGCATCATGCCAGTCATCGACACCCTGCAGATAACCGTCATCACCGCGTCTTTTGGGAATGTCGAAATAAGCAATCGTCGGTTGGGTGTCCGTCACTTGCGCAATGATCTGCTCGCGTATTCCGGCCAGATCGGCTTTGTTCTCGCCCTTGCGCGGAATCAAGATCAAGTCCGCTGCGCGGATGGCTTCTGCACCCTGAAAGGTGACATGGTCCGGATTGCCGGTACCGATGCCAACCAGATTCAATTCATACATCGTCGAACTCCGCCAACGGGCCATACAAGATCAGCGCCGGAGCGGTTCCGATCTCGGATTGCAGCCTGTCCGACAAAGCCCCGATGGTCGATCGATGCAGCACTTGATCAGGGGTCGACACGGATTCGGCCATGAGCGCGGGCGTGTCCAGAGGCAGGCCATGCGCGTGCAACGCCTCGACCAGCAGTGGAAATGTCCGTTTGCCCATGAAGACAACGGTTGTGGCGTATGCATCTGCCAGCGCGGGCAGGTTCAGATCCTCCGGCAGTTTGCCGCTGACATCATGGCCCGTAACAAATTGGACCCGCCGCGCGGTCAGACGCCGGGTCAAAGGAATACCCGCGGCCGCCGCCGCTGCGATGGCGGACGGAATACCCGGTATGATCTCGTAGTCGATCCCAGCCTCGCGCAGGGCCACGAGTTCTTCCTCCAACCGCCCGAACAACCCGCCGTCACCGGATTTCAACCGAACAACCCGGGCGCCAGTTTCGGCATACTCAACCAACAACCGGCTGACATGGTTCTGTTTTGGTGAAGGGCGGCCTGCGCGTTTGCCGACGCCCACCAGATCCGCATCATCACGCGCATGGGTCAGAATCGGGCCACTGCTCAGATCATCAAACAGCACCGCGTCGGCGTTTTGCATCCGATCGACGGCTTTCAGGGTCAACAACTCCGGGTCACCGGGGCCAGAGCCGATGAACGAGACAAATCCGCTCATGCCGAGGCCTCTGCAATCAGGTGGAAGAACGTGCCCGTCACATTGCCTCGAACGGACCCGGTTTGTGGCCCTTCAGCGCCCTCGGCGTCGAAGACCCGGGCCAGAGGGGCGTCTGGCTGGTCCACAATTGAAGAATAGTGAAACTCGTGCCCGCGTAGGGCTGTGCCAGCAGTAAGCCCGGGCATGGGCGCCAGCAATTCAGCTTTGCGGTAGCCCAAGTTGAATTTGCGCTTTTCATAAGATGTCACAAGGCCCAGCAGACCGGCCATCTTGTGGCGCATGCCTTCCTTGTCAATCAAACCTTCGCCCAACGCCATATAGCCACCGCATTCACCATGGACAGGTTTGGTTTCGGCGTGTTTGCGTAGCCCTGCCAGGAATGTCTCGGCAGCGGCCAACTTGCCTGCATGCAACTCGGGATACCCGCCCGGCAACCACACGATGTCGGCATCTTTTGCTGGGGCTTCATTGGCCAACGGGGAAAACGGCAAAACCTCTGCCCCGGCAACGCGCCAGCCTTCCAGCAGATGCGGGTAGGTGAATGAAAACGCGGCATCCTGCGCCAATGCAATCCGCTGGGCTGGAGGCCGCGGCAGCGCGGCTGACGACGGCCCGTAGGGGCCCGAGGAAGCCGCACGTTTGATCGCCTCAAGATCCACATGTTCACGCAGAAACGCAGCGTATCCGGTGATGGCGCTTTCTAGATCGGGATGCTCAACAGCTTGGATAAGACCCAGATGCCGCTCTGGCAGGGTCAGATCGCCCCGACGTGGCAGGACCCCCAAAACGGGCAGCCCCGCGCGCTCCATGCCCAATCGGGTCAGGCGTTCATGTCTGGGGCTGGCGCACCGGTTCAGGATGACACCGGCAAAGGGCAGGTCGGGGTTGTACATCCGAAATCCCAAAGCAGTGGCTGCTGCCGATTGCGCCTGTCCACCCACGTCCAGAACCAGAACGACGGGCCATCCCATGCGCAGGGCGGTTTCTGCGCTGGTTCCATGCCCCAGCTCTCCGGGTTTTGCGACGCCATCGAACAAGCCCATTGACCCTTCGGCCACCACAATATCCGCGCCTTCTGCCTGTGCCGAAATCGCGTTCAGCAAAGGCTCTCCCATCGCCCAGCTGTCCAGATTGAACGAGGCGCGACCCGCAGCTGCCCGGTGAAAGGCCGGGTCGATGTAATCCGGTCCGCTTTTGAAGGGTTGAACGGTTAAGCCGTCATCTGCCAACGCCCGCAACAGGCCCAGCATCACGGTTGTCTTGCCAGTGCCCGAGGATGGGGCTGAAATCAAAACACCGGGGGGGTTAGTCATCTCCGTGGCTCCAGCTTGACCAAGGGCTTTCAGCGCTTTGCGGGCGATAGCGGCGATCATAGGTTCGCGAATACAAACAGCTTTCGTCGAACCCTTCACCAGCCAGTGCAGGGCCAACCAAAATCAATGCCGTGCGCGAGATGCTGTCGCCCAAGGCTTCTTTCATTGTGCCCAAGGTCGCGCGAATGACACGCTCATCCGGCCAGCTTGCGCGGTAGACAACCGCCACTGGGCAGTCCGAGCCATAGGCTGGGGACAGGTCGTCAATGACCTTGTCCAGATTCCCAATCGAGAGATGAATGGCCAGGGTCGCGCCCGTTTTGGCAAAGTTCACCAGCGTTTCGCCTTGGGGCATCGAAGAGGCCCGTCCAGGCGTGCGGGTCAAAACCACCGATTGCGCCAGTCCCGGCAGCGTGAGCTCAGTCCCCAATGTCGCCGCTGCTGCGGCAAAGGAGGGCACGCCAGGCGTGACGCTGACCGGAATACCCATCTCTTTCAAACGCCGGATTTGTTCGCCCATTGCGGACCAGACTGACAGGTCGCCTGAATGCAAACGGGCCACGTCCTGTCCGGCCGTATGGGCGGTCTGGATTTCTGCCATAATCTGATCCAGATCCATTGGTGCCGTGTTCACGACCCTTGCGCCTTCTGGGCAGTGGCCCAGAATTTCCTCTGGCACCAGCGACCCGGCATACAGACACACCGGGCAGGACGCGATAAGGTCGCGCCCGCGCAAGGTCAGCAGGTCGGCGGCGCCGGGTCCGGCACCGATGAAATGAACGGTCATGTTTGTCCTCCGATGGCGACGGCGCAGGTCGCAAGCCGGTCGTCTGAAATCTGTCTGGGTGAAAGTAGCCGTGCGCCAGATCCGGCGGCGGCAATGGCGGATGCTTCGGCGACGCTGCCGGTGCCGTATGCGGCACCGCTGCGAGGCGAACAGGTGAGGGTGCGTTGCGCAGCCAAATCTTCAGGCGCGACGAAATGCAGGGGCAGGGCGGTTGTCGCAACAAACTCCGCCAAAGCGGCATGGCCTGTCTTGTCCAAAACCGTGGCCAGCGCGTCCACGGTATGTCCACAACATGCCTTGTCAAAGGCTGCCCTTAGGCTGTCCGCCGTGGCGGTCGAAGAAAACCCAAGCCCTGCAACGATCATAGAGTCACGCTCCACTGCACCACCGGGTAGGCAGACTTCCAACCGCGCCGCGGGCCCAACGCACCAGCTTGCGCCAGTTCGATACGCAGCAGGTCCCCACCCAGTTTTTCCTGCCACGCCGCCAGTAGCGCTTCGCTTTCCAACGTAACGGCGTTTGCGACCAGACGGGTGCCCGCGCGCAGGTTCGCGCGAAGCCAGTCCAGCAACTCAGTGCTGAGCCCACCACCGACAAAGACAACATCTGGCAGGGTCAAACCGCTCAGGGCGTCAGGGGCGGTTCCATGAACAACGTCCAATCGATCCTGCCCCAAGCTGTCGGCATTGCGGCGAATACGGCTGGCCCGATCTTCCAACGGTTCAATCGAGGTGGCGGTCAGCGTCGGATCGCACATCAACCATTCGATGCTGATCGACCCGGTGCCGCCTCCAATATCCCAAAGATGTTCGCTCCGTCGCGGGGCCAACGCTGACAGCGTCAGCGCGCGAATAGGGCGCTTGGTAATCTGCCCATCCGTTTCGAATATGTCGTCCGGTTTACCTGCAACTTTTGGCAGAGCCCGGCCATCCCCCGCAACATCAAGACCGACGCAGACCGGATGCTCAAACGTCTCAAGCAGTGCTTGGGTCAGCGACATGCTGCGCGCCCGTTCGCGCGGTCCGCCAAGCGCCTCCATGACGTGCAGTGTTGTGTCGGCAAATCCGGTTTCTGTCAGATAGGTCGCCAGTTCCGCCACCGCTTGCCCGTTGCGCAGCAGCAGGATTGTTCGCAGCCCTGATGACAAGTGAGGGCGCAGCCGCGTCAGCGGGGCGGCGTGCAGGCCAAAGGTCAGCGTGGTTTCCAGCGGCCAACCCAGCCGCGCTGCGGCCAGTGAAAATGTGGATTGCCCGGGGATCGAGACCCACTCTCCGGCATCGAAACTTCGCGCGATAACCGATCCTGCGCCAAACCAGAACGGATCACCCGAGGCCAGAACGACTGTCGGCCGCCCCCGCAATTTGCTCAGGATTGGCAAACCATCAGCAAATGGAACCGGCCATTCAACACGTTTTGCGCCGGTTTCAGGAATCAGCGACAGATGCCGCGGCGGCCCCATGATGATTTCGGCCCGGTCCAGCACTTGACGGCTTGCCGGTGACAGGCCATCCAGTCCATCTTCGCCCAACCCCAGAATGGTCAGCCACGGAGCTTTATGCATGCCCAACCTCCTGATCCTTGGCGGCACGACCGAGGCCAATGCGTTGGCCCGCAGCATATCTGACCTTGGCGTTTCCGCGACCTATTCTTATGCCGGACGCGTCGACACGCCGCGGTCGCAACCTTTGCCGGTGCGGGTTGGTGGGTTTGGTGGGGCCGAAGGACTGGCGCGTTACATTCAGGATCACGGGATCACCCATGTGATTGATGCGACACATCCCTTCTCGGCACAAATGAGCCGAAATGCGATTGACGCATGTGTTTCTACGGGTGTTCGCTTGGCTGCGCTGACCCGACCAGCGTGGGCACACCAGGACGGGGATCGCTGGCAACGAGTTCCCGATGTCACGGCCGCTGTTGACGCATTGGCTGGTCCGACGCAGCGGGTCTTTCTGGCCATTGGACGAATGCACCTTGATGATTTCGCAGACCAACCTCAGCACCGCTATTTGTTGCGCCTGGTGGATGAGCCCGAAGCATTGCCATTGCCGAACGCGGACGTGGTTGTGGCGCGTGGGCCGTTCACGCTTGAAGGTGATCGCGCATTGATGGAGCGCCACGGCACCCAAGTGGTGGTGTCCAAGAATGCGGGTGGCAAGGGTGCGCGCGCCAAATTGGATGCCGCGCGCGCGTTGGGTATACCTGTCGTCATGATTGATCGCCCAGCATTGCCACTGCGGACAGAACTGTCGAGCGTCGCGCAGGTGTTGGACTGGCTGGATCATTCCGGTGTGAACCTCGGGGTGTAGACAATTGGAGTCCCGGACCGCTCAATTACTCGTGTCAGCGACGATCCTACAATCACCACTGTCTGCATATCTGCCATGTCCGGCGTCGCCTCGGCCAGAGTTGAAATGCGGATCGCCTCGTCCGGGCGTGAAACTGCCCGTGCAAACAGGATCAGTCGTTCGGGCTCGCATTCCTCGTGCAGGATTTCTAGCGTTTTAACAAAGCCTTCCGGGCGAGACTTCGAGCGAGGATTATAAAACGCCATTGCGAAATCCGCCTGAGCGGCCAGGCGCAACCGCTTCTCGATCAAGGGCCAGGGTTTGAGATTGTCACTGAGGTTGATGGTGCAAAAATCGTGCCCCAAGGGTGCACCGGCGCGGGCCGAGGCAGCGAGCATTGCGGTGATCCCGGGCAATACATCGATTGGAATGTTGCGCCACGTGTCCGGGCCGTTTTCCAGCGCTTCAAACACAGCCGCCGCCATGGCAAACACGCCGGGATCGCCTGAGCTTACGACGACAACGCGCCTTCCGTCTGCGGCCATTTGCAGGGCGTGTTGGGACCGGTCGATTTCAACCCGGTTATCACTGGCATGCAGGGTAAGCCCCTCGCGCTCGGCGACCCGTGCAACATAGGGGATGTAACCAACGATATCCGTCGCGTCGGCCAGCGCGGCGGTGACTTCGGGTGTCACCAGTTCGTCATTGCCGGGGCCGAGGCCTGCAATCTTGATCCATCCCGTCATGGTCGCCGTCCCTGGCCGTGCACAATTATGATCGAAAAATATGGGGTTATCTTATCGCAAGCCTCAGACAGCTTCGTCACTGTCTGGTTCGGCATCTGCGCATACTCTACGATCCACGCACGCTCATAAACGCCAGCCTTCTGCAGCGCCCGTTTCACCTTGTTGATATTGCGCCCAATTTTCATGACCACCAAAGCATCTGTTTGCGCCATCCGTTGCGCCAGATCTTCCTCGGGAAGGGTGCCCATCAGAATGGTCAGGACATCATCCCCCCAGGTGATCGGATCACCCGTAGCGGTCCAGGCGCCTGACATACCGGTGATGGCGGGTACAACATCTACATTAACGTCACCGCGCAATCGATTGTAAAGATGCATGAAAGATCCGTAGAAAAATGGATCACCCTCACAAAGAACAATCACATCTTCGCCCTGATCCGACAAAGCTTTGAGACGTGCCGCGCAATCTTTATAGAATGCGGACAGCAACTCGTTGTAGCGTGGATCGCTGAGCGGGATTTCGGTTGTCACAGGGTATTCCATCGGGAATTCGATGGCGTCCTCAGGGATCATGCCGTTTACGATTTTGCGCGCCTGACCACTGCGGCCAGGTTTGCGGAAGAATGCGACGTGACGGGCGTTTCGCAACAGCCGGTCTGCCCGCACACTCATCAGGTCCGGGTCACCGGGGCCGAGGCCCACACCGTATATCTTACCAGCACTCATTCTTTGCGGCTCGCGATTGCGTTGATCGCGGCGACTGTGATGGCGCTGCCGCCCAAGCGACCTTTGACGATGCAGGACGGAACAGGCTGTGCCTCCCACAGCGCATCTTTCGATTCCACTGCGCCGACAAACCCGACAGGGCAACCGATAATGGCTGCAGGGCGGGGGCAGTCGGGATCTTCCAGCATGTTCAGCAGGTGGAACAACGCGGTGGGTGCGTTTCCGATTGCCACCACAGCGCCGTCCAAGTCTGGACGCCATAGCTCCAGCGCGGCGGCTGAGCGAGTGTTGCTCATCTCAGCGGCTAGCGGGCGTACGCGTTCGTCATGCAAGGTGCAGATCACCTCATTGTCTGCGGGCAGGCGGAACCGGGTTACACCTTCGCTGACCATGCGTGCGTCGCACAGGATAGGCGCTCCTTTTTCCAAAGCGGCACGGGCCACGTGCACAAAATCAGGCGAGAAATGCACAAACTCCTCCAGCCCGACCATCCCGGCAGCGTGGATCATGCGCACGGCGACCTGTTCTTCATCAGTGTCAAACCGGGCAAGATTGGCCTCGGACCGGATCGTTGCAAAGCTTCGTTTGTAGATCGCCGCGCCATCGGTTTCATATTCATAAGGCATCAGATCAGGTCCATGGTCATAAGTGTGTTTGCGTCAAGCCCGCTTTGGCAGGGCTCATCCCCTGCGCGACCCCGTTTGACAAGATTAAATCGCCCTGCGTTGCCTACCAAAGTGACATCCGCGGGCCCCATGCGGGCGCAGCCCTTTGCGCAACCTGAAACGTGCAGGCTGCCACCCACGCGCGGTGCCAGGGCACGGGCGATATCGCGCGTTTCCACCTGAGCCTGCGGGCAGAACGGTGCCCCGGGGCAGGCGTCGGTGGTCATCAGCGGGTCGGTGCCGTCTGTTACAAAGTCCTGGGCGGATATCGCCGCCCCGCCTTCCAACAGGATCAACCGCCACGGGGTGACACGCAGGGCAGATGCGCCCGTGTTGTCAAACAGACTGCGCAGGCTGGCGGCGTGCAACTGGCCGAACGCCGCACCGTACACCACGCCTTGATCACAGGCGCCGAGGCGTAGGGCAGCTCCCACAGGTCCTGGCTCGTTGCCTTGCCAATCCTGCGGCAGGTTTTGAGAGGCGACCAAACGCGCCATGCGCCGTGCGTCCGTCGATGAGTTCTTTGAAAACCAACCCGCCAATGCAATCAGTTTGTCGATGGCTTCTTCCTCGGCGACACGGCGACCGGTTTCGGCACCATCGGCGCGCAAGATCAGATCACCCGAGTTTAACTCCAGCCGAATGTCCGCGGAATCACCTGCCAGCAAACGCTCGGGCCCGGTATCTATGGCAAAACCAAACTTGGCGGGAAGGGACGGTAATTCTCCCAACCGGTCGATCAAGCCTTGCGTCAACCGCATGGTCAGATCACCTGACCGGTAAAGCGGTGAGACCAGAATATTGCGACGTACTTCTATACCCGGTTCGGCATCCAGCAGATCCAGTTGTGCCAACTCTGTCAGCAACAGTTGATGATCATCGATCGCAACGCCACGCAGTTGCAGGTTCGAGCGGTTGGTCAGGTCGATTGTTCCGTTCCCAAATCGCTCTGCAAGGTCGCACAGACCCGGTACCTGACGTGTGTCCAACCGTGCCAGTCGCGGTCGGACCCGCACCACCAGCCCGTCGCCCGACATCATTGGCCGATGGGCGCCGGGGCACCAGCCCTGAACGATGGGGGCGCTCATCGCATCCCCTCCAGGTCGGCGCGGATCGAGTTTCGGCGCGTGTCCCACAACCCGGCATCCAGCAATGCGCGAAATCTGTCCTGCATGGCTTGATGCGCCTGCGGGTTGGCGTCATGCAGGAAGGCGTCCACCTCAGCGTCACCAAGGGTCGCGTCGTGATAAAGGTCGAATAGATACGGTGCGACGGTGCCGGACAGATGCGCGAACGAGGCCATGTGATCCAGCGTCGCCGCGATCTCGGCGGCCCCGCGGAAACCATGCCGCTGCATGCCTGCGATCCAGCCGGGATTGGCCGCGCGGGCGTAGACGACGCGGCTGATTTCTTCGGGCAAGGTGCGGGCGCGGGGGGTGTCGGGGTTGGTATTGTCCAGATGGTACAGCTGCGCGGTGCCGCCGGTGACTTTCTTGGCGGCGGCAAAACCAGCCTCATGCGTGGCATAATCATTGGCCAACAGCAGATCGGTCTCGGTCAGGTCCTGCAGGTGCACAAAGCTGTCTGCTTGTGTGACGCGTTGGGTGATGCCGTCAAGATCCTGCGCAATGTGCTCGCCTTCCAACGCGTATGAGCTGGCGTTCAGCCACGCTTCGCCCGCTTGGATGCGTGCCTCATCCGTGTAGGTTTCGGACAGCTGCGTCATGTTCAGGCCATAGCTGCCCGGTGCCGGACCATAGACCCGCGCAGCGGGCGCGAGACCGGCATACGGGTTCCAGTCTGCGGATTCGTCGCGGTCCGACAAGGCGCGCACGGCCTGACCGTATAAGGCCGACAGGGGCGGAAATACGTCGCGAAACAGGCCAGAGACGCGCAGGGTTACGTCCAGCCTCGGGCGGTCCAAATCGGTGATCGGCAAGACTTCGATGCCCGAAACGCGCTCAGATCCTGCGTCCCAGACCGGTTTTACACCCAGCAGGTGCAGCGCCATGGCGAATTCTTCGCCAGCCGTGCGCATAGTGGCGGACCCCCACAGGTCAACGATCAGGCCTTTAGGGTAGTCGCCTTCTTCTTGCAGATGCCGGCGGACCAGTTCTTCGGCCAGTTTCACACCTTGGGTATAGGCCGCGCGGGTCGGCACCGACCTCGGATCGGTGGTATATAGGTTCCGCCCGGTCGGTAGCACGTCGGACCGTCCCCTGTAAGGTGAACCGGAAGGGCCTGCCTCGATCCGTTTTCCAGCCAGCGCATCCAGCAACGCAGAGCGTTCTGCGTCGGCTGACGGTTCGGTATCGAAGCTGGCTGACACGGCAGGTTTGCGGCCATAGATATGTAACCCGTCTCCGAACTGGCTTTCTTTGATATCGCAGACAAATCGATCGATGCGGGTGATCGCCTCGGCGGTGCAACTGGCTTGGTTGAGGCTGAGATCGTTCTCCAACCCGATGGCTTTCGCTTCGTCGCGGATGTCTTCCTGCAATCTGTCGCGGCGCGTTGGATCCAGCCCGTCGGCGTTCGAAAATTCATCCAACAGCGATTCCAGACGAACCATCCGGTCCGGCGTGCCGCTTTCCTTCATCGGTGGCGGGATGTGCCCCAGCGTGACCGCTCCGATCCGGCGTTTGGCCTGTGCGGCCTCGCCGGGGTCGTTCACGATAAAGGGGTAGATCACCGGCAGATCGCGGATCAGTGCCTCGGGCCAACACGTCGCGGACAGGGCTACGGACTTACCCGGCAGCCATTCCAGCGTCCCATGTGCGCCAATATGGATCAGAGCATCGGTGCCAAGACACTTTCGCAGCCACAGGTAAAAGGCGACGTATCCGTGGCGCGGAGTCCGGGACAGATCATGATATTCATCGTCTCGCAGCTCGGGTGTGCCGCGCTCCGGTTGCAATGCTACGAATGCCTTTCCACGTCGAAGCGCCTTAAAGTGGAACGTGCCATCAGCTACGGCAGGGTCGTCCTCAGGTTGGCCCCAGACAGCTTCGAGATCTGATCGCAACTGCTCGGGCAGGTCCGTAAGTGCCGACAGGTAGTTCTCTAACGGCCACGATATCCGGGCGTTCAGCAAGGTTTCGGCAATCGGCTCAGCCGGGCCAGTGTCGTAGCCTTCCGCCTGCAAATCACTCAACATAGCCTCGGCAGAGGCCAGTGCGTCCAGCCCGACAGCATGGGCCATTTGCCAGTCCTTGCCGGGATAGGTTGAAAGAACCAGAGTAGGCGTTTGCTTGGCCACAGGTTTTTCGCTGAGGTTCAGCCAACCTGTTACCCGGTCGACAATCGCCTCAATCCGTTCGGCATCGGCGCGGTGGGCAAAACGAGAATACTCCAGATGCGGATCGCGTTTTCCTGGTTCCTTGAACGACGCGATGCCTGCTGACACCCGCCCGTCCACTTCGGGCAGAACCACATGCATGGCGAGATCGGCTGGAGAGAGGCCGCGTTCTGCCTCGGCCCACGCCTTGCGGCGCGCGGTTGACAGAGCGACCTGAAACACGGGCACGCCCGCAGCGTCCAGCGGTGACGTACCCGACGCGCCCTTGCCCGAGAACGAGGTGGCGTTAATGATGGCTGACGGGTTCAGCGCGACGACCTGATCCCGCAACCAATCTGCCGCAGCTGGTGCCTTCAGGGAGGGGGCAAACATCCCTACGGCCTCCAACCCCCGGCCACGCAGACTGCGGATCAGCGCAGCAACCGGCGCGGTATCCGCCGAGGTCAGGTAAGCGCGGTAAAACGTGACAAGCACGCGCCGGGCATCGCCAGCAAACGCGGCTTCGGCTGGCATCACACCACGATCCGGGCACCATGCACCGCATTCGGGAATTGCCTTGGACCCCATTACAGGCCCGGCATAAAGTCCTGCTGCCAACGCCATCTGCGCCAGTGCCGCCTGCGCCGCGACTTCGCCCCCGTTGTCACACAGATGCGCCAATCGCCGTAAGGTCGAGACGGGCAGGGTCGAATAGTCGTCAAGCCGCGTATCTTCACGTCCATCCGCTGGCAGCACAGCCAGTGCGATGTCTTTGGTTTGGGCCAGTGACAGAACCTGCTGTAGGCCATAGGACCAGTAAGGCACGCCGCCAATCAGGCGGACCAAGATGCCTTTGGCGCCTTCCAGTGTTTGTTCCACATATGTGTCAACAGAAAGTGGGTGCTTTAACGCCGTCAGATTCGCAAGCCGCAGCGTCGGCATCCGACCCTCGGATCCGCCACCGCGATGCCAGCCCGCCGCAAAAGCGCCAAGGTCACTGTCGGAAAAGGACAACACAACCAGATCCGCCGGGCTTTGGCCCAGATCGGTTGGGGTCTCGGTTTCCTCTAACCCGTGGCTTTCGCGGAAGACGACGTGCATGGCTTATTCGGCAGCCTCGGTCACACCCACGAGGATATGGCGAATTTCAGCCTCTTTGATGTCGTCATGCTCGGCGATCACCACCAGACGCGAGCGGCGCTCTTCACCCGACCCCCACGGGCGGTCGTACTGGTGACGCACACGGGCACCGACGGCCTGCACCAGCAGACGCATGGGTTTGCCCTGAACGGCCGCATAGCCTTTGACCCGCAGGATATTCAGCTCCTTCGCAAGACGTTCGATATTGGCGACCAGTTCGGCAGGATCGGCCTGTTCCGGAAGATCGACGATGACGCTTTCGAAATCATCATGTTCGTGATCATCATGGCCGTCATGATGTGACGGACGGGCGTCCATGTCATCCTCGGCAGCTGCCCCAAGCCCAAGCACAACGCGCACATCCACCGCACCTTCCGCAACCTCGACAACGGGCAGGGGCCGTGGGGCCTCGGCCGCTATGATCTCTTTGGCCTTTGCCACACCTTCGGGACCTGCCAGATCAGGTTTGGTCAGCAAGATGATGTCAGCGCAGGAAATCTGATCCTCGAACACCTCGGACAGCGGCGTCTCATGGTCAATGGACTCATCGGCCATGCGCTGGGCGTCGACTGCCTCGACGTTCGGCGCAAACCGACCGGCGGCGACGGCCTCGGCATCCGCCAGAGCAATTACGCCATCCACGGTGATCTTCGAGCGGATATCTGGCCAGTCGAAAGCCTTAAGCAACGGTTTCGGCAGGGCGAGACCCGAGGTTTCGATCAGAATATGATCTGGGCGCGGTTCCAGCGCCATCAGCGCCTCGATGGTCGGGATAAAATCATCGGCCACAGTGCAACAGATGCACCCATTGGCCAGTTCCATGATGTTCTCGGCCGGGCAATCCGGGATCGCACAGGATTTCAGGATGTCGCCGTCTACGCCCACATCGCCAAACTCGTTGACCACAATCGCCAGACGCTTACCCTGCGGGTTCTGCATCAGGTAGCGGACCAGCGTCGTTTTGCCCGAACCCAGGAAGCCGGTGATCACAGTGACGGGGAGTTTTTCGAGATTGCTCATTCCAGGGCTCCAATCGGGGGAATACGGGCCGCACAGTTCTTGCGGAAGTGTTCAGGACGCTCGCGCCATTTTACCAGGCCATCTTCGGCCGCCAGGTATCTAGTGGCACCTTCGACGATGATGTCGACATCGTCATCTTCGTTCAGGTTCTCATAGACGAAAGTCCAGCGGGTTGGCCCGCCGCGCAGGACGATCGAACAGCCCTGCTTGCAGTTCGACAGGCACTCCACGGGCTTCAGTTTCACGCCGTCGGGCAATTCTGCCTGTTCTAGCGCCTTGTGCAGTAAGGTGCCGGGGCGCTGCGCATCGTCTTCGATGGGCAATCCACGTCGGCAAGTTGTGCAAACCAGTAGTTCGACTGGTGTGGTCTCGGTCACGTCTCTCATCCCCCTTATCGGTTCATTGGGGGACGGGGTTTCATGCGGGCCACGCTGTTCGCTATGGTCCCGACACCGGAACACCCCGTCCGGTCTGGTCTTCGGGTGCTGGCAGGTCTCCCGGCTTGCGGATGTCAGAGCCTAGGCTCTGCCGGATGTCCCGCCTTCCCGGCCAATTGGCCAGTGGCATTGGGCACCCTCTCCGGTCACGGTCGCGGGGGCGGCTGCGTTTGGCGGTAGACCCGTTGACGCATTCCCTTTTCATCTGCTGTCGCAGACACCAACGAAAGGGACATGCGGCACGCGTGGGCCGCTTGTCAAGCGCGTTACGCGTATGGTGAGGAACCGGGGATGAAAAGCGACCTGCCAGCGTCTCTGGGCGTCATGATCGCTCGAGGCCCGCCAAAGCGCGGGCGTCGAAGCGCTGTCAGCGACCGATTTGGATTTCACCACCCCGAGGTCCCAGTTTGAGAGGCAAGACCACGAAGAGAAAGAGTCGGCTACCCGGTCGTTCCACAAGGTCGCGTCGCAGATTAACTTTGTCACCTGCTTGGGCAAAACGATTTGCCAATGGCTTGCGCAAAACCGATTTGGATCAAGTGGATGGAGGCGAGCGCCCGACCCGGTATCACTTCCCTAAATCGTTGAATAGCCATGATTATTGGGGGGTGAGGTTGGCTTGCGTGTCTCACTTTGTGTTGCACAACGCGCAAGTCAGTGTGACTATTGTCAATAAACAACCCTTATTCCCAGTATTCCGGCAAACCTCACCGCATAACGTCAATAACGCGGCGATCGCTATGCTTACAGACTCCGACGCCGCTCGCCGACGTAAAGCCAGAACTGTCTGCATAGTTCATACTGCAACGCCTAGTTGAACCCTTATCACCAAACATCAGAGCGACGAGGCTGAACGCGCGCCGAGGACCAGGCCCCTTGGCTCATGTGCTAGTCTCAAAGTCTGTCGATCATCTTCCATTATAGCCGCAATCGCAGATTTACGCCCGGGAGGGCACTGATCTGGATCGCTCGGCAATGGCCGATTGGGTTCGCCGGTCAACAGCACTGCTTGAACCCCTCGCCGATGAGATCGGGCGGATCGTCCGGCGTGGAGATGCGCTCTTTGCTGACGATATGCCCGTGAAGATGCAGACACCGGGGCAAAAGAAGACCAAAAGGGCCCGGGTCTGGACCTATGCGCGCGACGGGCGGCCATGCTCGGGCCAAACACCGCCCGGTGACTGGTATCAGTCTACCATTGATCGCAAGGTTGAGCATCCCGTCAGCCACCTTGCAGGCTACAAGCGATGGATCCACTCGGATGACTACTCCGGGTTCAACGGCTTGTTAGGTCACGATATGGCCGATGAAATGGCCTGCATGGCGCATGTAAGGCGCGAGTTTGTGGATGTGTTTGCATCCCAGGGCAATACTATCGCGGAGGAGGTCGTCCGTCGGCTCGCAGAGCTCTATGGCTTTGAGTAAGAGGCGCGGGGCAAACCGCCCGACGATCGCATCGCGCCGCGGCAATCGCACGCAAAACAGGTCTTCGATGATCTGGAGATTTGGCTACGCGCACAATTGCCCAAGATTTCTGGAGACTCCCCATTGGCCCAAGCGATACGTTACGCCCTTAGCAGGATACCAAAAGCGCGACCTTATCTCGAGAACGGGCACCTGGAGTTGGATAACAACACGACCGAACGTGCCGTCAAACCCGTGACCATAGGCCGGAAAAACTGGATGTTCGCTGGCTCAGAAAGTGGCTGCAAAGCAATGGCCATCACCTTCACCCTGATTGAGACCGCCAAACTCAAAAGCGTCGATCTCCAGGCGTGACTTGCCTGGGTCCTCGCCAAAATCGTCGACCACAAGATCATACGCCTCGACGAACTCCTCCCATGGCGCTACGCCGCCACTGCAGCGTAAAAGGATTTGTAGCGGTTCAACAGAGCGGGGCAACGGACGGGCACTATCCGCCAACATAGACTCCGGTTTTTGGCCGGTAGAAAATTTTCTGGTCGTGAAGCCGTCCAAGAAGGTCGCTAATCCGGTGTCGATACTCTTTCCTTTCAGCTTTTCCGACATCATCTTCGTTGGGCGGCTCATGGGTCAGGGAATTCAAGGCGCGGCGAAGCGAGTCTTCGATAATATCTATATCCTCGACGGATAGTTCGAACATATCGTTGTACTGGGGCATACTGAGACCTCTTATCTGGTTGCGAGCCTTAAGGGTGCACCACCAGCCCTGGGTTTTCCACCGCTCCTTATTGTTGAAGCGTGAGAGTCGGCGCGCTGTAGTCAGGTGATGCATTCCAACGATATCGCAAGCCGTGTCAGGCAACACCCGAGTCACGCTTTTCCGCTTCAATCAAACGCTTTGTACGCAGATAATCCAGGCCGCCTAAAACTAACACCAAGCCCGAAACCGGAAATGCCAAAAGCCCGATGCCGACTTGCATCGACTGTGCTTCATAAAAATGCAGCAAACCGAGCCCCGCGATAGCCAGGCCTAACGCGGTTTTCACGTAAGCCAGCAACGTTCGACGATTGGCCAACTCCGTGCGCACGACTGACAAAACCATATTGTCTATCTCTCGACGCCGCTTGGTTTGGTTATCGTTATCACTCGTGAGGTTCTGGACCGAGCTGACTTTCGGATTCATCTCTCACCGCTCCTGATTGTTGACCTTCGAAAGTCCGTGTTCCCAAAAAGATGTGTCTGATATCACCCGACGGATTTGGTCGCTGGGACGATTTGGGGTATGAGTTTCCTATTTAACTGTAAGGAGCTCAATTATGAATATCGAGATTCTCCAGCCGAAACCCTTTGATATTGTCGGCAGCACAATCATGATTGCAGGAAATGCTGTTGGCTTCGAAGGTCATCTTTCGATTTCTGTCAGCGAAGGGCACGTCGAGTTTAGCGGCGCGGCCTCAGCTGGAGCAATCGCACTGCGACAGTTTCAAGCCAAAGTAGAGATACCGGCCAATCCTAATTTCCAGCTTGATCGTCTTTTTGTGACGGTGACTGACGACAGTGGTGGTGGTGAAGGTGTGGTCCCTACTGTCCATGTTCCGGTGTTTTACGGGCCACGCATTCTGACCGACTATGTTGGCTATCGGAACTACACTGTCGCGCCGGGTGACACGCTGAGTTCAATCTCAACAGCGCACTACGGTAATCCAGGCCAAGTGTCCGTTATCCAGCGCGCCAACGCACACCTTATTGATGATCCCAATGTGATTTTTCCGGGTCAGGAACTACGCATTCCGATTGCCTAGCAGCAATTCCAATGAGTGATCCAAATGTCCACTTTGCGGACCAAGCTGCCATTGCTTGGTTGCCACCAGTCGATCATTGTTGTCCAATTGCAGTTGTCATCAGCGGAGTAAAATCGTGCCGAATGCCTCGGAAGTTAATGCAGTTTTGAACCAACTAACCAATGATGAAAGACGTTCACTGATCCTATGGTATCGAAACTACATGGTGTCTGTTACTGGAGTTGATCCCAGCCTGTTTGGAGTGGACTTTCAGGCGAATATGGATGCCGCGCTGCTGGATGGCGATAAGAATGGTAGTCTCAGAATTAGTGCGAAAGACGTAATCGTTGCAATCAACAACTCCGAATTGGGCGAAGAAACAGTCGAAATGAGAAGGCACTTTCACCAAGAGCTCGGAAGTGAACTGTGGTTACGGCTTACGGCGATTGGAAGCGGTATCTAGATGGGATTGGCACGGTCGCTTTGGGCTCAGAGCGGACCTTAGAGAGGAACATCCCTTCCCCCTCAAAGCAGAGTCGTTGTGACAGCTATTAAAGACGGCTGAGCATTCTTCACTAAAACCACACCCGCTCCATTGACTGTGCCGCTGACACAAATACTGGATTGCGCCAGATTCGCCGAGCAGGTTGAAAAGATGCAGTTATGCATGATTTCGCCCCGCCGTTTTGATGAGATCTCAAAACCTGCACGACAGTTAGGTTAACAACAAGACCGGGATTCGCCTGTTTGGGGCATCCCTTTTCATACCGCCGCCGGCATAGTTTCGCTATACCGTGAAGCATATCCCGCGTAGTAGATGTAGCAGGGCATCTGGGCAGATATGCAGTTCTGCAAATCTCGATACCGGCATGCCGGGACGGCTTCGTAGCTGGCAATAGCGGGAAATGGCGACCGTACTACGGTCAGGACCCATTGATTTCCGCTTAGGAGCGTGATTCACGGTTCGAAAACCGAGCGGTTAACATGTCTGATCTTTTCTGGCTGAAAGATCCGCAGATGGCGCGTCTTGAGCCCTTCTTTCCTAAGTCCCACGGCAAGCCACGTGTCGATGACAAACGTGTGCTGAGTAGCATTATCTTCATCGATCGCAATGGCTTGCATTGGTGAGATGCACCTGCCGAGTACGGTCCGAATAAGACCTTGTACAACCGATGGAGCGACAAGGGTGTGTTCGCCCGGATTATGGCGGGTCTGGCTGTCGAGCACAGCGGACAGAAGAGCGTCATGATCGACGCCACATATCTCAAAGCACAACGTACAGCCTCCAATCTGGGGGTCAAAAAGCGGGCGTGGACGCCTGATCGGTCGGACCAAAGGCGGCATGAACACCAAACTGCACGCTATCTGCGACAGCCAGGGCCGACCGCTCAGCCTCTTCGTCACCGCCGGTCAGGTCAGCGACTACATCGGGGCATGGGCATTGCTCAGCGGCCTGCCGAATGTCGATTGGCTACTCGGGGACAGAGGAATCTAAACCTAGGTTATGTGCCTGGAAAAAATGGGTTATTTTTGCTCCATGTTGCGGGATTTGTTGCGGGAAAATTCGTGCTAGGGGGCTTGAGAAAATATTGCTGTTTAAAAACAATGAGTTAGATTGTAGATTTGGAGGCGAGTACCGGAATCGAACCGGTGTACACGGATTTGCAATCCGCTGCGTCACCACTCCGCCAACTCGCCTTTTCAAGTAAAATCAAATACTTGCCGTGGTGTGGGTGGCGTTTTAGCAGCTTTCTCTGGAGGCGTCCAGTGGATAGGGCGCAAATTTAGCGGCGCGATTGCAAATTGCGGAAACGTGCCGACCGCATCCTGATCGGCAGGCGTAGATTGCGGCATCTGGGCCGTTGCTGCGCTTTGTCGGATATGGCACAAGCCAGATAACCTTGGGAATAGAACGAGAGATCCTATGACTGATTTCGTAGCCCGGCGCCGTACGATGGTTGATACGCAAGTTCGGCCCTCTGACGTGACGAAGTTCCCGATCATTGATGCCATGCTGACTGTTCCGCGCGAGAGCTTTGTGCCTGACGCGCAGCGCGAAGCGGCCTATGTCGAAGGGCTGATCGATTTCGGAAACGGGCGCTGTATGCTTGAACCGCGAACCCTGGCTAAGATGTTGGATGCGCTGAACATCTCGAATGACGAGATGGTTCTCGATATCGCGCCGGCCATGGGGTATTCTACAGCGGTTGCCGCCCGGATGGCGCAGCTGGTCGTAGGCGTCGAAAGCGACGAAACGCTGGCTGCCGAGGCGCAGACTTTATTGTCCGAGGCTGATGCGGACAACGCAATCATTCATGTCGGAGCGCTTGTACAGGGCGCGGTCGAGCATGGCCCATATGACGTGATCATGATTCAAGGCGGTGTCGAGCAAGTGCCGGACGAATTGCTGGATCAGCTCAAGGATCACGGTCGCATCGCTTGCCTGTTTGTCGAAAAAGGCTTGGGAACGGTACGGATCGGGCACAAAACAGGTGGCCGGGTCAGTTGGCGCGATGCGTTCAATGCTAGCGCTCCGGTTCTAGAGCATTTTTCCGCTGAGTGTGCATTTTCGCTATAGTCTGGCGTTGGATAATTCTGTCGCCTTGATTAGTTGAAATCAAAGACGCAAACTGCTTTTAGGGCAGCGTAATTTCTATTTGAGAGGATTTGGTTATGCGTGGAACAGCAACAGGCAAGCTGGTCAAAGCGTTGGCAGTGACCGCAGGTCTTACGCTAAGCGTCATGCCATTTCGCCCGGCATGGGCTGACAATTTGACCGATGCGTTTATCGGGGCTTACAACACCAGCGGTTTGCTGGAGCAAAACCGAGCCTTGCTGCGCGCCGCAGATGAAGATGTTGCCATCGCTCTGGCGGCGCTGCGACCCATCATTAACTGGACGGTCCGGGTCAGCCAAGACTATACGAAAACACGCCGCGGTACGACCGTCGCGACAACCAATCCCACCGACTTTTTCTCGGGCCTAACGCTCAGCCAGCTGTTGTACGATGGCGGTGCCTCGGCACTGGGAAAGCAGTCGGCGCAGGAAACGGTATTGTCGACCCGGCAATCACTTATCGATATCGAGCAGCAGATCCTGTTTCGCGCCGCGACCGCATATCTGAGCGTTCTTCTCCAGGAAGAAACGGTTCAAATCCGCCAAAACAACGTTGATCTGTCTAGCGAAGAACTGCGCGCCTCAAATGATCGGTTCGAAGTGGGTGAAGTTACCAGAACTGACGTCGCCCTGTCCGAAGCACAATTGGCCAGCGCGCGCGCTGATCTTGCCGATGCACGCGGCGATCTCAGCACCGCACAGGCGGAGTACGTGAATGCGGTCGGGAAACTGCCAGGGCGCACTGCTGGTCAGCCCGGGCTGCCGAACCTGCCGCGTTCGCAATCCGACGCGGTTAACCTGGCCCAACGGAATCACCCGTCTATCTTGTCTGCGCAGCATCAGGTGCGGGCGCTGGATTTGGTCGTTCAGCAACAGCGCGCCAACCTTGGCCCAAATGTCAGCCTGAATGCGGATGCCGGAATCACTGAAAGCTACGACGACGACAATTATACAAACGACGCGACTGTTTCGCTGAGCCTGACACAGCCGATCTACGCCGGTGGCCGTCTGGCCGCCGCTGTGCGACGTGCAATGGCCACCCGGGATGCGTCGCGCGCGAACCTGCTAAATGTGCAAAAAGACATTACGCAGGGCGTAACGGATGCTTATGTCCGCTTCGAAACCGCCACGGCCAGCCTCACCGCATCGACCGAGCGTGTCCGCGCATCGCAGGTCGCCTTTGACGGGATTCGGGAAGAAGCGACGCTGGGCGCACGAACAACGCTGGACGTGCTGACAGCTCAGCAAGATCTGCTTGATGCGCAACTGGCCGAAATTGCCTCGCGGACCGAACGTTCACTGGCTGCTTATCAGCTGTTGCAGGCGCAGGGGCTGCTGACCGCCGAACGCATGGGTCTTGCAGTTCAGATCTATGACCCGACGCTTTATTACAATCTGGTCAAAACGGCGCCGGCCAAGGTCAGCAAGCAAAGCAAGGATCTGGATCGCGTCCTCAAAGCGTTGCGGCGGGACTGATAAACAATACTTGTTGTTGTGAGGCTACGATTGTTTGGCTAGACTCGACCCCAAGGATAGAGCGGTAGAAAAACAATGTCTGATGGTGTCGTAAAAGCAGGTATCGAAGATGTCTTGTCTTCGGTAAAACGGTTGGTCAGTGACGACGGCCGCAAAAATTCAGTTTCGGATCAAGGGTCTGGGGGGCGTAAGCCCGGGCGGCTGGTTCTTACGGACGCCTTGCGTATTAGCAAACCCGCTAAGGTTGAGGAGGGCGCTGCCCCTCTCAAGCTTGACCCAGAGTATAGCGCCGAGGATTCGGCCAAACCGATGTTGTTGCGCGCCTGCGATATCGTTCGTACGGAGGCTGCGGCAAATCAGGATGACAAAACGCAGGGCGATACGGCAGACGCCCCGCAGGAGGCTGTTCCCCCGAATGATCCGGCAACCAGTTTAAGCTCCAAGATCGAAGCTCTGGAGGCTGCGATTGCACGGACCGAGGATCAATGGGAACCTGACGGGGACAGCGATGATGCCTACTCCGGCACCCCGACACGGGCGTTGCGGTGGAATGTTCAAGAGACGACCGCCGAGACGGAGCAGGAAGATCAGGTTGAACTGGATGGTCATGAAGCCGACGAAGCCGACGCTCAGGCGGCGACGTTTATTCGTGACCCTGAGGTTTCTGAACCGTCGATCTCTGAGGAAGACCCGGTAGATACCCTCGATCAGGTCATGGCAACCATGGATGAGGATGAGCTGCGCCACTTGATCGCCGAAGTTGTTCGGCAAGAGCTGCAAGGCGCATTGGGTGAACGGATTACACGAAACGTCCGCAAAATGGTTCGGCGAGAGATCGCCCGGGCATTGGCGGCGCTGGACGTGGAATAGTCTTCAGCTGATAGATGGCGGTTGAGCCAGATCCAACAGAAGATCCAGATCCATATGCTGTTCCAGATGATCGGCCAGAGCATCCAATGTCTGTTCGACCCCATCCTCATAGGCGGTCTCTGAATCTACGCCAAACCGGGACAGAAAGCTGGCGCGGAATGCATCGGATGAGAAGATGCCGTGCAGGTAACTGCCCATGATGCGCCCGTTCGGGCTTGCTGCGCCTTCCGGACGGCCTTCGATTTCCAGCCAGGCGCGGGTGCAATCCGGTCCTTTGGTATGGCCCATATGGATTTCATACCCGTCGACAGGTTCACGGTTCGGCAGCGCGTTGGCCTTGCGCAGTATGACCTGCTTTTTTCCACCCATAACCGTGTCGACATCCAATAATCCCAACCCGTCCACCTTACCCGGTCGGCCGTCGACGCCGTCGGGATCCGATATGGTCTTACCCAGCATCTGATAGCCGCCGCACAAGCCCAGAACATGCCCGCCTCGGCGCACATGGGCATAGAGGTCAACGTCCCATCCTTGCCCCCTGAAATAGGTCAAATCGCCGATTGTTGATTTGCTGCCGGGCAACAACACAAGGTCCGCATCGCCGGGCAGAGGGCGACCTGCAGGGACGATCTCGACACTTACAACGGGTTCCGCCGACAACGGGTCCAGGTCGTCGAAATTCGCCATCCTTTCCAGCTGTGGCACAACAACTTTACAAGCGCCGCCGGTGTGAGACCGGATATCCATCATATCTTCGGCAGGCAGTTTCCAGGCATCGTTAAACCAGGGGACAACGCCCAGACAAGGCCATCCGGTGCGCGCGGCTATGTCATCGCGCCCCTCGTCAAACAGGGACACATCCCCTTTAAAGCGATTGACGGCAAATCCCCGGATCATCTTCAGATCGGCCTTGTCCAGAACGGCTTGTGTGCCAACGATCTGGGCAATCACTCCACCCCTGTGAATATCACCTACAAGCACCACCGGCACCTGGGCTGCACAGGCAAACCCCATATTCGCAATGTCTCCTGCGCGCAGGTTGGTTTCAGCTGGGCTACCTGCACCCTCGATTAGCACAAGATCCGCGTCACGGCACAACCGGCCAAAGCTCTCCAATGCGGCGCCCAGCAGCTTGGACTTGTCCTTGCGATAGTCACCCGCCTTCATTGTGCCTGCACGCTGTCCGTGAACGATAATCTGGGCGCCAGTGTCCGTTTCGGGTTTCAATAGAATGGGGTTCATATCCGTATGTGTCGAAAGCTTGGCGGCACGGGCCTGCAGCGCCTGCGCACGGCCAATCTCACCGCCATTTTCGGTCACGGCGGCATTGTTCGACATGTTTTGTGGCTTGAACGGAGCAACCCTCAGCCCCCGTCGTGTGAAGGCCCGCGCCAATCCGGCCACCAGAACCGATTTTCCGACATTGCTGCCTGTGCCCTGAATCATGATGGCGCGAACCATGGTGAGTCTCCTATGTTTGACGCGCAGATGACCTGATTTGAGACCGAAGGGGAAGCCCGGATGAACACACCTGCACATCTATTGATCGGCGCTGCGGCTTTTGCCCGGCCTGCCAACGGGCGCATCCTGTGGGCAGCTTTGCTGGGGTCGCTACTGCCCGATTTGTCACTTTATGTGTTGGCTGGTGTTTCTTTGTTTGTACTGGGCATCCCCGAGCAGGTGGTGTTTGGCCAACTCTACTATTCATCCGCGTGGCAGACGGTCTTTGCGATCGACAATTCCTTTATCCTTTGGGGGTTGGCCTTAACGATCGGAATATGGCGAGGCTGGCGTGTATTAATCGTTGGGGCAGCGGCAGGATTGATCCATCTGGCAATGGATTTTCTGCTGCATGCAGGCGATGGTCGTGCGCAATTCTGGCCAATCAGCTCCTGGGTGTTTCACAGCCCTGTCAGCTATTGGGACAGTACCCATCATGCGTTTTGGGTCGCTCCGGTCTCAGCGTTGGCCTGCCTGACATCCTATGTCGTTTTGTGGCAACAAGGCATGCCGGTATGGGCCAAACTGTTTTTTGCCGCGTTGGTGGGTGCAGAAATCTGGGTGGCCCGCCAATGGCTGATGTTCTTCTGAGCAGGCAACGCGCAAAAGAAAAACGCGCTCCGATTGAAAGGAGCGCGCTTTTCTTCAAAAAGTCGACTTGATCTAGGCGGCTTCGGCTTGTTGTGCAGCGTTGCGACGTTCGCTTTCTTCACGCGACAGGGCCACGGATGTCCGCACGCCACGGCCGACGAACTCCATCAGGCCACCGACAACACGCTCGTTCGGGTCAATACCCGCGCACGACAGCACTTCGCGCCCATCGCGCGAACGCGCCCAGCGGGCGATCTGTTCCGGGCCATTGCCATACTTCTTGTCGTCAGCGATGGCGTCATCAAGCGCAGCCAGTACAACGGCCGCGAAAAGTTTCTTTGCACGATTGCCTTGTTCGTTGTTAAAGGCAGTGCCGTCAACGAAATCTCTCATCTCGTTATCCTTGTTGTTCTTGCTCTTGCAATTTCGGCATGACGGCTCTTATGACCTATTAGGTGCGATTCGGATACACCTAAAATGCATAGTTGCGTTGCGTCAGTTGCATGGCTTGCTGCATGTGCAGCACTAGGTCTCGTTGTCTTGTCAGGTGTGGTCCCGCCAGATATAGGGGCGGCAAACGACGCATCAACCGTTTGTGAAGGATTTAAGTCATGCCCAAGATAAATGGGAACGAAATTCGCCCCGGCAACGTGCTTGAGCATAATGGCGGGCTGTGGGCGGCCGTCAAAGTAGACCATGTGAAACCGGGTAAGGGCGGGGCATTTGCCCAGGTCGAATTACGCAACCTGCGCAATGGCTCGAAGCTGAACGAACGTTTCCGGTCGGCGGATAAGGTTGAACGGGTCCGGCTAGAGCAGAAAGACCAGCAGTTCCTTTATGAATCCGACGGCATGCTGGTGTTCATGGATTCCGAGACCTACGAACAGATTGAATTGCCTGCAGATTTGCTGGGCGAGCGCCGCCCGTTCTTGCAGGATGGCATGACTATTGTTGTCGAGTTCTATGAGAGCGAAGCGTTGAACGCCACGCTGCCACAGAAAGTTACGTGCAAAATCGTCGAGACCGAGCCGGTGGTGAAGGGTCAGACAGCAGCAAACTCGTTCAAACCTGCGGTTTTGGACAACGGCGTCAAAGTCATGGTTCCACCTTTTGTCGGCCAAGATGAGATGATCATCGTGAACACCGAGACCATGGAATACTCGGAACGCGCGTAAGGTTTGCGCTTTTCGAAACTGGATTGAAAAAGGCCGCGCTGGCAATCGCCGCGCGGTCTTTTTATTAGGTCTTGGAGGGACGCCGATAGCGGGCCGGGTCCGGGCCAAAAAGCTCTAGCATCAGCTCGTACTTGATGCGGTTGGCGCTGACCTGACGATAAAACGTAATCAGAAAAGCCGTGGGCCCCTGAATCCGGCTTAATCCACTGATTGCTGCGACGACTGTGCCAACATCGGTTTTTCCCTGCATCACCAGCCACCCGCCCAGCATGAGGACGCCCACCGTCCCGGCGCCGTTAATCACGCTCAGCAGGAATTTGGCGGATAGCTTCCAAATGAACATTCTGCGTCGTGTTTCGTAGATTTCATCGAATTGGGCATTGATGTCCTGTTCCGCTGTTTCGATGTCATCAGCCGTCAAACGATCTGTTGCGCTGCGCAATATCCGAACCCGTTCCGCAACAAACACATTCACCTTGCGCTGCGACATCAAGACGATCAGAATCTGAGGTACAATCATCGAAAATGCGATCAGGCCCAGACCCGGCTGCGTGGACGAGATATAGCCGATAACACTGACCAAGGTCCCGATCTGAACCACTGGGTCGGAAAAGGCGCCACCAGCGAATTTCCCTAGATCTTCGGCCTCGGCAGAGATAGCCGTTGTCATCGTGCCTTTGCGGACGGATTCTCCGGTCTCATCCACATCTGCGGCACGTAACAAAAGGCGCTGACGGATTAGCCGGATCATATCTTCACCCAATGTCCCTGCGCGATAGCCCAGGATCCATTTCAGGCTCAGGCTCAGCAAGATCACCGCCATCATACCCACGCCGAGCAGGATCAAACGCTTTGTTTCGATATGGTCCGAGGTCAGGTGATTGATGATGTCACGTTGAAACTCAAGCGGAACGGCTGCTAGCCCAGCCACCGCGATCGACAGAAGAATAAGGATGATCTGCCGCCCGGCGCTGGCACGCCAAATAGCCGAATACAGCTGCAGCATGTTGGTATCCCTGTCACTTCACCACCGCCAGTTTGACAGGGCGGTTCCAGAGTTCAAATGTTATGCGACCGAGCGGCACAACAAGCGTAACGGAATGGCAACAGGCGCGGGCTAATCGCCCAGCCGCACCACCGCATCCCCGGCGCGCATATCATCGCCCGCACGATCAAATCGCAGATAAGCAATCGCTTGCCCACCAGATTGCGTGAATAACGTCCCGGCGGGCTTTCCGTTCGACTCAATTGGCGTGCCAACTGGGGCAGTGCCGTCGATCTGCACGCGCTTTAGACCTTTGCGCAATTCGGTTTTGTGTTTCATGCGTGCAGTGACTTCCTGCCCAACATAGCAACCTTTTTTAAAATCCACGCCGTTCAGAACCTCAAAGCCAGACTCCAGAATATAGCTGTCCGGGGTCAGTTCAATTTCAGTCTCGGGAATGCAGTGGCGCACTCGGATGGCGTCCCAATCTGTTTCATCATCGCTTTCAGGGCCTGCTGCGTAAGCGCGCCAGCCCAGATCCGGATGGCGCGGGTCGGGCAGGGCGCCATTAGGTGTCGGGCCGGTGCCGCGCTGCAAGTTCAGGTCGGTGATTTCAATCGCAACATCCGCGCGCAGTTTGTACATGCCCAGGCGCTTGAACAGGCCGTCGGCCAAACCCTGGGCAACATCCAGCAGAATCGCATCACCGTCGCGTTTCAGAAAGAAATCTGCCAGATACTTCCCTTGTGGCGTCAGAAGCGCGGCGTACACCAGGCCGCTATCCAAGCCGCCCAAATCATTGGTGACCATATCTTGCAAAAAGCTCTCGGTGTCCGAGCCTGTCAGGCGCAGAATGCGGCGGGTCGGCATGGCTTGGTCCTCGTCATTTGCTTGGGCACCGTGATATAGGAACTCTCGCTGCCAAGACCAGAGGTTATCGGACGTGCCCGCCCCAATAAGCATCGTGATCCCAACCCTGAACGCTCAAGATGCGTTGCCTGCGTGTCTGCAAGCATTGATGGAGGGGCTGCACGGCGGTCTGATCCGTGAACTTGTGATTTCCGATGGTGGTTCCAGCGATCTGACACTCGATCTCGCCGAAGAGGCCGGAGCAACTGTGATCAGCGGAGCGGCGTCGCGCGGCGGACAGCTGCGTAACGGCTGCGCGCAGGCCAAGGGGGATTGGTTGCTGGTTTTGCATGCCGATACGGTTTTGCAACCGGGGTGGAGCGAAACGGTAGAACACCACCTGAAAACAGACACACCCGCAGCTTTCCGGTTGGCATTTCGAGCTAAGGGGATCGCACCGAAATGGGTGGCCGGCTGGGCCAATCTGCGCAGTCGTGTATTTGGGTTGCCGTATGGTGATCAGGGTCTGCTAGTGCCGCGTGATACCTACCTGTCGGCTGGTGGCTATCAGGATCAGCCGCTGATGGAGGACGTGGCTCTGGTGCGTGCGCTGCCGCAGATGACATTGCTCAATGTGCAGGCGATTACGAGTGCGGAACGCTACCAGCGGTCGGGCTGGGTTCGGCGGGGCGCGCGGAATCTGTGGACTCTGGCTCGGTATTTTCTTGGGGCAGACCCCGAGCGGCTGGCGCGGGCGTATCGGCGATAAGCGTCGTCCGCAGTTCCACTATGGATTTACCCAATCGGAACGGCGCGGCGAAACTGACAAGACACAGAGCGACAATCTGCAAAACCAGTATGTGTGCGTTGGATTGCAGATACTCCCACTCATCCTTCAACTTGCCGACCTGATCGATCAGATCGTCATAGCTCTGCGCTAGTATCAGATAGTCTCCGGCAATGGCCGGAACCTTACGACGCATGTTGTCGATCGCGGCTTGTGTCGGCTCGTCTAATGAGGTGAAAACAAGGAACTGGTCGATATCAAAGGCGTCGGCCTTGGCGGCCATACCTCGAATCTCGTCCATGTCGTCCTTGGACTGACCGCCGAACAGAAATTGCAGCCCTTGCAGCGGCGCGACCTCGTTCGTGACGGCAATGAACAGCGGCAGATCGGCGTTGCTGGCGGTTGAGGCCGACAGGAACTCGACCTTGTCACATAAAACGGCGGTATCTGGGTCAAAAGCCGGATCGCAGAAGCGCAACCGGAACCGCGCGGCGTCGCGATCAAAGGCCAGTGTCGCAGCATAGGCCACGTCGATCTGCCGATCCAGCCGAGAGCTGTCGGCCGTATAAAGCCCGGCCAGCACCGCCACCAGTGCACCGATGCCACCCAATACGACCCAAACCAGATCGGCGAGCTTCCACGCCCGGTGGCCCGCCGGTTTGCGGAACAGAAAGCCCGTGCCAATGGACCCGATCACAAAGAACATGATCAGCAAGGGCAACTGGTTGTCGGTCACAAAACTCATGCTGGCAACATTAAGTGCTCAGCGGTGTTGCGCAACAGTGTTCACGTGCAGTTGTAGCCGCTTGTTACCCACCGGTTAGATCGTTCAGGGCGCGATTGCATGCTCCCTTAGGACACGGTTCTGCGTTGAGTTTGGCACTGCGGTATGCAATTGACGACATTGGCTTATCATCGGCCGACACTTGCTTGAAGGTTCCAGTGTGTCCCTGTTTGTCATCACCATTGTTCTGACTGCGGCCTTGTTGCATGCCGTTTGGAACGCGATCGTTAAAACGGCCGCCGACCAGACAACCACTTTGGGCCTTGTGGCTTTCGGCCACGTTATCCCTGCGGCGGTGATGGTGCTGCTGTTGCCGCTGCCCAGTGCCGAAAGCTTTCCGTTCATCCTGATCTCGACCGTGGTGCATTTCGGCTATTACTTTATGCTGGGCAAAGCCTACCAGCATGGCGATCTGAGTGTGGTCTACCCCATTGCCCGTGGCATCGTGCCCGCGCTGGTGTCGCTCTGGGCGATGCTTTTGGTGGGGGAGGTTCTGCCCCCCCAAGCCTGGGTGGGGATTGCCCTGATCGCGCTGGGCATTCAGCTCAGCAGTTGGAGCGCATTGCGATCCGGCGTCGGGCGCTGGGCGCTGGGCTTTGCACTGGGCACCGGGTTCTGCATTTCGATCTATTCGGTGGTCGACGGCATTGGCGTGCGGCTGTCGGGCAATACGCTCAGCTACTGGGCGTGGGGCGCGTTCCTGCACCTGTTCATCGCTGGGTTCGTGGGGGTGCGCAAGCGGGACACACTGGCGGCGCTGCCCGCCAAGGTCTGGATGATCGGCATTCTGGGCGGGCTGGTGTCGATGACGGCCTATGGGTTGGTGCTGTACGCCAAGAACTTTGCGCCTTTGGGGGCAGTGTCGGCGTTGCGCGAAACTTCGGTGATCTTCGCGGCGCTGATTGGGTTTGTGTTTTTGCATGAGGGCAACTGGATGCGTCGTCTGGGGGCGGCGGTGCTGATGGCGGGAGGCGTTGCGCTGATCGGGTTAGCGGTTTGAGGGGTGTGCCGGGCTGAAGCCCGGCCTGCGCTGTGTTGAAGTGTTTCGAATTCACGCACGGGCTGGGCGCCAGGATTGTGGCGTTTTAGGATAGGTGTTCAATCCCATCAGTTTTCCACATCAAGATGCGTGTGAACATCCATCCTACGTTTACTCTTGTTCAATTGAGGTGAGGAAAACCCGACTTTCAAGAAGCCAGTTAGTGGTCTCAGATGCATCTATGGATTGGAAAGCAACAGGATTGATGCTGATTGTTTGACGAAAGGAAAATGCGAGTCTTGCTTTCAGCGGTAGCGCTAGTTTTTGGTGCTGCCTCGGCAAAGGCCGAGATTGGCACATCGGAAATCTGGTCGAAATGTCGATCAACGGCTTCTTGCGTAGTCGAATACGATCATCTCTCTACTCAAGACGTCGAGCCATTTCTATTTTTGGGCCGCGTTGTGGATAGTGATCACCCTAGATGGAGGCAGTATCGAAAGGCCATCCGTAAGTTTCCAGATGTCCAAAGCTGTTTGGCAAAAGAAGAACAAATGAAAGAAAACCCAAACTTGCTAAAGCTGGATTGGAAAAGAGTAGGTTACGGGAGTAGCGCGGAGGTTTGCATTTTCCGCATTTCGCGAAGTCTGGGTACTCTCGATAGAATTCAAAGCTGGATGAGTTATCACGACTTCCGAGTGGTGGGATACAGCAGATATAGAAGTGAGAACTTTGTTCCTACTAGAATAAACCAACCTGTCGGGAATGTCGCAGGCTATTGGTCGGTAGAACAGTACAGGGAAAGAAATCCTACGCTATTGTGGCGTTTCTTTGAGTTTGACCTGATTTATAGCTACGGAATTGTTTTGGGCGTTTCAGACGAGTTCAAAGTAGTGGGAGCTCATGTCTCCACGCCAACAAAATAGGCTCACGCAGTAGGCTTAACTCAAGTTATCGTCCAATACTTGGAGGGTTGGAGGCTCACTGAATCAAACATCCAACTCCTCCACAAACCGCGCGTTCTCCTGAATATATTGGAACCGCAGTTCGGGTTTTTTACCCATCAGACGCTCGACCAGATCGCCGGTCTCGCCGGGTTCGTCTTCGTCGATGGTGACCCGGATCAGTTTGCGGGAGGCCGGGTCCATCGTGGTCTCTTTCAGGTCCTTGGCGTCCATTTCGCCCAGACCCTTGAAGCGGGACACGTCGATCTTGCCCTTGCCACCCAAGCCTTTCTCTAACCACTCGTCGCGCTCGGCCTCGTCCAGACAATAGACGCGTTTGGCGCCTTGGGTCAGGCGGTAGAGGGGCGGGCAGGCCAGATACAGGTGGCCCGCGTCAATCATGGGCCGCATCTGGGTGAAGAAGAACGTCATCAGTAGTGCTGCGATATGCGCGCCGTCCACATCCGCGTCGGTCATGATGATGATCTTGTCATAGCGCAGGTCGTCGACATTGAACCTTGTGCCAAGGCCGACCCCCAGCGCTTGGGTCAGGTCACTGATCTCGGCATTGGTGCCAAGTTTGGAACTGGCCGCGCCCAGCACGTTCAGGATCTTGCCGCGCAGGGGCAGCAGGGCCTGCGTTTTGCGATTGCGGCCCATCTTGGCGGACCCGCCCGCAGAATCGCCCTCGACGATGAATAATTCCGTGCCGTCCCGTGTTGAACTAGAGCAGTCCACCAACTTGCCGGGAAGACGAAGTTTTTTAGTGGCGGACTTGCGTTGTGTTTCTTTCTCGGCCCGCCTGCGAAGGCGCTCTTCCGAGCGGAGGATCAGGAAATCAAGAATGGCTCCCGCGGACTTTGTGTCCGCGGCGAGCCAGTTATCGAAATGATCCCGGACAGAGTTTTCGACCAGCCGCTGCGCCTCGACCGTGGCCAGACGGTCTTTGGTTTGGCCCACGAATTCCGGTTCGCTGATAAAGCACGACACCAGTGCGCAGCCACCGGTGATCAGGTCTTCGCGGGTGATCTGCGCGGCTTTCTTGTTGTTGATCAACTCACCATAGGCCTTGATCCCCTTGAGGACCGCAGCCCAGAAACCCGCTACGTGGGTGCCGCCTTCGGGGGTGGGGACGGTGTTACAATAGGATTGGATGAACCCATCGCGCGACGGCGTCCAGTTGATCGCCCATTCGACCTTGCCGGGGGCGTTGAATTTCTCGGTAAAGTCCACGGTGCCCGCAAATGGCTGATCGGCATAGGTGGACGATCCGTTCATCGTCTCTTTCAGATAATCCGACAGGCCACCGGGGAAGTGGAACGTGGCCTCGGTCGGGGTTTCGCCGTCGTCGATGGCGGTCTTCCAGCGAATCTCGACGCCCGAGAACAGGTAAGCCTTGGAGCGGATGGATTTAAACAGCCGCGCAGGTTTGAACTTGTGATGGCCAAAGATGTCCGCGTCGGCGTGGAAGGTCACTGTGGTGCCGCGCCGGTTTGGCGCCGCGCCAACCTTTTCCACGGGCCCTAAAGGGACCCCGCGTGAGAATCGTTGTTCAAACAGTTGTTTGTCGCGCGCCACCTGCACAACCATCGAATCCGACAGGGCGTTCACAACCGAAGCACCCACACCGTGCAGACCGCCCGAGGTCTGATAAGCCTTGCCCGAGAATTTGCCGCCCGCGTGCAGGGTGCAAAGGATCACCTCAAGTGCGGATTTGTCGGGGAATTTGGGGTGTGGGTCGATAGGAATGCCTCGCCCGTTGTCGCGGACGGTCAGGGCGTAGTCGTCGTGAAGCTCGACCTCGATCCGGTTGGCGTGGCCCGCCACGGCCTCGTCCATCGAGTTATCGAGGATTTCGGCAACCATATGGTGCAGCGCACGCTCATCCGTGCCGCCGATATACATGCCGGGGCGTTTGCGAACCGGTTCAAGCCCTTCGAGCACCTCGATGGACGAGGCGTCATAGGTGGAGGTCGCGCTGGGCGTCAACAGATCGTCAGGCATGTGTGCTGCTCTTGTTTTTCAGTTTCCTCCATTATGGCAGGTGATGTGGTCCGGGGGAAGAGGGACGCGAGGTGTTGTGGACGGTTTGGCTTTGATTGACGAAAACAAACCAAACCTGGCAATTTGGGCAAAATGCCTGCTGCCCGGTTGGCAACCACTGCCGAATTTACGTTACCATCCAGAAGGGCCCTCGGCTCCTCGGCTCATCTGTTCAACAGCGCTTCGATTTCTGCCTCGCTCGCCGCACCTTTCAGGATCGTGAAGTCGCCCCGTTCCAGCATCGCTTGAGTACCCTCTATGACCACCTGTTGAGTAACCCTGGCAAGTCCGCCGCCAATTGAAATGCGGGATGCACCAAGTGCCCCCATTTGTTTTGTGGTCAGATCACGCATATCGCCTGCGGCCAGAATGTTGACCGGTGTTCCAGTGGCGGCCAGAGCGCGAGTGGTGTCCGCATCGACCAGCGGGGCATAGATCACATCAGCGCCTGCTTGGGCGAACGCTTGGCAGCGTCTCAATGCCTCAGCCTGATCATAGTTCCGCAATTGCCAACCGTCCGCCCGGGCCGTCAGCACAATTCCCGCCGCGCCAGCAGCGATCACCGCCGCTTCTATACGGGCCAGAGCAAGCTCAAATGGATAGGAGTCTGTCCCAGGAAAGGCAGTATCTTCAATCGAAACGCCTGATAGACCTGCCTTTGCCGCCAGTTGCACTGTTTCGGCAACTGTCTCGGGGCTGTCGCCAAATCCGTTTTCAAAATCGCCGTTCACCGGTACATCGACTGCAGCGCATATCTCGGTTGCATGCTGCAGGGCCAAGTCACGTGTCATCTGACCGCCATCGGTCAGCCCTTGCGTGAACCCATAGCCTGATGAGGTCGTCGCCAACGCCTTTGCACCCATGTTCGCCATTACCTTCGCTGACCCGATGTCCCAAGGGTTCGGCATCACCACCGGCTTGCTTAGAACGTGAAGTTCGCGGAAACGGTAGGTCAATTCATCGCGGCGCAAGACATGATCCTCTTTCGATTGATAACAAAAAAGCTCGCTATAGACGACATTCATCGCAACAAATGGCGAGGTCAACACGGGGTACATCCCATTTGTTCGAGACACCTTCCGAGATCAGGAAGATTGATCTACGAATTCACCTCGTAACCGGCGAGAACACCTCCTAGTCTCCGGACACCAATCAAAATCAAGGAGAACAGGCGAGATGAGCTGGATCAAGACTGTGCCGTTTGATGAGGCAACCGGCAGGCTGAGGAAACTCTATGATCGGGTCACCGGCCCTGACAACAATGTAGACAATATCATGATGGTGCATTCCTTGCGACCGCATTCGATGGAAGGCCACATGGCGATCTACAAGAATGTGCTGCACCATTCGGGCAATCAGATCCCCAAGTGGTTTCTTGAGGTTTTGGGCGTCTGGGTCAGCTCACTGAATCGCTGCGGTTATTGTGTCGAGCATCACTTCAATGGGTTGCAGCGCCTTCTGGGCGATGCAGCGCGAGGTGAAGCCATTCGCGCAGCGATAGAAGCAGGCAGACCAGAAGACGCGCTGTTGGACGCACGGCAGGTTGCGGCGATGGAGTATGCTCGGCAACTGACCCAAGCTCCGGCCGATCTGGTGGAAGGGGATGTCGTTAAACTGCGGGACGCCGGATGGGATGACGGCGAAATCCTCGAGATCAATCAGGTTTGCGCGTATTTTTCTTATGCGAACCGGACTGTTCTGGGCCTGGGGTGCTCAACCGACGGGGACGTTTTGGGTCTGTCGCCGAACAATTCGGACAACCCCGAAGACTGGGGTCATCGATGAGATGGATCTGCGTGTTGAAGTGTCGATTCAATGCGAACATGCCTCAATCTGTTGGGATCCAATCAAGAATTGCCTGCGCCATCGCGTCGGGTTTTTGATGATGCAGCCAGTGGTCGGTTCCTTGGATTGAGATACGGGTCAAGTTTGGCGCGAATTCTTCAAGCCCTTCTGTGGACACGGGAAGCAGCGCCTTATCTTCGGGTCCCCACAGCAAAAGATGCGGGCAGGGAACCATAAGCCGTTCGACAGGCAATTCGGGCAGATCAGTGCAGGGCTGGTCCGGGGCCGCCACGACCAGAGGTGAGGCGCGATACCAGTTCAACATAGCCTCCAACCGTCCGGGCCGTGCCCATTCGGCACGGTAGGCGTCCATTTTGGCATCCGACAACCAGCCAAGCCCCATCCCGTGGCGAAAGAACTGCTCAAGCTGGGCATAGTTGTTGGCAGACAGCCGATTGGCCGCATCCGGCGCACGGAGTTTGTTTATGTATTGCGAGGCCTTTGACTGTGCGCCGCCCGCGGCCATTGCCCGTTGAAACGGGACCGGGTGAACACCGTTTGCAACGATCAAACGATCCACCAAATCCGGTCGAAACATCGCCAGGCCATAGGCAACCGAGGCACCCCAGTCGTGGCCCAGAACCGTGACACGGGAATACTCTTGCTCGATCATCGCAGCCATATCCGAGACCAGTTGGGACAGCGCATACTTTTCAACACCCGACGGTGCCCAGCTTTGCCCATAGCCGCGTTGATCTGGCGCGATACAGTAAAATCGGTCGGTCAGGTGGGGGGCGAGATCACCCCACGCACCGCCGAACTCGGGGAACCCATGCAGCATCAGCAAAGGTGGGTTTTGGGGCTGGCCCCAGGCTCTGACAAAGAAAGGTCGGCTGTTCAGGTCGATAAGCTTGGTTTCCAATGTACCCGCCTTTTGTGTTCAGTTTGCATGCGAAACACACGAGACGCTAGCCGCTGCGTGATTGCCAGAATTGTAAACCGTGTTTCCTGTCTTGTAGCGTGTAACCTGGTACAAAAATCGTCACGTTTCGCGGGTAGCTTAACCCGCAGAATTTTGATCTCAAATTGAAATTTCAACGATCCGCTCTTGTCCCGAACTCGGGCCGCGCATATGGCTGGAATGATGATCAAGGTGATGACATATCCTGGCCATTTCCGAGCCATTGCCGTTCTGGGTCTGCCGCTGGTTGGTGGGCATCTGGCGCAGTTTGCGATCGGCCTGACGGATACGATCATGCTGGGTTGGTACGGGGTCGAGGCGTTGGCTGCAGTGACGCTGGCTGGCAGCTACTACTTTGTGTTGTTCTTGTTTGGTGCTGGGTTTGGCTGGGCGGTCATGCCGATGGTCGCGACCGCCGCTGCGGAAGCGGATGAAACCAGCATTCGGCGCTCGACGCGCATGGGGCTTTGGCTTTCATTGCTTTATGCGACCCTGGTGATGCCGTTGCTCTGGTGGTCTTATCCGGTTTTGATTGCCCTTAAGCAGGACCCGCAAGTTGCTGAAACCGCGTCAAAATATCTGCGCATTGCCGGATGGGGGTTGTTCCCTGCGTTGCTAGTCATGGTGGTGAAATCCTACCTCGCCGCGTTGGAGAGAACGCAGATCGTTTTGTGGATCACTGTTGTGGCTGCCCTGGTCAATGGGGTGACCAATTATGCGTTGATCTTCGGCAATTGGGGTGCGCCCGAGCTTGGCGTGATGGGGGCCGCCATCGCGTCGATCGTGACGCAGGTTGTCTCTTTGATCGCGGTTATTATCTACGCCGTACGTGTTCTGCCCGAGCACAGCCTGTTCCAACGGTTCTGGCGACCGGATTGGGAGATGTTCTTTAGCGTACTGCGACTGGGGGTGCCCATCGGGCTGACCACACTTGCCGAGGTTACCCTGTTTGCAACCTCTGCCATTATGATGGGCTGGCTGGGTCAGGTGCCGCTGGCCGCGCATGGGATCGCGCTGAACCTGGCGTCGGCCACGTTCATGGTGCATCTCGGTTTGTCGAACGCAGCCACCATCCGGGCAGGCAATGCGCTGGGCCGAAGAGACCGCGCACATCTTGAGAAAGGTGCAATTGCCGTGACAGGTATGTCGCTGGTGATGTCCGTTCTGACGATCATACTATTCTTGACCTGCGCCGAGCCGTTGATTTCATTGTTCATGGAAGCCGACGATCCGCAACGCACCCAGATCCTCATGATCGGCACCGGTTTGCTGGCTATGGCTGCTCTGTTCCAGTTGGTTGACGGGGCGCAGGTGATTGCATTGGGGCTGTTGCGTGGCTTGCAGGACGCCAAGATACCCATGGTGATGGCCGCGCTCAGCTACTGGGTCGTGGGTATTCCCGCGTCCTACTATTTTGGTTTCATCCGCGGAATGGACGGGATCGGCGTCTGGTTGGGCCTTGTTCTTGGTCTCGCCTGCGCAGCTGTCTTGTTGATGGCCCGGTTCTGGATGCGGTCCGTGCGAGAAGTCGGCGTTCCGGCCGAATAGATCACTCTTTGCTCAGCCGGTCTGCCTTTTTGCGTACCAGGACCGACCGCAGATCGTGCATCGCCATCAAAAGCCGATCAGTCACATCTTCAAGCTGGTCGTCTGAGGCCTTGGATTGGGCCCATTGCGTGGTCAGATTCAGGTAGTCAACCGCACGGTGAATATCGTCGATATCCCGTTGCGCCAACAGCGTTTTGCGATCTTCCATCCAACGCGCGATCTCGACCTTATCTGCGTCAGACAGGGTGCGTTGACCGTGCGGTTTCACCTCGCCATTGCGGATATTGATGACAGCGATCTGATCCATTTCGATCCGGCGCTGCCGGTTTTCTGTGTCGATTTTGAAAACAACCGCTCCGTTCTCGCGGACTCGAAAATAGTATTCGGGTAACTGGGTACTCATTCCATCTCACTTAAGTCTTGTGACACGCAACACGCCTCCATCGGGGTTACTTCTCGGAACCATAACGGGAACCTGGTCGTTTGTGGTATGAATTTCCAAAATCGCGGAAATTCACTGGACAAATCGTGATAATAAGCCCGGCCCAACGGGCGGGGCAGGTCGTTCATGACTTGGCCCGTTGTTGCCCGGGTTACGATTTCAAACTCTCGCAGAAATGCTGAATGCGCGTGCAGGCCTCGGTCAGAGCTTCATCCGAAGTTGCATAGCTGACACGAAAGTTGGGTGACAGGCCGAAGGCAGCACCAAACACTACGGCCACGTCCACCTCTTCAAGCAATGCAGTCGCAAAAGCCTCGTCGTTTTTTATGACAGTCCCGGCGGGCGTGGTCTTACCGATGAGACCGGCGATCGACGGGTAGACATAGAACGCGCCTTCAGGGGTAGGGCATGTGATCCCGTCAATGGCATTCAACATCTCCACTACCAGATTGCGGCGGCGTTTGAACGTTTCGTTGTTCGGGGCCAGAAATGACTGGGTTCCGTTCAACGCTTCGACAGCAGCCCACTGGCTTATTGAACAGGGGTTCGAGGTCGATTGCGATTGGATCTTGCGCATCGCAGCGATGAGTTCGGCGGGACCCGCTGCATATCCGATACGCCAGCCCGTCATGGCATAGGCTTTGGACACACCGTTACAGGTCAGCGTGCGATCATACAGCCCGGGTTCGACCTCGGCCGGGGTGCAGAATTCGAACCCGTCATAGGCCAGATGTTCATACATGTCGTCGGACATGATCCAAACCTGCGGGTGGCGCATCAGAACATCCGTCAGCGCTTTCAACTCGTCCCGGCTATAACCAGCGCCAGTTGGGTTCGAGGGTGAGTTGAAGATGAACCACTTGGTCTTTGGCGTGATCGCGGCCTCAAGCTGGTCAGGCGTCAGCTTGAAACTGTTTTCCAGCGTCGTTTCGACCACAACTGGGGTGCCTCCGGCCAGCAATACCATGTCTGGATAGCTCACCCAATAGGGCGCTGGGATAATGACTTCATCACCATCGTTCATTGTCGCCATCAGAGCATTGTAAAGCGTCTGTTTACCGCCCGTTCCGACCGAGATTTGCGCAGGCGTATAATCGAGCCCGTGATCGCGTTTCATCTTGGTGCAGGCCGCCTGCTTCAGTTCAGGAATGCCGTCAGGCGCCGTGTATTTGGTCTTACCTGCTGCAATTGCCGCTACGGCTGCGTCCTTGATGTTCTGAGGGGTGTCGAAATCCGGTTCACCCGCGCTCAAGCCGATCACATTACGTCCGGCAGCCTTCAACTCGGCCGCTTTGGCTGTCATCGCGATGGTGGGCGAAGGTTTTACGCGTGACAATGTCGCAGACAGGAAACTCATATTCGGCCTCGGTTTGTATGTTCAACCTGTCTGTCATAGGGTGCGCCCGAATGACGATCAAGCAGTATACAAAAATAGAATTGGAGCCCCAAATGAATGACGAGACCGACTGGTACGGACCGGACGCAGCAACATTTGGGGATCGCCTGGCAGGTGCGCGTGAAGCTGCTGGTATGAGCCAGTCTCAGATTGCGCGACGGCTGGGTGTCAAGAAGGCAACAATCGCCGCTTGGGAGAACGATTTGTCCGAACCCCGTGCGAACCGTTTGTCGATGATGGCAGGCATGGTGAACGTGTCTATCGTGTGGCTGTTGACCGGCGAAGGCGAAGGCATGGACGCCCCGCTGGACGCTGACGATACCAACCTGGATCTTGCCGGTGCTGTAGCCGAATTGCGGGCAATCCGAGGCGAAATGCGCGCGAGTTCAGAGCGTGCGGCACGCCTTGAGAAAAAGCTGCGCCTGATGCTGGAGCCTGCGAAGTGACTGAGGCACGCGACGTCAGGATCAAGCGCATGAAAATGCGGTCGATGCGACGGGGGATCAAGGAAATGGACTTGATCCTGTCTGCCTATGCAGATCGCAATCTGGCTGCGATGGATGCATCCAGCTTGGATAATTATGACGCGTTGCTGCACGAAAACGATCAGGATCTGTATCAATGGGTCACTGGTCAGATCCAGCCGCCGACCACCTATGCAGAACTGATCGCGGACATCGCGCAGACCTTTCAAAAATAACAGAAAACCCGGCTTAACCGATTTTTCGGGATTTCGGTTCATCGTGGCGGAAACACCACGACTGAATCGGAGGGTCGGATGAGTATGGAATTGCAGGTCTCCGCGTTGGGAGCCAAAGGGTTTATGACCAGCTATCTTGAAGCGTTGGCACTGGTAGAGCGGCTCCATCGGTTGCTTCTGGACGTCATCAAGGATGAATTCGAGCGTGTCGGCGAGCTTGAGATCAATGCGGTTCAGGCCTTACTGTTGTTTAACATCGGCGATCACGAGGTCACTGCCGGTGAACTGAAAAGCCGTGGTTACTATCAGGGCAGCAATGTCAGCTACAATCTCAAGAAACTGGTTGAGATGGGTTATATGCACCATCAAAGATGCGAGATTGACAGGCGCTCGGTCCGAGTTCGCCTGACCCCTCGCGGGCGGGAAATTAGGGACGTCGTTTCAGACCTGTTTGCCCGTCATGCCGAAGGGCTGCAAAGCCGGGGCGTACTGGGTCTGGAAGGGATCGAGGATATCACGGGTTCCTTGCGCCGGGTCGAACGGTATTGGACGGATCAGATACGCTATATCTATTGATCAGCGGCGCGCATCTGACAACACCAGCCCTTCCAGTTCCCGGATGAGCTTACGGGTCATGGCGTCCTCGTAGGCCTCAAAGCCCAACGCGACTTCGACAAACGCATTCGGCCCCAGAATGACCCAGCTGTTGTAGTAAGCGGACAGCTCGCCGATCTGAACATAGCGCTTGTCACCGTGACTGGGATCATCTGCACCGATCACCAGACCATTGATGGTAATGCCAGACGCAAGCAAAGCAGATTTCACGTCACGAGGATGCGGCCCCAGATTGTGTTTGCCGTCCCCCGACAAATCCAGCGTGCGTTTCCAACAGTCTTTTTGTTGCGCCAACAATCCAGCGCCGAACTGCATGGCTGATCCAACGGCTGTCCCTTGTGGCGCAGAACTTCGGGCAACCGCATCGAGCTTGGTTCTGATTTGCTCAAGATCTGAGAGCGAGCGAATGTCTGTCCAATTCAGCAGAACTCTGTGATGGCCGGGTTCGCTCCATTCAAAAATGGCGAGCCGTATCGACGCTGAGCTGTTCGAAAGGATCAACTGAGCAACTTCGGGCCGACGCAGCGCTGCGGCCAAGCCACCTAGTTGTAACCTGTATTCTCTGCTGTCTACGGATCCGGACACATCCAAACCCAATGCCAAAGCCTGACGGCACTGCGCCGACGCCGCCCCGGCCAGAAGGCTTAGCAACACGACCAGAACACGGAGTGTCATGGGTCTGCGTCTTGCAAAGCGCCTATTTGCAACCCGCGCAGTTCTCGCTCCAGCTTCCGGCGCATGGCGCGCTCGAAGTCTTCGAACCCTTGCGCCACTTCCAGAAACGCGCCGGGGCCATGCAGCACGTTGTTTTCAAAGAACGGGATCAAAAACAGCTCACCTTCGAAGTCTGCCGCGTTGATCACAAGACCGTTGACGACAGTATTGTCAAAAGGAAAGTGCCGATAAGCGATCTGAGGTCCATACCCATCATTGTTTGAGCCGTCACCTGAAAGGTCGATTGTCTGAAACAGACATTTCGGCGCTTTCTGCATCAGTGTCGCGCCAAATGCCAAGGCATACCCCATAGCAGTGGCCGAGCCTATATCGGATCGCGCGGACTGACTTATCTGGGACGAGGCGGTCAGCAGATCGCCTAGATCATCAATCAACAACCAGTCCAGAATGACCTGCTGGCTCGATCGCCCGCCCCATTCGTAAACCGCCAGGGCAACGGGCATGGGCGAGGCAAAAAACGCCTCCTGTACTTCGGGTGCGATCAACGCCGCGGCAAGCCCTTGTCTTTGCAGGGTATCTTCGAACTCGTCGACCGAAACGGATATATCCAAGGCGAGCGCCAGCGCCAGTCGACAGGGTTCTGCCTGAACCGGGTTGGCCACCACGGCCAACCCCAGTGCTATCAGTTGACGGATCACCAGTGACCGGTGTTTTCCATGCTGCTCCAGGGCTCAGCTTGGGCCAGCGCCTCACCATTTTGCAACAACTCGACCGAGATATTGTCGGGCGATCGCACGAAAGCCATTCGTCCATCACGCGGAGGACGATTGATCACAATACCGTTGTCCCGAAGGTGCTGACACATCTCATAGATGTTGTCGACGCCATACGCGAGGTGACCAAAATGGCGGCTGTCGCTTGGCAATTCGTCGTCCCCATCCCAGTTGTAGGTCAGTTCGATCGGTGCCTCTTCTTGACCCGGAGGTGCGAGGAAGATCAGCGAAAAGCGTCCTGCTTCGCTGTCATACCTGCGTATCTCCTTCAATCCGAGCAACCCATAAAACGCCATGGATTTCTCCAGGTCTTTCACGCGGACCATGGTGTGAAGATATGTCAGCCCCATTGTGGCTTTCCTTTTGCGATTAAACTTGGGGTCAGCTTAGCGCGCTAAGGGGACGAGTCGAGGGGGCAGGGAAACACAAATTAAAAAATGCGCACCAACCGGCACATCTCGCGGTTTCGGCGACGGGGATGACGAGATATAGTGGTTGGCGACTCATTACCAGAAAGGAAGTTTCATGCCGCTGTCTGCCGACCAATTGGCCGAGATCGAAGCGCAACGCGCGCAGTCGCATCCAACACGCCGCGTCGTTTCAGCGGGAATGGAAGACCACCTGTATACCGCTCACCAGGTTCTGGATCACGGGTTTGTTCGCGTGATCGACTATATGGGTGACGATTCTGCCATTTGTCAGGCTGCACGGGTGTCTTACGGCACGGGCACAAAGTCCGTTCAAAATGACGAAGGGCTGATCCGGTATCTGATGCGACATTGGCATTCGACACCGTTCGAAATGTGCGAGGTCAAGCTGCATGTCAAACTGCCGGTTTTTGTGGCTCGCCAGTGGATTCGTCATCGAACGGCAAACGTCAACGAATACTCGGCACGCTATTCGATCCTGGATCGTGAATTTTACATCCCGGCGCCTGAACACGTTGCTGCGCAATCCGAGGTCAACAATCAGGGTCGCGGAGATGCCCTGGAAGGTGAAGAAGCTGCCCGTGTGTTGGAAATGCTAAAGGCGGACAGTGCGCGCTGTTACGACAACTATGAGGCAATGATCAATCAGGACGGGCAGCAGGGTCTGGCACGAGAACTGGCGCGAATGAACCTTCCGGCAAACATCTATACGCAGTGGTACTGGAAGGTGGATTTACACAACCTGTTCCATTTCCTTCGTTTGCGGGCAGATCCGCATGCGCAATACGAGATTCGGATTTACGCCGACATGATGTGCAAGATCGTGGCTGATTGGGTTCCGTTCGCATACAAAGCCTTTGAGGACTACCGGCTTGGTGCCGCCAATCTGTCCGCCCAGATGGTCGATAGCCTTCGTCGTATGCTGGCAGGAGAGGTCGTTACCCAGGAAAACTCGGGGATGACCGCGCGGGAATGGCGTGAGTTTGAAGCCATTATTCGCTAAACTCGGCTCTAGCAGATAGCGTTTGTCTATACATAGCGTCATGGAACTGCCACTTTGGTTTCGTGACGAATGTCTCACTTATTCTTGCTGTATGCCTGTCCTTTGGGTTGGCTGCACCGGCTCCGGCGAAATCTCCGATCGCCAAGGTCATTTGCAAACCGACCGGGCGGCTTCATGACAAATCGAAGCGCCAATTGAGGTCAGAGCGCGTGGCAACAGGGATCTGCGGACCAGAACAGGTTAGGGAAATCTGGAGCGGTGAACGGGCGACTGGACCTTGCTCGTGACCTACGCAGCAGGCCGTCTTGCATCGTTGCTTTGGGCCAAAACTGGCTAACGCATGCTGCAGAGACGCCAGCACGGGGATAAGGCAGATGCCGACAAGGGGCGGTTAACGGCCGGAAATTGGCCGCCAACCTTAATTGATACTCCCGGCGCGGGGCAGGGGGGCGTTACAGGGGTTTTAAATCAGAAGCCATTTGGCGGCCGTCACGTCCGTCCTCCAACTCGTATGAGACTTTCTGATTGTCTGCTAGTCCGGTCAGGCCGGACCGTTCTACGGCTGAGATGTGAACAAACACATCTTTGCCCCCTTCATCAGGGGCAATAAACCCATAGCCTTTCGTGGTATTGAACCATTTCACGGTGCCGGTTGGCATGTCCCGTGTCTCCTTCTACTTACGCATTGTCCCACAAATTGGTGGGGGCCGTGGTCGGAGAAACGGCAAATCTTTACTGCTTCCAGAACAAGATACAGTCCGAATTGCATGTTTCACCTTTTTCAACATTGCATGGTGAAGTAAAAAATCAAGAATTACCGCCATAAATGGGCGGGTTTGCCCAAAACTGAGTCAATCGCTGGAGTAGGAAATATATGCGCCTTTATGGTTTGAAGACGTGCGACACATGCCGTAAGGCGCTGAAATTATTATCTGATGCTGAATTCATTGACGTTAGAAGCGAGGGCGTGCCAGACATTGTACTGTCGCAGGCTTTTGCCGATTTCGGCGATGCTTTGCTCAATACAAGGTCAACTACCTGGCGCGGGCTGGATGAAGAACAGCGCGCCCGCGTACCGATGGAGTTGTTGAAAGCCCATCCCACGCTGATGAAGCGCCCCTTGATCGAAAAGGATGGGGCGCTGTTGCTTGGCTGGACCCCCGAGACACGATCAAAGCTTGGTGTTTCTTGATCCAGTACTTATCTGCTCAAGCGCAACTGCGAGGATAGTTTATGCGTAACGCTGCCATGATTTTGGGCGTCATTGCCGGTTTGATCGGAATGATTGTGGGATTCTTTGGATATGGGTATGTCGAAGTGATCAACCATTTCGGCGATATCGAAGGGGTCGCGGAGCAGGTCGAAAATCCGGATTTGATCCAGGCCGCTTCGATCATTGCACCGCTGTTGGCTATTGTAGGCGGCGCCATGGCCCATGCCCGGGCTTTGATCGCTGGTATCTTGTTGTTGTTGTCGGCAGCCGGGATGTATTATGCGTTTGGATTTGGCGTTTTTACCATGTTCCCAATCGCCTTTGCCGGCGTCGCCGGTGTCCTTGGGCTGGCCGCGGGAAAACCGGATGAGCCCAAGGCGCATTTCTAAGTCATTTCAGGCGCAGGATTTTGTCTAACGACAATGGGCCCGCGCCATTGATGACGATTACCAACATCAGAAACGTCCACATCACGCGCTGATCCATAAGCGTAATTGCATTGTCGAAAAGGCCACCAAGCGCAACATTGTGACCATTCACATCAACCAAGGTCTGCACCCAAATAAACCCGATCATACCCAATGCGGCCAAGCGGGTCAGCAACCCAACCAGCAATAGGGCGGGCAGAACGAATTCCGCAACGGTGCCAAAGAATATGACAATACGCTGGAACAAGGTCATCTGCGAAACATCGTACAGTACTGCCTCGGCAGCTTTTGGAAAAATCTGACCAAATGCACCGGCAGAAGGGGAAAAGATCGAGCCGTCGATCTTCAGCATTGCCGAATTCCAGTAGTAGACTAGCAAAACGGCGACAAACACCAGCCGTGCAAGTGTTGGGATAAGCCAGTTGGACGCGTGGTCCACCTTTCCCAGAACGTTATTGTGAAGTGAGATCAGGGCAGTCATGTCTCCAGCCTTTCGATAGTCACAGAAGTTATTGCACCGCCCTGCAAAAGCAGTGCCAAAGTGGTGCCAAGGTCAAAATCGGGTGTTTCTGCAGCGGTTTGTTCAAACGCGCCGCCTATTGTCTCGCCATTTTGAAGACGCTCAATCCAGGCCGCACCACCGGATGGCAGGGTTTGCGGGATCGGGTCGTATTCGGGCCGTGTGATCAGAACATCTTCGGCCTGGGCATCGGGTTTTGGCGCGCCTGCTTCGGTGTTGAACCGCCAGATCGCGAAAATCGGCCAGTCCGAGCGAACAATCAGCATCGATGGGGCAAAGGTCAGCCGTGCTTGCATGACCGCAGCGGGCGACACAGCAAGTGCATCCTCTGGTGCAGCTTGGCTGTCGGCTGCATGGTAGGACCGCCGCAACGCTAGTTCTAACCGGGCGATATCCGGCAGGTACCCCAGATGTGACAGCTGGGGCATATCGGCCAGAAAATTTGGAAATTCTTCACCGTAAAACATCATCAGCGGAGATGACGGCGGGTGCTGACGCAGGAAGATCCCCGCAAGACCATCCATGTTCTGCTTACCGAGCAACTTGGTGATGACAGGAAACGCCTGATGCATCGCTTCGGTCAGGGACACGGCCACGTTGTTACGGTACACGCTGAAACGTCGACCGGCAGGTTGTTCCACAGCATCCGTCAGACCACTAGGAACAGGGACCTGTGCGTCCAGCAAGGCCGCTTGAAATTCCGTTTGGGACACGCTCATGCCGGTATCCGCTCCAACGCCGTTTGCGCACGCACGGCCTCTTCTCGGAGCACGGGCCAATCGGGGACATCCGTATCCCATTCGACCAGAACCGGTTTTGGGCCTGAGCGGTCAAGGACATAGTCCAGAAGAGCCCAGACCGGGTCCACAACTTCGCGCCCATGGCTGTCAATCAGCAGAGGGTGTCCGTGGTCGTCTTCATCCTCGTCGTGCCCGCCAAGGTGGATTTCGCCGACCTTATCCAACGGGTAGGCGTCGATATAGCCTTGCGGCGAGAAGTCCAGATTGGTGGCCGATACAAATACGTTGTTCACATCTAGCAACAGGCCGCATCCGGTGCGCCGCGCAATCTCCCGCAAGAAATCGGGCTCGGACCAAGTGCTTTCCTCAAAGGCCAGATAGCTTGAGGGGTTTTCAAGCAGCATCTGCCGTCCGACCGTTTCCTGCACCTGATCAATGTGGTCGCAGATATTGGCCAACGTTGCGTCCGTGTATGGCAGGGGCAGAAGGTCGTTCAGGAAATGGCTGTCATGCGTGGACCAAGCCAGATGTTCGGAAAAGCTGGCGGGGTTCAGCCAACTTACCAGATGCTTCAGCCGGGCCAGATGATTGGCATCCAGCGGTCCTTCGCTGCCAATGGATAGACCAACGCCGTGAACCGAGATTGGGAATTGCTCTGACAGATGGCGCAGTTGTGCCAAAGGCCGACCGCCATCACCCATGTAGTTTTCTGCGTGAATCTCAAGCCACTCGACAGGCTTAGCGTGTTCAAGAATCTGAGCAAAGTGCTGCGGCTTGTATCCAACGCCCGGTGCTGCGGGCAGACGGTTTGACCTGAGTGCATTGTCCAGCATTTGTCAGTTCCTTGATCACAAATAAAGGGGCGGGCGAAACGGCCCGCCCCCAAAACTTGTCTGGCCGAAACTTATGCCGGCAGATCGCGGTCCAGTGCTTCCAGCGAACCCTTGCGTGCGGTGCCGTTTGCTTCGGCAGGCAGTTCGATATCCGCACAGGTGCCAGCATCAACCAAAGTCCATGCGTTGCCCTGGTAGTCAACGGTCGAGGTGCCGGCGCAGGTGGTGCCGGGGCCTGCTGCACAGTCGTTCTGACCGGCCAGCGAAACGCCATAGCATTTCTCTTTGGCTTGTGCAGATGCTGTGGTGGCGGCGCCCGAAACGGCTGCGGCGACGGCGCTTGCGATGACCAGGGTTTTTGCGGTGTTCGACATCTCGGTAATCCTCTTAATGACTGCGTATGTCTGCTTGTGACAGTGACAAAGGTAATGGCATGTACGGCACAGTTAAATTCACGAGCCCGTGTCTCACAACCCCGTCAAAGAACGTCATGCGCTCTTGCAGGTTAACAAATTGTTTTTGAATTGAAAATTGTTAATTGTTTCAATCCGGCCCCTAAGGCGGGGCCGGATTTTTGGCGATTTGCTGCCGAATGTTACAGCCGATCCGGCGGGGTTGCCGCTTGTGCCAGCTCTTTTGTTACAGCCTCAAGCGGTTGAACCTGCGTTTGTTTTTCGCCCAGGCGGCGTACGCTGACCGTACGCTCGTCGACTTCGCGGTGACCAATGGCCAGTATGACGGGAACTTTGCCCACGGAATGTTCCCGGACCTTGTAGTTGATCTTTTCGTTGCGAATATCCGCTTCGGCCCGCACGCCTGCGGCTTGCAGCTGGGCAACGACTTCGTTCACGTAGTCGTCTGCATCAGACGTGATCGAAGCCACCACGACCTGACGCGGCGCCAGCCAAAACGGCAACTTACCCGCATGTTCTTCGATCATGATGCCAACGAAGCGCTCGAATGAGCCCAGGCAGGCGCGGTGCAACATGTAAGGACGCTGCTTGCTGCCATCGGCGGCGATATAGGTCGCACCCAACCGCTCGGGCAGGTTTGGGTCGACCTGGAAAGTGCCGCACTGCCAAACCCGACCAATGGCGTCGGTCAGGTAGAAGTCCAGTTTGGGCCCGTAGAACGCTCCATCCCCGGGTTCCAGCGTGAATTCGCGTCCGGTTGCCTTGATGGCAGATTCAAGTGCGCCCTCGACATGATCCCAGCTTTCGTCGCTGCCAACGCGTTTTTCCGGACGGGTGGCGAATTTGATCTCGAAATTGTCAAAGCCCAGATCCGAATAGACATCCGCAAGGTAGTTGATGAACTTGGCGCATTCGTCCTGAATCTGATCTTCGGTGCAGAAGATGTGCCCATCGTCCTGCGTGAAGCCGCGTACGCGCATGATGCCGTGCAGCGCGCCAGATGGTTCATAGCGCGAGCATGATCCGAACTCGGCCAAACGCAGGGGCAGGTCACGATACGATTTCAGACCCTGATTGAATATCTGAACGTGGCACGGGCAGTTCATCGGCTTAAGCGCGTTTACCGCCTTTTCCTTGGCATGTTCTTCTTCGACTTCGACGATGAACATGTGCTCTTGATATTTGTCCCAGTGGCCAGAGGCTTCCCACAGCTTGCGGTCCACGACCTGAGGTGTGTTGATCTCACGATAGCCACCTGCGCGCTGTTTGCGACGCATGTAGTCCTGTAACTCGGTGTAGACGGTCCAGCCATTGGGGTGCCAGAACACCTGACCGGGGGCCTCTTCCTGCATGTGGAACAGGTCCATTTCCTTGCCCAACTTGCGGTGATCGCGCTTGGCGGCCTCTTCCAGCATATGCAGGTGGGCCTTGAGTTTTTCTTTGCCGGTAAAGGCCACACCATAGATACGCTGCAGCATCGCGCGGTCGCTGTCGCCGCGCCAATAGGCTCCGGCGATGGACATCAGTTTGAACGCGTCACCCGGGACCTGCCCAGTGTGCTGCAAATGCGGGCCGCGGCACAGGTCCTGCCAGTCGCCGTGCCAATACATGCGCAGCGGCTCATCGCCGGGGATGGCCTCGATCAATTCGACCTTATAGGGCTCGTTATTGTCCGTGTAGAACTGGATCGCACGATCGCGGTCCCAGACCTCGGTCCGCACAGCGTCCCGCTTATTGATGATCTCCTTCATCTTTTTCTCGATGAGGCCGAGATCTTCGGGCGTAAAGGGTTCAGCACGGTCAAAGTCATAGTACCAGCCGTTTTCGATAACGGGGCCGATGGTGACCTTGGTATCGGGCCAGATTTCCTGCACAGCGCGGGCCATGATGTGCGCTAGATCGTGGCGCACCAGCTCGTTCGCCTGCTCTTCGTCTTTCATGGTGTGAAGGGCGATCTGCGCATCAGACTTGATGGGCCATTGCAGGTCCCAGTGCTGGCCATTGACCGTGGCCGAGATGGCCTTTTTAGCCAATGAGGTCGAGATATCGGAAGCGACCTGTGCGGGCGTGACGCCTGCGTCATAGGATCGGGAATTGCCATCGGGAAAAGTAAGGGAGACTGACTGTGAGTCCAGGGCCATATCGGCTCTCCTCGTCGGTTTGGCGCCCACTGAACGCCCGGTTGCGGGTATATGTGTCTGGGCTATTTGCCGCCCGATGGGCATGAAGTCAACTAGTAAGGGAGGTCGGTCAGAAAACGCCACTCAATTCGTGATCGCGTGGCGTTTTCCAAAAGTTGTCAGCCTGCAGCAAAAACGGCGTAGCCCATAATCAGGCAGCAGACCCAGCCAACCGTGAACAAAATCGGCCGGATCGGCATGCGGGCGATCCCGGTAATCATGCCGGCCGCGTGCAGGACGCGAATCCAGAAAAACAGGATCGCAGTCCAGTAGGTCAGCGTGGAAAACCCGTCCAATGCGTTAACGATCAACACCAAAACAGCGAACGGCATGGCTTGTTCCAGCAGGTTCAGCTGGGCCCGATGCGCGCGCTGCACCCAGGGGCGCAGGTTCGAGATCTGCGCGGGTCGGGCAAAAGCCTCTTCTTCCGAGGGGTCCGATGAAATGCCAACAACGTAGGGTATCCACATCGAGACCGCCAACAGCATGAGACAGGTAAGAACGCCTAATTCAGTGGGATAATCGGTCATCACACAGCCTCCTTCAGGGCCGAGCCCGTTTCCAGCCAGGTTTTGAGAGACGCAGCCAGTCGCGCCCAGCCTTCAGCAAAACCTTCCTGGCCTTCGGCAAGGTTATAGTGCTCGATGGTCAGTTTGCAGACATCGCCTTGTGGTTCGATTAGATAGACCATTTGCGAAGACAGGGCGTCTGGGCCCATGAACATCGGTTCAAATCCCATTTCTATTCGGGATTTTGGATCCAGCTTTTGGGTCACCTGCCGCAGCATTTCATTTCCGTCCGGCGTGATGAAATGCACGGTTTCACCGGGCGACACCTGGCCTCGTACTTCGTTACACAAAAAGTGGTAGGCAGCCATTTGTTCCGGCGTGGTCAGAGCGTCCCACAAGGCATCCTGCGTGCAGCGAATAAAGGTCTGCATCATGAAATCCGGTTTTCCCATTCGTGTCTCCATTTCCAATTTGAGTTTCATCGCGCTGACCGCGCGGGCTTGAGGTTGCAGAAAGGGTGCAACCCAGCGATCCACCATCTCCTGCAGGGGCAAGGGGTTAAGGTAGTGATGCTTGAAACGACCCTGCCTGCGGGTCAGGACAAGATCCGCTTCCTCCAGCAGTTTAAGGTGCTTCATGACGCCAAAACGGGTCATGTCGAAATGCTCTTCGAGCTGAGACAGGGATTGTCCGTCCTTCTGCCGCAACCGGTCAAGGATTTCGCGGCGCGCCGGGTCATTGAGGGCTTTGAATAAAATGTCCATGAAAGGCTTATACGTGATTCTATAGTCACGTGACAATATGGTCACCTAAAAATTATTGAATTCCGGTTTCCACTCATCCATTGGGCGGGCTAGGCTGGCGAAAATCAACAACAAAGGCCGGAATGATGAGCCGACTTCTGACAACCGATCAAGGGCGACAGATCGCCTATGACATGACCGAGGGGCGGGGGCCGACAATCGTGTTCCTGTCCGGGCTCAAGTCCGACAAAGAAGGTACAAAGGCCGTGCATCTTGAGGCTTGGGCGAAAGCGCGTGGACAAGGATATCTGCGGTTCGACTATTCGGGTCACGGCGAAAGTTCCGGCGAATTCACAGATGGCTGCATCGGCGATTGGCATCAGGACACCGCCGCTGCAATTTCTTCCCTGACACAAGGCCCCCTGATCGTTGTGGGATCTTCCATGGGTGGATGGCAGGCGCTGTTGCTGGCGCGCGCCGTGCCCGAACGGATTGCTGGGATGGTCACAATCGCCGCCGCGCCAGATTTCACCGAAGATGGATATTGGGCGTCCTTCAACGCAGACCAAAAGGCCACATTGGACGTGGTCGGCCATGTGGAATTGCCGTCGGACTATATGGAGCCTTACGTGATCACCAAGCGGATGATTGAGGATGGACGACAGAACCTTGTCCTTCGATCGCCGCTTGACCTGCCATTTCCGGTTCGCTTTCTGCAGGGCACAGCGGATACGGCCGTGTCCACAGAAACTGCGGTGCGTCTTTTGGAGCACGCGAGCGGTCCGGATATGCGATTGCTATTGGTTAAAGACGCGGATCATCGATTCTCGGACGGACCCTGCTTGGGTCTAATTGAAGACGCGATACTCGACGTAATAGGAGAACACGAATGCAGCGCGTAGGTTGGTTTCTGGGGCGCTTTTTGCTGGCGCTGTTTGTTGTAGGTGGGTTGGTCTACTGGTTTGGCCCTCGTGAAGACGTCAACCTGCACCCGCGCTTTGACACGGGCAAGTTTGGCGAAGGCGTTCAGGTCTATTTCAAAAGTTCGGAATCTGCCCATGACGATATCGTGCCGGGCGTTGAAAAGCGGGTCATCTGGCAGGACGGGTTCAAAGAGCAGCGCACGCCATATTCCGTGCTGTATATTCACGGATTTTCTGCAAGCTCGGAAGAAATTCGCCCGGTTCCAGACTTGGTCGCCGATGCGTTGGGCGCAAATCTGGTCTACACCCGCCTTCAGGGTCACGGGCGCAGCGGCGACGCGATGGGGCAGGCGACGGCCTCGGGCTGGATGCAGGACACCGCCGAAGGTCTGGCCGCCGCACGGGCTGTAGGCGAGAAAGTCATCGTCATGTCGACTTCGACTGGCGGCACATTGGCGGCAGCAGCAGTGCTTGATCCAGACCTGAGCAAGGATGTCGTTGGAATGGTCTTTGTGTCGCCGAATTTCGGGGTCAATGCACCGGGGTCTTGGATACCTGGTCTACCCTGGGCCAGAAACTGGTTGCCGATCCTCATGGGGCAAACACGGGATGTGTCTGGACCCAACCCCGAGAAAAACAAGTATTGGTCGTCCGTCTACCCGTGGGTTTCGGTTGTCCCGATGACGGCACTGGTGCAGACGGTCTATGCATTGGATTTCTCGGATGTTTCGGTCCCGGCGCTGTTCTGGTTCTCGGACGATGATCAGGTCGTGCGGCCCGAACGGACCCATCAGATCGCCGAAAACTGGGGCGCCTCCGCAACGGTCAAACTGGTGACAATGGGGCCAGGGGATGATCCGCATGCGCATGTGATCGCCGGACGCCTGATGTCACCAAACCAAACCGACATCGCAGTTGCTGGCATTCTGGACTGGCTTCAAGCACTGGGTGTTGAGCCGTCTGAATAAGCTGCGTTGTGCTTGAATTTTTTGCATTCACGCCGAGTTGGCGTGAAGCAGAGCACCAGTGACACCTTCCAAGATGGAACAGAGATGAATTTGAGCGACCACAAAAATAAAAAGATAAAACAATTCATAGAGGTAAACTAGGTAACTGAATTGGTATCAGCTTGTTTGCTCTGGCTCACGTGTCTTGCGCCTGGTTTGCTGATTGCGGAAGAAAGTAAGCTGTACAGTTTGAAAAATGGACAAACAGTTGCGCCGTTAGAGCAGTTTCAGGAATGCGAACAATGCCCTGAGATGATCGTCATGCCATTAGGTTCTTTCATGATGGGCGCGACACAGGAAGAGTCTCGAGACCCGTTCGACTTTTACGGCGAAAATGCAACTAAGACGCGAAGGGCGCAGGATGATATTCACATTATCCCGTACGAGCATCCGCGTCACGAGGTCGAAATTGACATCCCGTTTGCCATGGGACGAAACGAGGTGACCCATGCCGAATGGATGCGATGCGTGAATGCCGAAAGGTGTACACACAATCCAGAGCATCGGATTCTTCGGCTCGGCGGATATGTGCTCTTGGGACCTGATCATCCTGTCATCAACGTGTCTTTCGAGGATGCGCAGGAATACCTGAGTTGGCTAAATTCCTTGGTCGGTGATGACGTGTATCGCCTGCCGACTGAGGCAGAATGGGAGTATTCCGCCAAGGCCGGAGCGCAGACAAGGTATGCACAGGGCAATGACATAACCGCAGAGCAGGCGAATTTTTCCGGTGATGCCACAGAGACCACGCTTGGAGTAAGGCCGCCCGGCCTTGCTGATCGCGATATGTCCGTTCGGGTTGAAGAATTGGATGCCGCGAACTCCTGGGGTCTTCGTCACATGTCCGGGAACGTGCAGGAGATTACGCAGTCATGCTGGTCGGAAACGCACCTGGGGCTTGCCAGTGACAGCGAATACCTGAGTATCCAACCCGATACCAATAACTGTTGGCGTGTCTTGAAGGGTGGAAGTTACGCCAAGGGGGTTGACGGATTGAGGCCCGCCGTAAGGGGCAAAACCCCCCCGGGCTGGCGCAGCGACAGTCGTGGATTTCGCTTAGTAAGAGAACTGAATTTATGGAAGTAATCCAAAGTTTCAAATCTCAACGGTGAGACTTCAGGCGCTTGATTCCGGTTCTTGTCTTAAGCACAGTCTCGAAGTCGATGCATGGTCCGGCCGAAACCTTTAGAGTGAGATCAAAGGAACCAACCCGTGGAACAACGTGTCAGCCTTATTACTGTCGGCGTAGAAGACCCCGAAACCGCGGCCCGATTCTATGAAGCATTGGGCTGGAAACGGGTTGATAGCCCGGACGGGGTCATTGCCTATGACCTGATCGGTCAAACCTTGGGGCTGTACCCGATTTCGGCCTTGGCAGATGAGATTGGTGTTGATGTTGGTACGCTGGGCCAGGGGGCATTGACGCTCAGCTACAATTGTCGATCCAAAGAAGACGTTGCACAGCTGTTGACCCGCGCCCAGGCGGCTGGGGCCGAGGTTCTGAAACAGGCCTCCGACGTGTTTTGGGGTGGGCATCATGGGTATTTTCGCGCCCCGTGCGGCACGATCTGGGAGGTGGCTTATAACCCATTCTCGGCCCTGGGACCGGATGGCGCGTTTCGCTGGAACGGGTACTGATCATGCGCAAGCCGGGCAGCATGTGGAGCCTTGAGACCTTAGGTCGTGTGCGGCTGTCCCGGCACTTCTTCATGCGCGATTTTCTGTATTCCGAGATCGGAAGCTTCCATGAGAAACAAAACATCCCTGACAACCCTGATCTGGTCATCGCAACGGGCCGTGCCTTTTGCGAGACCCTTCTTGATCCGCTTGAGGAAACATTTGGTCGTGTTGCGGTGCGCTCGGGATATCGCTCTCCTTCGCTGAACCAGTTCGGCAATGAGAACAAGCTGAACTGTGCCCGCAACGACAACCCGCTGGAATGCCATATCTGGGACCGTGGGGAAGGGGATGCACAGATTGCTGGCGCGTCCGTGGTGATCCCGTGGTTTGCGGATCAATATGCAAACGGACGGGATTGGCGGGATCTGGCGTGGTGGATGCACGACCATCTCGACTATTCCGAGATTTGGTTTTTCCCCAAGCTTTGTGCGTTCAATCTGGTGTGGCGACCCAATCCAATCCGTAGGATCGACAGCTATATCGCTCCTCGGGGATGCCTGTTGCGACCGGGCGCAGAACCGAATGAAAACCTGCCGACCCGGCAAGCACGATATAGCGATTTTCCGACCTTGCGGTCCATCGCTTATCCGTGAAGTTTCCCTTGCCCGCCCACAGCAAAACTTTCATCCTTGGGGGAAACGGAAAGACCCGGATGACCGAGTTGATGGAGGCCCCGCGTGATTGAGCCGCTGGTGTTTTTGCCTGGTTTAATGTGTGACGCGCGATTGTTTCGGCCTCAGATCGATGTGATGTCGCGGGACCGCGCCGTCACGGTGGCACCGATATCTTCGGATGAGCGTATCGAAGAAATAGCCTCGGGCTTGCTGGATCAATTGCCGCATCGGTTTGCGTTGGCTGGCTTAAGCATGGGCGGAGTTGTGGCGCTGGAGCTTATCCGTCGTGCGCCCGAACGCGTCTCTCGACTGTGTCTTATGTCGACCGATGCACAGGCCGATACACCGCAAATCGCCGCCGGTCGCGAGGATCTGATCGTCGCCGCACGGTCCGGTCGGCTTGAGGAAGCTATGCGGCGCGTTGTCGGGTCGGATACTCTGGCCCCGGGGCCGCAGAGGATTCCGATCCTGAACAATCTGCTTTCAATGGCGATGGACCTGGGGCCGGAATTGTTCGTTCGCCAGATGCGGGCTTTACAACGGCGTCCGGATCAGCAGGGAACCCTGAGACGGATCAAAGTTCCCACGCTGATATTATGCGGTTCACATGATACGCTGACACCGGTTCGTAAACACGCCTTTATGGCTGATTTGATTCCGGGTGCTGTCCTGCAAACCATCGAAAATGCAGGGCATTTACCAACGCTTGAAACACCGAATGTTGTGATCGACGCATTGCGGAATTGGCTGAGTGTTCCCTGCCGGCCGGATTACGGGTAAAGCGCGTCGCGTTCGCTTTTGCTGATGACCGCAGGCGTTGCTACTGATTCACCGGTCTCGGCATTGAAGAACGGTGTGTTTTTCCATGCTCCGGTCAACCGTGATCTGGCAGCGCGTTTGAAAAGCCTATAGATAGCGGCCCCAATATTCTCGTGCTTTTGCGTTCCATCTGGCTGAGGCACAGAACCACGTGATATCACTGGGCCAAGCGCCGATGGCTCTGCAATGCGGTCCACAATCACACCGACAAACGGGAACTTGGGCGTTTTGAACGTGTTCGCTACCGGCGTGTTACAGCATGTCGCGTACCAGCGGTACATTCCCTTTGGGCTTAACTGCATCACAGCCAGGTTTTCGGCGCCCTGATGGAATTCGATCGCTTCGGGTGAAGTCTGCAATATCTCAACGGGTCCCGGAGAGGGGTCTGGTTGGTCAAAATACAGTTGGGCGGCACGGCAATCGGTACAAAAGCACTCGGCATGCGTGCCCGATTTTATCCCGTCTGGCTTGATATGGCCTTGTACAGAACCACAGCTACAGGCAAAGGCGAGATCGGAGTTTTCGCTTTTACCCATTGGTTTTAGGCCACCTTGTTGCGGTTCGCAGCGCGCCGGCGTGGTTTGCGGCTGTTCTGGTTCATGAAATCGATCACCAGAGGTCGAATGTTGTCACGCCAACTGCGCCCCGCAAAGATACCATAGTGGCCCGCACCGGGTTCAACATGGCTGGCTTTTTTGCTGTCTGGCAAGCCGGTGCACAGATCCAGCGCGGCAATACACTGGCCAGGTGCCGAAATGTCGTCATTCGCACCTTCAACGGACTTCACAGCAACATCAGTGATCTTTCCGATGTCCACTTTGTGCCCAGCGACGACAAATTCGTTGCGGGCGATCTCGCGGTTTTTGAAGACACGTTCGACCGTCGACAGATAAAACTCAGCCGTCATGTCCATGACCGCCAGGTATTCGTCATAGAACCGGTTGTGTGCGTCCTGGTCCGATGCTTCGTCCCGCGCAACCCGTTGGATCTGATCTGTGAATGCCTTGGAATGGCGATCGGCATTCATGGACATGAACGACGCCAGTTGCAGCAAGCCGGGATACACCATACGCCCGACGCCTTTGTATTTAAAACCGACGCGCTGAATCATCGTTTCTTCCAACTGCCCCATGGTGACGCGTCGGCCGAAATCGGTTACATCCGTCGGCGTTGCGTCCGGGTCAACCGGGCCACCAATCAGGGTCAATGTGCTGGGTTGGGCCTTGGGTTCAACCTCGGCCAGGTAGGCTGTCGCGGCTAATGTCAAAGGTGCAGGCTGGCACACCGCGACAACATGCGTGTCCGGTCCAAGTTCTTTCATAAAATCTACAAGATATAGGGTATAGTCCTCGACATCGAACTTACCTGCAGACACAGGAATATCGCGCGCGTTATGCCAATCGGTAATGTAAACTTCGCAGTTGACCAACAGGCTTTTGACTGTCGAGCGCAGCAGCGTGGCATAGTGCCCCGACATAGGCGCAACCAAAAGGACTTTGCGGGCTTGCTCTTCGCGACCGTTAACCCGGAAGTGAACCAGATCGCCGAATGGGCGCTCCAACACCGTGGTTACTTCGACCAGATGATCTTTGCCATCTTCGCAGGTAAAGGTCCGGATACCCCAATCGGGCTTCACGACCATGCGCTGAAAAGTACGTTCGGTCACCTCGCCCCAGGCCGCCACCAAGCTGAACGCGGGGTTCGGAACCATGGAAAACAATGGGTAAGAGGCCATCGCACTTGCCGTGGCGCCAAGCCACTGGTTGGTATTGCGCGTGGCTTCCATCATGTCGTAGGTCATCATGTAACGCATCGAACGGATCTCCGGAGTGTGAGCCTAAGAGTTCGGACCATTCGCCGCTTTGCCCCCCGGCACCCACGACGTTATTCTGCACAGCAGCGAGGCTAGGGGAGAATTGTTAAAATGACAACAAGTGAAGGCCACATGCCCGAAGCGACCGACGAACACATTGAACGCCTTAAAGAAAATATGGAAAAGGTCGAACAACTCTCCAAACGCCTGATTGAAGTTATGGCTGGAAAAAAGGCGCATACCGCTGCGCTGGACGGCCCGAATCAAGAGCTTTTCGCACGAGCAGCAACAGCCTATTGGGCCGAAGCTTGGCAAAATCCCGCCAAGTTGTTGGAACAGCAGATAGAATTTTGGGGAAAATCGGTTCTGAACTTCGCTGAGGCGCAGCAAGCCCTGACCACCGGTGAGGTCGAAGACGAGGATGCTAAGCCTGCCGACAAACGATTTTCAAACCCCTTGTGGGAATCCAACCCTTACTTCCGTCTGGTTCGCCAACAATACCAGACCAATGCAGAAGCGATCGCGCAGGCCGTAGCGTCGGTGGACGATTTGGATGCAAAGGACCGAAGACGCCTAAGCTATTTCTCGCAGCAGATCATCGACATGATGTCGCCAACGAATTTCCTGCCGACAAATCCGGACGCACTTCAAAAAGCGGTCGAGACAGACGGGCAGTCTTTGCTGCAAGGTTTGGAAAATCTGGTCGCAGACCTGGAAGCCAACGATGGCGAGTTGGTTGTCAAACTTGCCGATGAAAGTGCTTTTGAAGTTGGCGGCAACCTGGCGACCACGCCAGGGGATGTTGTCTATCGCAACCGGATGATGGAGCTCATTCAGTACAAGCCAGCAACAGAAACGGTTTTCGAAACGCCCATCGTTCTGTTCCCGCCCTGGATTAACAAATTCTACATTCTGGACCTCAAGGCCCAGAACAGCCTGATCAAATGGATCACGGAGCAAGGGTATACTCTGTTTGTCGTAAGCTGGATCAATCCAGACGAAAGCTATGCCGAAACCGGGATGGAGGACTACATTCGGGACGGTTTCCTGGCAGCGATCGATGAGGTCAAGAAGATCTGTAAGGTCAAGCAGGTCAACGCCGTCGGCTATTGCATCGCGGGCACCACGCTCAGCCTGACTCTATCGCTGTTGAAACAACGCGGCGATAAGTCGATCAAATCTGCAACTTTCTTCACGGCCCTGACCGATTTCTCGGAACAAGGTGAATTCACGCCGTTCCTGCAAAACGACTTCATCGACGGCATCGAAGAAGAAGTGAATAGAGAAGGTGTTCTGCGATCCTGGATCATGGGGCGCACAATGTCATTTCTGCGCTCGCGCGATCTGGTCTATGGGCCCGCAATCCGCAGCTACATGATGGGAGAAACGCCTCCTGCATTTGATTTGCTGTTCTGGAATGGTGATGGGGCCAATCTGCCGGCCAAGATGTCAGTCGACTATCTACGAGGCCTGTGCCAACGCAACGAATTCGTATCGGATGGCATCGAATTGATGGGCCACAAGCTGCATGTCAAAGACGTGGATGTTCCGTTGATGGCCATCACATGTGAGACCGACCATATTGCTGCATGGAAAGACTGCTATCGCGGCGTGCAACAAATGGGGTCACGGTCCAAGACCTTTGTGGTTTCGGAATCAGGCCATATCGCCGGCATCGTTAACCCACCCAGCAAGAAGAAATACGGCCACTACACCAACACAGATATGAAAGCGGAGTCGGACAGCTGGATGAAACAGGCCGACTTCCACAAAGGGTCCTGGTGGCCGATGTGGGAAGCCTGGCTGAAGAAGCGATCCGGCAAGCAAATCCCGGCCCGCGACACAGGTGATTCGAACCATCCGCGACTGGCTCCGGCGCCAGGCACCTATGTGGTGGCCAATCCAAACAACTGATTTCATTTTGAAACCTCCTTTTTCTGCAGCGCAGCAAGAAAAAACTTGCAATGCTGCGATGCAGCAATCATATTGTTTGCAAGCTGAGGAAAACCGGGGTGGGCCCGGCACAGCAAAAAGGATTTAGTACGATGGCAAAGACTCAAGACTTTAGCGCGATCATGAAAGACATGATGGGCGCGTTCCCTGTGGACACCTCCGCAATGGAAGACGCATTCAAATCGACCGCTTCGCTGAACGAAAAGCTGTCGGGCGTTGCTTTGGAAGCTGCTGGTAAATCGGCTGAGATCTCCAGCAAGTGGACCAAAGAAACTCTGGCCAAGATGACTGAAATGTCGAAAGCCAAGGCAGAGCCTGCGGATTACGCAAAAGCAGCAACCGATTTCGCAAGCGCGTCGGCTGAAGTTGCAGCTGAAAACCTGGCTGCTTTCGCTGAAATCGCGAAAAAAGTTCAGACCGAAACCGTTGAGCTGCTGATGGCGGCGGGCAAAGACGCTGCTGAAGATGCGACTGCTGCAGTTAAGAAAGCCACCAATGACGTGACAGCTGCTGCCAAGAAAGCAACTGCTGCCAAGTAAGAACGTCCGCGAGAGGCACCCATTCCTCCCAATTGGTGTTATCGCGCTGGGCAGGTCGATTGACCTGCCCTTTCTTTTTGTGCTGCACTCGCATAACCTGTGCTGCAACGCATCATCCTTGGGGAGGGTAAACGGTGTCGGATCAAGAAAAACCACTGCTGATCAAGCGCTACGCGAGCCGTCGGCTGTATAATACCGAGACCAGCGACTACGTCACGCTCGAAGATATTGCGGGTTTCATACGCGATGGCCGGGAAGTGCAGATCATCGATCTGAAAACCGGCGACGACCTGACGCGTCAATACCTGCTTCAGATCATCGCAGAGCATGAAAGCCGCGGCGAAAACGTTCTGCCGGTCAATGTTCTGAATGATCTTGTGCGCAGCTACATGGTGCCAGGCGGGGGCGTTATGCCACAGTTTCTACAAAGCTCGTTCGAGATGCTGCGCGAAAGCCAAAGCAAGATGATGGAGAACATGAGTGCCATGAATCCGATGTCGCAGATGCCGGGTTTCGAAGCGATGCAGGCGCAGCAGCAAGCATTCTTAAAGGCGATGACAGGGGGTCTGTCCGGTAAATGGTCAGGGCCAGACAAGGAAGAAGAAGAACAACCGAAATCCAAGGAAGATCTTGATGAGATCAAGCAGCAACTGGCTGAACTTCAGCAGAAGCTTTCGAAGTTGAATTGATTTTGGATCATCGCGCGAACGAAGGCCCGCATATTGCGGGCCTTTTCGGTTTTGGCATTCAGGTTCCGTAAACAGGGACCGGACCTGTGACTTCACCGACCGACGCAAGCAGGATATCGGCAATAATGTCCAGCTCATCTCGGGTCAGACGCACTGGTAGGCGCACATCGCAGGCTTTCATTAGCATATCACGGGTTTGGGGCAGATCGAATGTCTCGGGTAGGAACTGCCAGTTCCAGAACGCCCGCGCATTGTCCTCGCTTAGGCCAAAAACCTGAACCTTTACGCCGCGCGCCTCGGACGCGGCAGCAAAGGCGCGAATGTCACTATCGTCCATCCCGACCAGATTGAACTGGATCGAATCCGGCGCGCGGCGTTCGGGGGCCAACGGGGCAGGGACGTCGATGTAAGGCGATGTGTTCAGGCGATCCGCCACATAGTCGTGGTTTTCCAAACCGTCATGCACCCGCCGCGCCAGCTCGGGGATCTGAGGGCGGATCACAGCTGCGCTGAGGTTGCTCATCCGCAGATTATAAAGCGGCAACTGGTTCTGCCACTTTGCAAACGCCTGTTCCAATTCAGGTGTATTGTCGCCATGTGGGGCTTTGTGCTTTTTCCAGTTGTGTTCATACGCGCCGGACATGATCACAGCCCGTGCCACCAGATCAGCATCGTCGGTGATCAGGATGCCACCTTCGCCCGCGTTAATCATCTTGTACGACTGGAATGAGAAGCACCCGATTTTGCCGATGGTGCCGATGTTGTGGCCATGCCATGTGGTGCCCAACGAATGGGCTGCGTCCTCGATCACCGGAATGTCGCGCGCATCGCACAGTTCCATGATGGCGTCCATATCCGAGGTATGGCCACGCATGTGGCTGATGATCACGGCCTGAACGCTGTCGAGCTTGGCTGCAAAATCCACCATGTCGATGCGATAGTTTTCGCCTACTTCGCACAAAACCGGGATACAGTCGGCGTGCACAATCGAAGAGGGAACCGCTGCAAAAGTAAAGCCCGGGATCAGAACCCTTGCATCGCGCAGCAGGCCCAATGCCTTTAACGACAGGAACAGCGCGGCCGAGCAGGAAGACACCGCCAGCGCATATTTTGCTCCCAACAATTCGGCGAATTCCGCCTCAAGCAGGGCAACTGGCGCGTCTTGCGGCGCGGTGTAGCGGAACAGGTCCCCTGATTGCAGCAGGGCATCAATGGCGTCCCGTGCGGATGCGGGGATGGCTTCGGCGTCATGGACGTTGGGTGGCAGCGTCATATTTGGTTTTCCCGAATTCTAACTTTTGTTTATTTAAATTAAATGACCTGCCAATGCCAAGACCCCTTTCGCCTCTTCGGCGAAATTTCACCAAACTGTCGCAATGAGAAGCGGGTCAGATCCCCAATCGGTCCCGCAGCGCATACCAGGTCATTGCCAGCACCAGAAGCGGGCTGCGCAAGGCCGAACCACCGGGAAAGGGCAGAGCAGGCACGCGAGACATGGTGTCAAACCCTTCGGCCTGACCTTGTATGGCCAGAGCCATCAATTGACCGGCATGGGTGGCCGTTCCGACCCCGTGGCCGGAATAGCCCGATGCGGACAGGATGTTGGGGGCGACCCGCGTCAGATAGGGCATCCGACGCATCGTGATGCCTAGGGTCCCGCCCCAGGCGTAGTCGATTTTAACGTCTTGAAGATGAGGGAAAATCTGAGCCATCGGTTTGCGAACTGTGGCGGCGATATCTGACGGAAACTGATACCCATAGCTTTCACCTCCACCAAACAGCAGGCGACCATCGGCGCTAAGGCGGAAGTAGTTCACGACGAACTTTGTATCGGCAATCGCCACGTCCTGCGTCAGAACCCGTGCTGTGTCGGCCCCGAGTGGCTCAGTCGCGGCGATGAAGTTGTTGATGGGCATAACGCGAGAAGCCACCTGCCGGTTCAGATCGCCAAGATATCCATTGCAGGCCAAAATGACGTGATCGGCTGTGACCTGCCCCTGCGCGGTCTGAACGCAGACGCGCGGGCCTTGTTCGATGTTCAGCACTTCGGTGCTTTCGTGAATGCGGGCGCCTGACTTTGCAGCCGCTTTGGCAAGACCCAAGGCGTAGTTGAGCGGGTGCAAATGACCCGCCCCCATATCCAAAAAACCGCCCTTGTAAGTCGGAGACGGGCATAGCGCGTGCCCGGCCTCCGCATCCAAAACCTTGATCTGGTCATAGCCGTATTTGCCCGAAAGATGCGCGGCGTGCTCATGCAATTCGTCACGGTCAGAGTCGCTCAGCGCCATCTCGGCCACGCCGGGCTTGAGGTCGCAGTCGATCTGGTGTTCTGCAATCAAGGATTTAACCAGATCCTTGGCATCTTCGGCCAAATCCCAAAGCTTGCCGGCATCTGCGTCGCCCACCAGACGCTCCAGATCCTCCTGCGCCATCCGCTGCGCGCTGCCCAATTGACCGCCATTGCGGCCTGAGGCGCCGAAGCCGACGCGATGCGCCTCTAGCACCACCACGCGAAGCCCGGCGTTGGCCAGATGTAGCGCCGCTGAAAGGCCGGTGTACCCGCCGCCGACGACGCAGACATCTGCGCTGGTATCGCCTTCCAACGCTGGAAACCGGTCCATCGGATGCGCCGTTGCAGCATACCAGCTTGGCGGATACTCGGCCTTGCGGTCGTTGGAATAGAGCAGGTTCATCGCGTCGCCTCAGACGTTCATCAGCAGATGCTCACGCTCCCATGGAGAGATCACTTGCAGGAACTCTTCGTACTCTGCCCGCTTTACGATGCCGTATACCCGTGCGAATTCCGGGCCAAGGATTTCGTGTAAGGCGGTGGCTTCATCAAATAAGTCCAACGCGTTGCCCATCACCTGAGGAATGTCCCCTTCACCTTCATAGGCATCGCCGTGGAACTGGCGGCGGGGGCGTTCCTGCTGGGTCAGGCCCAGATAGCCGCAGGCCAGCGACAGCGCGATACCCAGATACGGGTTGCAATCCATTCCAGCGATGCGGTTTTCAACCCGTCGTGCCTCGGGACCGGACAGGGGGACGCGAATGCCGGTGGTTCGGTTGTCGCGCGCCCATTCCAGATTGATTGGGGCCGCGTGATCTTTGACATAACGACGATAGGAATTCACATAGGGCGCCATCACTGCCAAGCCAGCGGGCAGGTGGTTCTGCAGCCCGGCAATGAAGTGGTAAAACGCGTCTGTCTCTCCACCCTGAGGGCCGGAGAAGATGTTCTGGCCGTTTTCCATATCGATGATCGAGTGATGGATATGCATGGCCGAGCCGGGCTCGTCCTCGATCGGTTTTGCCATGAAGGTGGCGAAGCAATTGTGGCGCAAGGCGGCTTCGCGGATCAGGCGTTTGAAATAGAACACCTCATCGGCCAGCTTGACGGGGTCGCCGTGACGCAGGTTGATCTCTAACTGCCCGGCGCCGCCTTCCTGCGTGATGCCATCGATCTCAAAGCCTTGATGTTCGGCAAAGTCGTAGATGTCGTCGATCACCGGACCGAATTCGTCCACGGCCGTCATCGAATAGGCCTGTCGCGCCGCTGCGGGTCGGCCTGAGCGGCCCATCATGGGCTTGATCCCCTGTGCCGGATCGACGTTGGGAGCAACCAGGAAGAACTCCATCTCGGGCGCGACGATCGGGTCCCAGCCCCGATCATGATAGAGTTGTACAACGCGTTTCAGCACGTTGCGTGGGCTGAAGGGGACCGGTTCGCCCTCTCGGTCATAAGCGTCATGAATGACCTGTAACGTCCAATCGCCAGTCCAGGGCGCGGCGCTGGCAGTTGAGAAATCCGGCTTTAGGATCATGTCCCGTTCGATGAACCCGTCTTCGCCCGCGGCTTCGCCCCAGTCGCCGGTGATCGTCTGGTAATAGATACTGTCGGGCAGATAAAAGTAGGATTGCCGCGCGAATTTGGACGCAGGAACCGCCTTGCCGCGCGCGATGCCGGGCAAATCGGAAATGATACACTCAACTTCGTCCAGCCGGCGGCCTTCGAGGTAATTCGTTGCCGCCTGAGGCAGTTCGTCTGTCCAATCGGCCATCAGGCCCTCGCTTTCTTAAGGAAGTCCGCCATGTATCGTGCGATTTTGGCATTGTCGTCCGGGGCGGTTTGTCGGTTTGCAGCGTCCTGCATCAAGCTTTCCGGGACAACACCTTTGCCACGTGTGCGCATCAGGCCTGCAACGAATTCGTTGGAAAACTCTGGATGCGCTTGCACCGTCCATATCTGGTCGCCATAGGACAACATTGCATACTGGCAGAACTCGTTTTTTCCCTGAACTTGCGCACCTTCGGGCAAGACAGTCACCTGATCCTGGTGCCAGGCGTTTAGACACACGTTTTTGCCACCAAGGTCATAGGTCGTGCGGCCAACAGCCCATCCTCCCGAAAACTTCTCGACGGTGCCCCCAAGGGCCTGCGCAATGATCTGGTGGCCAAAGCACACGCCTATCAACGGTTTGTCGCTGCCGTGAATGTCACGCACCAGTTCTTCAAGTTTGGGGATCCACGGCAGATCTTCATAGGCGCCGTGGCGCGATCCTGTGATCAACCAGCCATCTGCGTCTTGCGCGCCTGCTGGAAAAATCCCGTCCACGACCGCAAAAGTCTGAAACTCAAACCCGTTTCCATCCAGAAGGGCCGGAAACAGAGAATCGTAATCCCCGAATTCGCTTTTCAGAACGTCAGGGGTATGGCCGGTTTGTAGAATACCGATTTTCATGGGTCACCGAATTTGATCAAATTAAATCTAGCGGACTCGGAAGCGCTGGGCAAGAGGGGTCAAACCGCCTCTAGGTAACTCAGCCAGTGTTGGTCTTCGGGGCGGTCTGCGAACCGCGCAATTTCCTGCCGTTTTGTCATCGCCATGTATCGGATCAGGTCGCCTGGAAAAATACGCGCAACCAGCGGGTCGGTTTCGAAGGCGTCGATAGCTGATGCCCAGTCGGAGGCCAGTTGCGGCAGGCCTGCGATTTCGTAGGCGTTCCCTGAAATCGGGTCCGGTGGTTGCAGGCTATCCTCGATTCCGAGCAGAGCTGCGCCCAACACGGCTGCCAGCATCAAGTACGGGTTGATGTCTCCGCCTGCCACGCGATGTTCAATACGCCGCGCTTCGGGCGCGCCGCCAGGAATGCGGATGGCAGCGGTTCTGTTTTCATAGGCCCAGCTTGCGCCGGTTGGGGCGTGGGCGCCGGGCACCAGCCGGGTGTAGGAATTGCCGTGTGGCGCAAAGATCAACGTGCTGCCGGGCATGGCCTGAAGGCACCCGCCGACAGCCGCCCGCAGGATGTCTGTCCCGTCCAGCCCACCATCATTGAACACATTGCGACCCTTGCTGTCGATGACCGAGAAATGAATGTGCATGCCGTTGCCTGCGTCGTCTGGATAAGGCTTGGACATGAAGGTAGCTGCAAACCCGTGCTTTCTGGCCAAGCCGCGCGTCAACGCTTTGAAAAGCCATGTATCGTCGGCGCATCGCATGGCGTCTTGATGGTTCAGGTTGATTTCAAACTGGCCAATTCCACTTTCGGAAATCGCGGTCTGCGCAGGAATGCCCATAGCCGCGCAGCCATCATAAAGGTCGGTGAAGAAGGCTTCAAACGCGTCCATTTCGACGACTGATAAAACGGCTTCCTCGGACAGACGGCGCCCGGTCATTGGGTTGGTCGGTGGTTGCGGGCGCGGGCCGGATGCATCAATCAGCGTGAACTCCAACTCCGTCGCCGCAACAACAGACCAATCCCGCTTGGCATAGCGCGACAACACAGTAGAAAGCGCATGGCGGGGGTCGCCTGCAAACGGCGTGCCATCGTCATCGTAAAGGCACATCGGCACCAAAGCCGTTTCAGAGTTGAGCCAGGGCATCGGCACAGGGCCCCGCCCGGTCGGCAGCAAAATCCCGTCGGCGTCACCAGTTTCAAACACCAGTGGGCTGCCTTCGATATCGGCTCCCCACAGATCGACGTTCAGGGCTGAAAATGGCATGCGCACCGAACCTTTGTTCAGCTTGCTGCCATATTCAGGCGGCACGCGTTTCCCCCGCATCTGTCCGTTCAGATCACAGGCGGTGACGCGAATATTGTGCAGGGCGCTCAGGTCCATCGGGGCCTCCGTTCCTCTCGTTACCCGAGATGTACTGGAGGTGCTCCGACTTGTCACGAAATTTGATCAAATTATTTCATTGCGGAGAATAAAGGTTCTCCGCGCCAGCCCACGAAGGGACCGGCGCGGGACGTTCAAGTCAGAAGAAGTTGACCCCATTTTCGACCATCGGCAGTTCCGCGACGTGGACACCTGACAGCGCGCTGATCGCGTTTGCCAGGGCAGGGGCCGACGGCGGCGTGCCAGGTTCACCCACGCCGGTCGGGGCCTCGGCAGAGGGTACGATATGTACATCGATTGCCGCGATGTCCCCGATCCGCAGTGGTTCATAGTCGGGGAAGTTGAACTGATCCACAGCGCCACTTGTCAGCGTGATCTGATCGCGCATCACGTGACCGATACCATAACCGATCCCGCCTTCCATCTGGGCGCGAACCACGTCGGGGTTCACTGCGATGCCGCAGTCAACGGCGCAGGTGACTTTTTCGATCCGAACACCGTTTTCTGGATCGCCTGACACTTCGACAACCTGAGCGGCGTAGGATCCGAAGGACTTATGCACCGCGATGCCTTGCGCCCGACCAGCTGGCGCATTGCCCCAACCGGCTTTTTCGGCAACCAGTTTCAGCACGCCCGCCTTTCGTTTCTGATCGGCATCACCATCATTCGCCAGATGCGCCAGCCGAAATTCGACAGGATCGCGTCCTGCAGCTTGCGCTGCGAGATCCATCATCGTTTCCATTGTGTAGGCGGTGTGAGTGTGGCCGACGGACCGCCACCACAAAACCGATGTTGCCTTTGGCGTATCGGTCAAACCCAAGGCCATACCGGGGATAGTGTAGGGGCTGTCCGCAATACCCTCGATCGAGCTGTGGTCGACACCGTCATGAACCGCGAAGGATTCGAACGCCGTGCCCTTCATGATCGATTGTCCGGCCACCTGATGATGCCACCCGATAATGTTGCCATCAGCATCCAGCCCAACGCGGACTTTGTGGCCAAACGCAGGGCGGTAGTATCCGCTGCGCATGTCGTCTTCGCGCGTCCAGACCAGCTTGACCGGGCGTGACCGGTCGGTGACCACAAAGGCCAGACCCGCCTCAACCTGGTAATCCGCGTCCGGCGTGGCACGTCGTCCGAAAGATCCACCAGCCAGCATTGTTTTGATCTGAATCTTTTCGGCAGGCAGTTCAAAGATTTGCTGGTAGGCCATATGCGGGCCTGTGGGCATCTGACTGCCATCATGCAGAACGATGTTGCCGTCTGCGGTTTGCTCGATGGTGCAGTTCAGCGGCTCCATTGCTGCATGGGCCAACAAGGGGAAGTAAAAGGTCTTTTCAATCACCTTGTCAGCGCCATCAATCGCCGCAGCAATTGCTGCCGCATCGGCTTTGTTCACATTGTAGGTAGGTTCAGAGTCCAATGCCGCCATGATCTCGGCCTTGATCTGATCCGAGTGACGGGTCTCGGCCGCAGACATATCCCATTCTACCTCAAGCGCATCACGTGCTTGCATCGCGGCCCATGTGTTTTCAGCATACACCGCAACGCCTGCCTGGTTCGGCAGGACCGCCGCGTTGATATAGCCGTTCACTTCTTTCGACCCGCTGTCATCAAAGCTAACGGCAAGCCCGCCTTTGGCTTCAGGGCGCTTGATCATGGCGATCATCTGGTTGGGCAGATGCACGTCCATCGCATACATCGCTTGCCCGTTCCCTTTGATGGCCGAATCCTTGCGTCTTACGGCCTCGTTGCCGATCAGGCGGAATTCTGCAGGATCTTTCAGGCGTGGTTCAGCCGGAACTTCCAGCTGAGATGCTGCGGCAACGAATTCGCTGATCGGGGCAGATTTGTCACCAGCTTTGACGATGCCTTCTTCGATAGTGACGGAAGACGCGTCTACACCCCAGTCTTGTGCGGCGGCGTTGATCAGCATTTCACGCGCGGCGGCACCAGCTTGACGATACTGCATCCACGAGTTTGCCATCGCGGTGGATCCACCTGTTCCCTGAAATGGACCAAACAAAAGGTTATTGTAGACCTGCGGGTCGGACGGGGCGAATTCGTATTCGATCTGGTCCATGCGCAGACCGATTTCTTCGGCGATCAACGTTGGTAGGCCGGTTGCAGGACCCTGGCCCTTTTCAAAATGCTTGACGATAGCAGTAACTGTGCCATCCGCGTCAATTTTCACAAACGGGTTGAACTGTGCGGAGTCAGTTGAAGCTGCCGCCAGCGCGCCGTCCGTGCGTGCACCGACCAGCAAGACGGCACCAGCAGCTGCAGCGCCCTTCAAAAATCCACGGCGGGAGGTGTTGATGGTCATGGATCAGGCCTCCAGAATGTCAGATGCGCGCTGAATGCCAGCGCGGATGCGTTGATAGGTGGCGCATCTGCAGGCATTGCCATGCATGTATGCGTCGATTTCATCGGCAGATGGTTTTGGATTCTCGGACAGCAGCCCAACCGCTGACATTACCTGACCCGACTGGCAATAGCCGCATTGAACCACATCCAGTTCGACCCAGGCCTGCTGTACCGCAGCACCGATCTTATCATCACCGATGGCTTCGATCGTGGTGATTTCGGCATCTTCAACGTCTTCGACATAGGTCTGGCACGAGCGTGTTGGCTCTCCATTCACATGCACGGTGCAGGCGCCGCATGAGGCGACGCCGCAGCCGAATTTGGTTCCGGTCAGCTTAAGCTCATCCCGGATCACCCACAGCAAGGGCGTGCCGGGTTCGGCGTCAACCGTGTGGGTTTCGCCGTTCAATTTCAAAGTCAAAGCCATAGGGGGACTCTCCTGTTCGCGCTGGTTTCCTGAATCGGTAAACTGGCGGGTTTACAAGTTACACAAATCTTCACGGGTGTAAACTGCAGAGTTTACGTAGCGTTTGACCCAAGCCCGTCAATAGGTCTATAGCTCTGACATGAACGAATGCAGTACACCAAACGCGTCAAAGCGCGCACAGATTATCGAAGCTGCCGTGGCCGAATTTCAGGAAAAGGGCTTTGCCGCTTCGAGCATGGATCGCATCTCGGCCCGGGCCGAGGTGTCCAAGCGGACGCTGTACAAATATTTCGAAAGTAAAGAAAATCTGTTCCGCTCGATTGTGATCGAGCTGTCGAGCCGGTTTGCCGAAGTATTGGAGATCCGATACGAAAAAGGACGCGGTATTCGTGAGCAATTGACTGAATTGGCCTGGGCTGAAGGGCGTATTCTCATGCTGCCAGACGTCATCGCGATGTCGCGCATGGTGATAAGCGAAACCTTGCGCAACCCGGCGCTCGCGGCTGAGGCACAGGGCAAACTGGACAAGACGGCTAGGTTTATCGACATGCTTCGCGATGCGTCTGAGGACGGTCAGTTGCGGATCGACAACCCGGAACAGGCCGGGCGCGAATTTATTGGTCTGATCAAGGCCCGCGCGTTCTGGCCGATGCTATTCACGGGCGAAGTTCTCAGCCAATCGGAAATGGCAGAGACGATTGAAAACAGTGTCGAAATGATAATCAGCCGATATGGCATCGCAGCCGAGAAAGCTGGTGTGTAAGTCTGACACGCTACCAATGGGAAGGTCGGGCGAGAATGTGTTAATCCTCTGCGGCCCGATTCGGACTACCGATATCTCGAGACAGGTAAACAGGATTGCAAACCCTTGTATGACGGAATCGTTGCTGTGACTGGCAAGGCCAACAAAGCCGCACGTTTAAGCGTGGCGCCGATGATGGACTGGACGGACCGCAATTGCCGGTACCTGCACCGGCTGCTGAGTTCGGAAACGCTGTTGTATACCGAGATGGTAACGGCTCCTGCTCTGGTCCGTGGCGGTGCCCTGCATTTGTTGGAGTACAATGATGCCGAACACCCGGTTGCACTGCAACTTGGCGGATCGGATCCGGAAGAGTTGGCGCGGGCTGCCCGCATTGGGGCGGATGCGGGATATGATGAGATCAACCTGAATTGCGGCTGCCCATCGGACAGGGTTCAGTCGGGCACCTTTGGTGCTGTGCTGATGAAAGACCCAATGCGGGTCGCTGAATGTGTCGCGGCGATGGGTGAAGCTGTGAATGTGGACGTGACCGTCAAGTGCCGGATTGGTGTCGACGCGCAAGAGCCGAGGGATGTTTTGCCCGCGTTTCTAGACCAAATTCGCACTGCTGGATGCGAGCGTGTCACGATTCATGCGCGCAAGGCCTGGCTTCAAGGCCTCAGCCCCAAGGAGAATCGGGACATTCCGCCCTTGGACTATGATCTGGTCCACCAGATGAAAGCGGATTTCCCGGATCTTCACATTTCCCTCAATGGGGGTGTCACGTCCTTGGATGAGGCGACGGCGCATTTGGATGCGGGCCTTGACGGCGTGATGATAGGACGAGCCGCCTATCACCAGCCAACAGATATCCTGTCCGAGGCTGACACACGCATATTCAAGACGGGGACTGCCCGTGATCCGATTGCCATTGTTCGACAAATGGTTCCTTATGTCGAACGGCATATTGCCAATGGCGGGCGACTGCACCAAATCACGCGTCATATGCTCGGGCTATTTGCGGGACGGCCCGGCGCGCGGGCTTGGCGGCGGGCGTTGTCCGAAGGGGCAGTGCATGACGGGGCAGGACCCGAGGTTATGTTGCAGGCGCTTGATCGCGTGGCGCCTTTGGCCGAGGTTTGATCGAAGGAAACTCCGGTTCAAAGCCGGACTGGGGGAATGATGCCCGAGACGATGTTGCTGGCCCAGATGCTGGGCCTTTTGCTTGTGATCGGGGCTCTGGCCGGCGTGCTGGCCGGTCTTTTGGGGGTAGGTGGTGGTATCGTTTTGGTGCCCGCTTTTTTCTATGCGTTCCAGACGCTTGGATATGGTGGTCCACAGCTGATGCAATTGTGCCTGGCCACATCCCTTGCCACGATCATCGTCACCTCGATCCGATCCGTTCTGGCCCATAACAAAAAGGGCGCAGTGGATTGGGATATCCTGCGCGGTTGGGGCCCCGGCATTGCAATTGGGGCCGTCTTTGGTGTTTTGGTGGCCTCCGCCTTGAGGACCGAGGCGTTGCAGGCGTTGTTTGGTGTTTTGGGTATGGTGATCGGGGCCTATCTGGGGCTTGGCCGCTCGGACTGGCGACTGGGTGACGCAATGCCCAAAGGCGTCAGGCGCGCTGCGCTGTCGCCATCTGTTGGGTTTCTGTCCGTCCTGATGGGGATCGGAGGCGGCAGTTTTGGCGTCCCGTTGATGAGCTTATTCAATACGCCCATTCACAGGGCGGTGGCGACGGCGGCCGGGTTTGGTGTGATCATTGCAGTGCCGTCTGTTTTCGGCTTTCTGTTTCTGGCTATTGATGCGGACCATCGACCACCTTGGACCATTGGGGCTGTGAACATTGTGGCCTTTGGAATCGTCGTGGCGATGACAATGATCACCGCGCCTTGGGGGGTTAGACTGGCGCACGCGATGGACCCGAAACCGCTAAAGCGCGTCTTCGCTGTGTTCCTGACGCTGGTGGCGTTAAACATGTTACGCAAGGCATTGGGGTGGTGAAAGATTTCTGGTCCAAGGGATGGGTAAAGTTTCCCTACGATCCGACTGTGGCTGAATGGGTGAACCATGCTCTGCCAGTCGCCTGCGAATCCGTCTCCAATCCTGCATTTGCCGAATGGATGGATTGCGAAGGCACTTGGTTTGTTGGCGTGGATGCCTTGCCCAATGATACCGAGGGCAGGGTGGCACAGTCCCGGCCACTGTCTGGCCCGGCTATCGATTTTCTGGCCGAGCATTATGGCAAATTGCCTTTGCACAAGGGGCAGGTCTCGGTCATCTATCCCGGCTATCCGCGTCCGCGCTGTGGGGAAAGCGAGGCGGCGGGTCGGTATCGCCGAAACCGCGATGCGGCCCATGTGGATGGATTGCGTCCTATCGGGCCAGATCGGCGCCGCAGGATCGACGAACCACATGCTTGGATTCTGGGCATTCCGCTCACCGAAGCAAGCGAGGACGCCGCGCCGATGGTCTTGTGGGAAGGGAGCCATATCCTCATCCGCGATGCGTTTGAATTCGCTCTTGCAGATCACCCGCACGAAACCTTGCACGAGGTCGACATCACCGAGGTTTATCAGGCGACACGTCGTGAGATATTTGAGACCTGCCGTCGGATCGAATTGCCTGCCAAACCTGGCGAGGCGTATCTGTTGCATCGCCATTGTCTGCACGGGGTGGCACCGTGGGGGGCAACTGCGACTGCGAGCCCCGATGGACGGATGATCGCCTATTTTCGACCGGAATTTGCCGGGGGTGTAGCCGAATGGATCAAACTTCCCTAACCTCTTGTCATTCATTGACATTGAGGGATTTGATCCATGATTACGGTTCATACAAATTCTGATGGCGCACTGATCGAGGTTGAGCTTTCCGGTCAGGTCACCAGCTCGGATTACACCAACACTCTGGTTCCTGCGATCGAGGCGGCCTTGGCCGAACATAACGCGGTGCGGCTGCTGGCAATCGTACAGCCTGAATTCAAAGGCTACGATCTGGGTGCGGCGTGGTCAGATACCAAGCTGGGCCTAAGTCATTGGCGCGGGTTCGAACGGATTGGCGTTGTGGCGGATCAGGGATGGGTTCAGACAAGTATTCGTCTTGCCGCTCCGATTCTGCCATGCCCTGTTCAGGTATTCGAAATGGCAGAACTAGAGGCAGCCCGCCGTTGGATGCGCGAGTCACTCGGTTCAATTCACGTCACCGATCTGGGTGATCCTTGTGTTCAGGTAAGCCTGTTGGGCAAGCTAGATCCTGAGGAATACAAGCAAACGGAAAAGGACTTGGACGCGCTGTTACAGGACCGGTCGGGCTTCCGCCTGTTGATCGATCTGAGAGACTTCGATGGTTGGCAGGGGTTGTCGGCCCTTGCGGCTCATTTCAGGTTGGCCAGCCGGCATATCGGGATGCTAGATCGCGCAGCCATTGTCGGAGACAAATCCTGGCAACACATGGCGCAAAGGGTGGCCAGCCATGTACTGGGGACCCGAACGCAGTTTTTCGGGTCTGAAGATTATGAAAATGCCAAGAACTGGTTGGCGATCGGGTAACCTCGTTTCCGACATTTCGACCGGGGTCCAGCACCGGTCGGACCTCTTCGAAACGCGGATATAGTCGCACGATGCTTAACGCCAAACCGTCGATGCAGGCGTACCGGAGACGTCACATTAAGACTCAACTCGAATTTTGGCGTGAAGGACGTCACGTAAGGTATCACTTTTTGAGTTTATTTCTTGACTGATTGGTCAAGAAAATAAAAGAGCGAGGGTATTCCCTCCAAACCAGCGGGAATTCTGATAACTCGCATTGCGTCGCTGTGGATCGCCACTCACTCAAGCCGTTGTCTTCGAACTCTTTCCCCCCTCGGAGTTCAGACCAGATCTACAGTGACGCAGGACAAACCAAGTCGGAGTATCCGAGAGGCGGGTTATGCCGTTTGCAAAAAACATACTTCGGATACGTACGTTTAGCATGTCCATCTCTGGTGCTCTACGTTCAGACCCGAGGCTCAGGCTCAGACGCTAACTACAAATCAATCCGAGATAGTCGAGCTGCTTCGACCCAAGCTTGAGGCGAACAATTTGCATACGATTCGACTGCATGCAGGTTTCATGCGGCTAAGAAAACACACAAGTAATTATTTAGAACAAAGGCCTTAGGGCTGGTTCAATCTGGCCGCTCGTCCGCCACGCCGCTTGCAAAGCCTTGGTTTGCGCTCTGGCAGATCTGCCATCACCTCGGCCCGCTCGGTACAGTCCATTTTGGACCACCTGGAGATCTCGTCGATGGTCCGATAGCAACCTGTACAGATCTTTTCGGTCGGATGGACGACGCAGATCTGGATGCAAGGGCTTTCGACCTCGTTCCGTTTCCAAACCATATTTGTCATCAGTGGTCTCCGACCGTTACAAAAAGCGCATCCTGTCGAGCGCCCCCTGCAAGATATAACCGGCAGCAACGTGATCGATAACCTGTCCGCGACGTTTTCGTGTCGTATCCGCCTCAAGCAGTGCCTTTTCTGCCGCAACCGTGCTGAGCCGTTCGTCCCAAAACCCGATTGGCAATTCGGTCAACCGCGACAGATTGCGGGCAAACGCACGAGTGGATTGGCAGCGCGACCCTTCGGTGCCGTCCATATTCTTGGGAAGGCCCAACAGGATGCCGCCAATTTCACGGTCATCCACAAGCTCTAGTAAACGGGCGGAATCCAGCGTGAATTTCTTGCGTCTCACCGTTTCCAAGGGGCTGGCAACCGTGCGCATTCGGTCCGAAACGGCAACACCGATGGTCTTTTCACCCAAATCCAGACCCATCAGCGCAGACACCGGCGATAGGGCTGCGGCAAAGACTTCAAATTCATCGTGAATCATTGTGCAATCCCGGCCTGAAGTGCTGCTGCGTCGATCATTTCCAGCGCGGCGGCGTTGTCAGCAAACACGATCACGGCTTCATCGCGGATGTCTATGGCGCGCTGGGCCTGACCCAAAACACCAAGCGCCGCAATCAGACGGGCCCATTCCTCGGGCGATCCTCCTTCGGTGGCCAGACGGTCGGACAGTTGGTTCACCATCCCCTGAATCATCTCTTGCCGCTCTTCCGGGCTCAATTCGGCTGCGGCAGCAACGTCACCCTGACTTGGGCCGGGTTGGGCTGTTGCGGCACTCAGGTCGGGAGCGTTGAAAACACCGGCCCGGAAGGCCAGTTCTTCAATCTGTCCGCGAATGGCATCCGCCCATGGCGCGCCAGGCGGGGCGTCCTGCACGGTTTCCATCCACACGCGGTAAGCAATATCCGGTCGCCCAACCTGGGCCAGCATCTGGCCCCAATAATACCGGGCCGGGCCATGCCGGGGATCACGCTTAAGCGCTTGGTCCAGGGCCTGTTCGGCCTCGGGCGAGACATATCCACTTGCCGCAAGGATCATCATCTCGGCTAGATCCGAGTAAGCGTCCGCTGTCGCCGCTTCGCCGGATAACTCAACCACTTTCTTCTGTGCCGTGTATCCTGCCGTGAAATTACCTGCGTTGGTTTCGTGCTGGGCCAGTAGCATATGGCCCTGCAGATCGTCGGGGCGTGCGGCAACCGTGTCGCGCAATTGCTTCAAAAGACTGGCATAGCTATCTTCCAACTGCCGAGGCACAGCTGGGGGCGCCAATTCTTCAGCGGCGGTTTGAGAGGGCCGATTGGCTCGGACCTCTTTGGCCATGTCCACCCTAGCGGTCAGAGGCATGTCTGGTAGTCCCACCGCCCCCATCCGGTGGTACATCGCCATGGCACCACCGATCAGAACCAGCGTAAGTAGCGCAATTGCAACGACCGATACAGATCGTGTTGGGCCACCGCTTTTGCCTTCGTCTTTCATTTGGGCGTCAGCTGCCAGAATGCGACGCGAGATTTCGGTGCGAACACGATCGGCATCGGCCTCACCAATCACGCCGCGGGCCAGGTCGCGGTCAACGCTCGCAAGCTGCTCACGATAAACCCGCAGGTCGTAGGCGGCCGCTGGCTCATCGCTGCGCCGGTTGCGCAACAGCGTGTAGCTTAGGAAAGCCGCAATCAGCAGCGCGACAAGAAATATCAGAACCCAGAACGTCATGGCCCCTCCGAAGTGGCTGCTCTGACTTAGACCCGCAAGCCGTCCGACAAAAGGGACAAATGGCCGCGAATGGCGCACATGTCGCAATAGTGCGTTATTGCGGCGTTGCACGGCAGGGGTAAACTGTCGGTACACGGCATATCTGCGCCCAATCACCGAACCGGATGGATTCGCATATGAAACACTATTCAGCCTTTGCTGTGGCGCGGGAAGCGCTGCGCCATCACACCGGATGGGAGCGCGCCTGGCGTTCGCCCGAACCAAAAAAGCGGTATGACGTCATCATCGTAGGTGCTGGTGGGCATGGTCTTGCGACCGCCTATTACCTGGGCAAGAACTACGGCATCCAAAACGTTGCAGTGATTGAAAAAGGCTGGCTGGGCGGCGGCAACACCGGGCGGAACACCACCATCATCCGGTCAAACTATCTTCAGGACCCGTCGGCGGCGATTTATGAAAAAGCCCGCAGCCTCTACGAGGATCTAAGCCAGGACCTGAACTACAACGTCATGTTCAGCCCGCGCGGTGTGATGATGCTGGCGCAGACCCAGCACGAAATCCGTGGCTATCAGCGCACCGCCCACGCCAACGCACTGCAAGGCGTCAAGACCGAGTGGATCACGCCTAAACGTGTCAAGGAACTGGTGCCGATCATCAACCTCGACGGCCCGCGCTATCCGGTTCTGGGCGCGCTGTGGCAGGACCGCGGCGGCACCGCGCGCCACGATGCTGTGGCTTGGGGCTATGCCCGCGCATGTTCAGCCATGGGCATGGACATTATCCAGCAATGCGAAGTGACTGGCGTTCGGTCGGAAAACGGTCGTGTTGTTGGGGTCGACACCACGAAAGGCGCCATCGATTGTGACAAGCTGGGCATGATCGTCGCAGGTCATTCCGGTCAGCTGGCCGAAATGGCGGGTTTCCGTCTGCCACTCGAAGCGATTTCGCTGCAGGCGCTTGTGTCCGAGCCGATCAAGCCCTGCATGGACGTCGTCGTGATGGCCAACACCGTGCACGGCTATATGTCGCAATCCGACAAGGGCGAGATGGTGATCGGCGGAGGGACCGATGGTTACAACAACTACACCCAACGTGGATCTTTCCATCACATCGAAGAAACCGTGCGGGCTTTGGTCGAGACGTTCCCGATGATCTCGCGCCTGAAGATGCTGCGTCAGTGGGGCGGGATCGTGGACATGACCGGCGACCGGTCCCCGATCCTGTCGAAAACACCTTTGGGCGGGTGCTTTATCAACTGCGGTTGGGGCACTGGTGGCTTCAAGGCCATCCCTGGTTCAGGCTGGGGCATGGCACAGCTGATGGCCACGGGTCATTCACCGCTGACCGAAGCCTTCACGCTGGACCGTTTCAAAGAGGGCCGCTTTATCGACGAAAGCGTCGCCGCCGGGGTGGCGCACTGATGGTGGCGTATTCTCTGGAGCGCGCCGGAAAACCGGCTGTCTCACTAAAAATCTTGCGGGTAGTCACCTTTCACGCCCTTGTTGATCGCCTTTCTGTGGTCATAACTGGCGTTCGGAGCGTGGGGGCTGTGTGTCTGTCGAAGGTCTTGAGAATATCGCCCGCGAGAGTGGCGTCTGATCAGCAGCCAAACCAATCCGATCAGCGCAAAAGTGCCAATCAAAAGCGTTATCAAAGGTCCTGTATTCATGCCTGCAATCTGGGCGTGGGGCCTTTGAGTTTCAAGCGAGGAGTGACGTCATGCTGATCCTGAATTGCCCGTACTGCGGCGTCGATGCCGAAGAAACAGAACTGGCCGCAGGTGGCGAGGCGCACCTGAAACGGTTCGGCCCAGGCTCATCGGATGACGAGTTCCACGACTACCTGTTCATGCGTGAAAACCCCAAAGGCGTTCATTTCGAACGCTGGCGCCATGCCAACGGCTGCGGCAAGTGGTTCCACGCGGCCCGTTGCACGCAAACACTCGAAGTCTTTGGCACTTACACTGCGCAGGTATTTGAGCCGCCGAAAGAGATCAAGGATGCCATCACAGCCAAACGCCCTGGTTGGACGTGGAGAGAGCTCGACTGATGCTTCATCTTTTTAAAAATACTCCCGCCGGAGGCTCCGACGCCTCCATCTGCGAAAGGTCCGCACCATGAGCACCCGTCTCGCAAATCAAGGCCGACTGATTGACCGGTCGAAAAAGGTCACCTTTACCTTCAACGGCACCTCTATGCAGGGGTACGAAGGCGACACGCTTGCTTCGGCCTTGCTGGCCAATGACCAGATGATGATGGGCCGATCGTTCAAGTATCACCGCCCACGTGGCGTGGTCGCCAGCGGTGCGGAAGAGCCAAACGCGCTTGTCGGTCTGGGGCAGGGTAGCCGGTTCGAGCCGAACCAACGCGCCACAACGACCGAGCTGTTCAATGGTCTGACCTCTGTGTCGCAGAACCACTGGCCGAACCTGGAGTTCGATATCGGTTCGGTGAATACTTATCTGTCCCGGTTCCTGCCGGCGGGTTTCTACTACAAGATGTTCATCCACCCCAAGCCATTCTGGAAACATGTGTACGAACCCTTCATCCGGCAATCGGCCGGTCTTGGCAAAGCGCCGGACAAGGAAACCAAGGACGCCGACACCTATGAGCACTTCTACGCTTTCACCGATGTTCTGGTCATCGGCGGAGGTGTCGCAGGGCTGCAGGCCGCCAAGGCTGCCGCGCAATCTGGCGCCAAGGTCCTGCTGATCGAGCAGAGCGCCCATTGGGGCGGTCGCGCTCCGGTTGACGGCGGCGCGATCAATGGCGAGCCTGTGGATAAGTTCGTGGAACAATTGGTCTCCGAACTGGAAACACTGGATAACGTAACCATGCGCGCGCGCTGCATGGGCGCAGGGGTCTATGACCACGGCTATGTGTTGGGCCACGAGCGTCTGAACGATCATAAACCGGGCACACAAGGCCCTCGTCACCGTTTATGGCGTATCCGCGCCAAGCAGGTTGTCACAGCGACAGGGGCGATTGAGCGCCCACTGTCATTTGCCGGAAATGACGTTCCCGGCGTAATGCTTGCCTCTGCCATGCGGGACTATACGGTGAACTGGGGTGTGACACCTGGCGAACGTGTGATTGTCGCAACGAACAATGATGACGCTTATCGTACAGCTATCATTCTGAAGAAAGCAGGTGTTGATGTGCTGCGGGTCGTTGACGCGCGCGCCGCCGCGGGTTCGCTGGCAGAAGAAGCGCGTCAGCTTGGCATCCGGGTGGATCCGGGCAAAGCCATTGCCAGGGTCAAAGGCGGCAAGCGCGTCAAGAAAGTCGCGATCTGCAATCAGGAAGGTGTTGGCGGTGCCCGTGAAGAGGTCGAGTGCGATGCGGTTGCCATGTCAGGCGGCTGGTCTCCGGTTGTTCACATGTGGTCCCATTGCGGCGGCAAGTTGATCTGGGATGACGCAAACGCTCATTTCCGTCCTGATCCAAAACGCCCGCCTTTGGGCGCGGATGGCGCAGGGTTTGTCGTAGCCGCCGGCGCTTCGAACGGGCCACTGGCGCTGGGCGACGTGCTGACCGATGCGCATGCGGCAGGCAAGGCGGCCGCTAAAGCGGCGGGTTTTAAGCCCAAGAACACCAAAGCGCCCACTGGCGAGGCGACGGCCGAAGCGCCAATGGAAGCGGTCTGGCTGATGCCAGCGAATGCCGAGATTCAGCTGCGCATGAAGTCCTGGCTGGATTTCCAGAACGACGTCAAAGTGTCTGACGTTCAGCTGGCAGCGCGCGAAGGATACGAAAGCGTTGAACATACCAAGCGTTACACCACTCTGGGTATGGCAACGGACCAAGGTAAGTTGAGCAATATCAACGGTCTGGCGATCCTTGCTGATGCTTTAGACTCCGAGATTCCTAAGGTCGGCACCACCACCTTCCGCCCGCCTTACACGCCTATTTCGATGGGTGCGATTGGCGGCGAGGCGCGCGGTGATACGTTCCAACCCATCCGCCAAACACCGATGCACAACTGGCACGACAAGAACGGTGCAGATTGGGAACCGGTCGGCCACTGGCGCCGGACTTATGCCTATGTTCGTCCCGGTGAGTCCGTGCATGACGCCGTAAACCGCGAAGTGACGAACACCCGCGAGAACCTCGGTCTGCTGGATGCTTCAACGCTCGGCAAGTTGATCGTCAAAGGTCCGGATGCGGGCAAGTTTCTGGACATGATGTATACCAACATGATGTCCACGCTGAAGGTCGGCAAATGCCGCTATGGCCTGATGTGTTCAGAAAACGGCTTCCTGATCGATGACGGCGTTGTTGCCCGTATCGACGAAGACACGTGGCTCTGCCACACTACTACGGGCGGCACTGAACGCATCCATGGTCACATGGAAGAATGGCTGCAAACCGAGTGGTGGGACTGGAAAGTCTATGTCGCCAACGTGACCGAGCAATACGCGCAGGTCGCCGTGGTTGGCCCCAACGCCCGTAAGGTTCTGGAAAAGCTGGGCGGCATGGATGTCTCGAAAGAGGCGCTGCCCTTCATGGAGTGGCGCGATGGCAAGATCGGTGACTTCGATTGTCGCGCCTATCGTATCTCTTTCTCAGGTGAATTGTCCTATGAGATCGCGGTGCCAGCTAGCCGGGGTCAAGCGTTCTGGGATGCTCTGATGGACGCGGGCAAAGAGTTTGGCGTGATGCCGTACGGCACAGAGTGTTTGCACATCTTGCGAGCCGAAAAAGGCTTTATCATGATCGGTGACGAGACCGACGGCACCGTGATCCCGCAGGATCTGGGGCTGCACTGGGCGCTGTCGAAAAAGAAAGAGGATTACCTAGGCAAACGCGCCCATTCGCGCAGCCATATGGCCGATCCCGAACGTTGGAAGCTGGTCGGTCTCGAGACTGTGGATGGATCGGTTGTCCCTGACGGGGCTTATGCGGTGGGTGAGGGCGTCAATGCCAACGGTCAGCGCAACATGATCGGGCGCGTAACCTCGACCTATTACTCGGCCAATCTGGGTAAAGGCATCGCCATGGGGCTGATCAAACACGGTCCTGATCGCATGGGCGAGATTGTCGAATTCCCGGGCACCGATGGCATAATCTACAAGGCAAAGATCGTGGATCCGATCTTCTTCGACAAGGACGGGGAGAAGCAGAATGTCTGAACCCATTAGCGCACTGAACCACGCGAGCTATGACGGTATCGCCCGGGTCGAAGAATGCGGCCTGCAGGGTATGATCACGTTGCGCGGCAACTTGTCCGACAAGGTTCTGATCAAGGCCGTGAAGGACGCGACCGGCCAGAAGATGCCGGGTCAGCGCGAGGCCAATGTCGACGGAGACACGGGCGTCTGCTGGATGTCATCGGATGAGCTGCTGGTTCTGGTTCCTTATGCCGAGGTTGAGGCCAAACTGGCAGCAATGAACAACGCGCTCAGCGGTGTCCACGCTTTGGCAGTCAACGTCTCGGATGCGCGCGCGGTCTTCCGTATCTCGGGTGCAAGCGGGCGCGAGGTCCTTGGAAAACTGGCCCCGGTCGAACTGTCGGTCGAGGCCTTTCAGCCCGGCCAAATCCGCCGCTCGCGCCTTGCGCAGGTTGCCGGTGCTTTCTGGATGGACGATGCCGATACCTTCCGCGTGGTCTGCTTCCGGTCGGCTGCAGAATACGCGTTCAACCTGCTGAAAGTTGCGGCACAGCCCGGCAGCGAGGTTGGGGTTTACTAGGCGCTCCAGAAACATTCACTGATTGAACTGTGGCCGCCTTACGACACTAGGGCGGCCATTTTCTTTTGATGTTGCGGTCTCATCAAGGAAACATCTAGGGGTTTAGTTGATCAATATCGAAACCGGCGTAGGTGCGTAGAACTCTCGCCTCAACGTAGAGCAAGAAGTCTGTCAATGAATATGGGTTAACCTATTGTTAAGATAATTTTTTTGTAAAGAAGAATGAGGCCTTGCTGATGGCCTTCTTGACCCACGCATAATAATTTCAAAGAAAAAATGACCAGAATACTGCTTGCTTGCTTGATAGCCCTGTACGCTCAAACTTCACCTTTGGTTGCAGAGACGTACACAGAGACATTTGAGTGTACGTTTGGCAAAGGTATCCGAAACCGCCCAACGCCAACGCGCGTTCTGTTTTCGATCGACGAATTTGGTCGTTCGGCTTTATTGCACAACGTTGAAATTCCAAAGATCGACACCCTGAAGGGGTCGGGTCAGATAACACGGAATAGCATTCGCCGGTTGTCGATCGCTTGGAGCGGGAGAGAATACATCTTTTCCGCAAGTGGAAGAAGTGTTGCATCCAACGAAACCCGGCCGCGAGCTGTAGATTTGCGAGATGTCGAGTTCACGATTTTTCTCGACCGCCGCACAATGAAGGCCAACGTGCGGTCCAACGCGCTTAGGTTAAATGTTTCGCGGGATGGCCATGCTAAAGGCAAATGCCTGCTTGTCACCGCGCCAAAGTAAACAAACGGAGCTTCAAATTTGAAAACTAAGATAATCACCTTGGCGTTGAGCCTATTGGTAACGCCCGCAGCCGGAATTGCCGAAACCTTCAAAGAAAGTTTCGAGTGCCATTTTGGACGTGGCCTTGTGAATCGCCCGACGCCAAGCCACCTGGTTTTTTCGGTAGATGAATTTGGCCGCTCGGCACTCATCCATGAGGTCGATATTCCCGACATCAACACTCACTCCGGACCCGGCCGGGTCAAGCGCGACAGTATCCGACGTCTTTCGATTGGATGGGTCGGTGAGAACTACGTTTATTCTGCAAGCGGACGCAGCATTGCGTCGAACGAGTCTGTTATTGATGCCATTGACCTGAAAACTCAGGAATTCTCAGTCTTTTTGGACCGGAAGACAATGAAAGCTACAGCTCGGTCGTCCTCACCTAGTGCCTATTTACCGCGGGATGGGTACGCCACCGGAAAATGCGTAGCGGTCGCAACGCCAAAGTAAATTCATAAGCATTTCGAGGGGTACTAAATCATGAAGTTTGCTATCACAGCACTGGTTGCTGGATTGTTTGCCGGGGCTTCTCAAGCCGAAGTCATAACCTACGATTGTAGCTTGCATAACCTTGAGCAGGGTTGGATTTCTGAACGGGTCATCTTGAGCGTGGATGCTGAAAACAAGCGCGCCCGTGTGTACGATGTCTATATCCACGAACTGGATGGACAGCCCAAGGACACCAAATTCAAAACCACCCGCAAGGGTGAGTACAGAATGACATGGAAAATGAATATTCCCATGAGCCAAGGCGGGACTGCTTATGTCAGCTATACCGCGACGTTGAACCCGAAAACGCAAGAGCTGAATCTACTAGCACGGTTCCCACAGGTGAATGCGACCAACCGCCCAAGAGGCGATGGGCCTTGTAAGGTGCAGTCGGGCGAGTCGCTCTACGGCTCTTGAGACCAGTGCGATTTATTCGCACCCGCTGCCAAGTGTGGTTGTCAAGCTCCGGTACTACCGGAGCTTGGCTTACTTTTGGATACGACAAGTCCCGGTGCCGTAAGGTTTGTTTGAGGCGTTTGTGCTGACAAACGCCATTCTTACAGTCACACTTTTCTTGGCGGGGTTGAGATTGGCTTGGTATCGAACACGCAGGTTACCGCCTGCAGAGGCTATCATTGTTCGGTTCCACGACAGTCGATAGCCTTTGGCACCGCGATCTTTGAACCGTGTGGCAAGCCACTCGGGATTGTCTGCAACCAGCGCCGCTTTGTTTTCTGCATCCACGCGAAACGCGTATTCCTTCGCAATCCAGCCGTGGCTGTCCTGCTTGGTCATCGTGCAGCTATAGTTTACGGTTTCAGCGAGCGCGCCTTGCGCAAAAAATGTGGTGATAAAAGCTAACGTAAGATACTTCATTTTTTCCGATACTCATTGATTTAGCGTGTAAGACTGATCAATTTATCCGAGTAAGCGCAATGGCAAAAACCCGCTCGGTGATGAAATTTCCGACACTAAATCAACCGTGCAACAAGATCGTCCGGTATTGTGCAAGCGCCTCGGGCTCCAATAGCATTTCGACCTGAACAGGTTGCAGCTTGTCGGTGGTGATATTGGGGTAGAAACTCAGTTGCTCCAGCAGCGTTTTGGTGCGTTCCAACCTGTCCTGTTCGGCCAAAAGGGGGGAATGTAACGACAGGTACAGAGTTGGCCGTTGTTTTCGTAGCCAGGGCAATAGTGTTGGTAACACAAAGAACTCGGCTCCTTCGATATCCATCTTGACCAGCGACACAGCAGATAGATCATTGGCGGCTTCGAACTGATCCCATGCAATCGTCAACGCATCGCTGCCGTGTGCGCCGTCATGCAGCAGTGAGCTGGTGGAATCTCCTGGTTCACCCCTGACCGAAGCCATGCGCGCTACGCCGAACTGGTCCGAAAGTGCCACCCCAAAAGCCGAAACGTTCTGGATGTCGTTCAGCTCCAGGTTCCACGCAAGATGTCGAAACGCCGTTGGATCCGGTTCGAAACACCAGACATGTCGGGCTTTGCGGGCACCATACAGCACGGTAGGGCCGATCCACGCACCTATGTCCAGATAATCGCTGGTTGGGGACAGATACCTGTCGAGCACGGAAAAGGTCTCGGGCTCCCAGTGGCCAGCCGCCGCCATGCGCCAGAATTTTGAATGATAAGGATCCAGGCGGAACGGCTCGCCGTTCAGGGTGCCCGCATAATATCCGCGGGCGCGGTAGAACATCTTGCGCGCCTGTGTCAGCATTGCCGCCTCCGGGTTTTCTTGTCTCAGCCCTTGACCTGCGACGGTTGCCAAAGCATTTAACCTTTGGAACCGCAACTTACATTTACAGGGGGCCGACATGGCTTTTGAACTTCCTGATCTTCCTTATGCACATGACGCGCTGGCAGCCAAGGGCATGTCCGCGGAAACGCTGGAATATCACCACGATCTTCACCACAAGGCCTATGTCGACAACGGCAACAAACTGATCGCTGGAACCGAATGGGACGGCAAGTCGCTGGAAGACATCATCGTTGGCACCTACGACGCAAACGCCGTCGCGCAAAACGGTATCTTCAATAACATCAGCCAGCTTTGGAACCACAACCAGTTTTGGGAAATGATGGGCCCTGGTGGCTACGCGATGCCCGGTGAGCTGGAAAAAGCTTTGACCGAAAGCTTCGGTTCGGTCGACGAGTTTAAGTCGCAGTTTAGCGCTGCTGGCGCCGGTCAGTTTGGCTCGGGCTGGGCATGGCTGGTCAAGAACGCTGACGGGTCGTTGGCTGTGACCAAGACCGAGAACGGTGTGAACCCGCTGTGCTTTGGCCAGACCGCGCTGTTGGGCTGTGACGTTTGGGAGCACTCTTACTACATCGATTTCCGCAACAAGCGTCCGGCTTATCTGTCGAACTTCCTCGACAATCTGGTGAACTGGGAAAACGTCGCGTCGCGGATGTGATCCATTGACCCGACGAGGGTTCATCAAAGGCCTGCTAGCGGTGACGCTGGCAGGCCTTTTTGCGTCCCTGTATGGGTTTTTCATTGAACCGGCTTTGCGGTTGCGCGTGCGGAAATGGCGGTTGAAGCGTCCGGACTGGGCCGCGGCACCTGTGCGTATTGCTGTTCTGGCCGATTTGCATGCGGGTGAGCCCCATGTCGGATTGCGCAAAATTCAGCAAATTGTGCGGCGAACAAATGCGTTATCGCCCGATTTGGTATTGTTGCTTGGAGACTACGCCGCAGGGCACAAGATGGTGTCCCGCGCAGTGCCAATTGCGGACCTGGCCCGCCTACTGGTCGGTCTGCATGCGAAACACGGCGTCTATGCCGTGTTGGGCAACCACGATTGGTGGGATGACCAAAACGCGCAAAAGCGCGGTGGAGGCCCTAACATCTATGCACAGGCACTTGAGCAGAACGGGATACCAGTGCTGTCTAACGCGGCAATCAAACTGGAATCGTTGGGGATCTGGTTGGCCGGACTGGAGGATCAGCTTGCCCTGAAACGAGGTGGTCAGGAGTTTCAGGGATTGGATGATCTTCCTGCAACGCTTTCGCATGTTACCGATGATGCACCGATTGTGATGATGGCGCACGAACCGGACATATTTCCCACCGTTCCCGACCGCGTGGCACTGACCCTGTCGGGGCATACACATGGCGGCCAGGTGCGTTTGTTTGGCTGGTCACCAGTTGTGCCGTCGCGATTCGGCAACCGGTATGCATATGGTCATGTTCGCGAAGGCGGGCGCGATCTTGTGATCTCTGGCGGAATAGGGTGTTCGATCCTGCCGGTTCGCTTCGGCGTTGTTCCCGAAATCACGGTGGTTGAAGTGTCGACTTAGATCGGTGTTTTTTTGTCGGTGGAAAGCTGCCGACCTGTCAACAATCGGCATGAGTACCCATTGTAAGAACGCCCTCAATACATAGCTATACTGTGCGGGAGGAGAGAACCGCCAATCAATATAAAACAGCCGGGCAGCGTGCCAAAACCAAGGGCGCGTGACAGAACAACTGTGCCCGATAGTCGAGGGATATCCACATATTAACCGTATCAGGAGATCACTATGGTCGCACTTGCACAGGGAACATGGGTTATCATTGCAGACGGGGAAAAGGCGCTGTTTATGGAAAACATAACAGATGCCGAAGATCCTAATCTGGTTGTCGTTTCGGTCGAGGAACAAGACAAACCGGTATCCAGACCATCAGACCGTGCAGGTCGGCGCAACGACGGTGGGCCAAAGCAGAAATCAGCGATTGAAGAAGCAACCTGGAAGGACCATGCAAAATCCTTGTTCGTGCAGGATCTGGCAGATCTTTTGAACCGCAAGGGGCTGAAGGGTGCGTATAAACGCTTGGTGCTGGTCGCCAGCCCACATGTCCTGGGCCTGCTCAGACGCCGGCTGCACAGTGAAGTCCTGACCAAAGTTGTGGCTGAAGTGGATAAGACCCTGACCAATCACCCGCTTCACAAAGTCGAACAAGTTCTCAGGAAAAGTCTGCAACCGGCCAGACGACCAGCCTGATCTTTCAAACGGGCGGCTCAGGCTGCCCGTTTTGCCACAGTGTCAGGCCAACTTTTCCCGTAAGACTGCCATCGCGGTTTCAGCGTCATCGACCCAGGAAACGAAGTCGGCCATAGACCCATCAGCAAAGCCCTGGCCAATTACTTGATCCAGAAGCGCATGCAGCGCGTCCCAATATCCACCCACATTCACAATCAGAATGGGTTTGTCGTGCAGGCCCAACTGCCGCCATGTCAGCGCCTCGAACAGTTCGTCCAACGAGCCCGGGCCGCCGGGCAGAACAACAACAGCATCGGCGTTCATGATCATGACCTTTTTGCGCTCGTGCATTGTCTCAGTGACTACGAAGCGTGTCAGGTCAGTCTTGCCGACCTCGCGTTGCAGTAGATGCACCGGAATGACGCCAAACGTGTCGCCTCCGGCCGCTTGGGCGGCGCGCGCGACCTCTCCCATCAACCCAACATCTCCGGCACCGTAGACCAGCCTCCAGCCTTCGTGGGCCAGAAGCGTCCCGAACTCATGGGCGGCTTCGGAATAAGCCTTATTCGCGCCATTGCGTGACCCGCAATACACACAGACGGATTTCTGAGACATCAAAGGGGCTCTCCGGGGTTGTGTCAGAAGTTTTGACCCGTGATAGCGGGATTGATAGATTGGCTCAACTGTCCGCCGGAACGCTTTTGACTCAAGATGTTCGCTGCGCGGAGCGAAAGGAAAAGAATGGACGCCAAATCGGGAAACGGAAACTCGGGCAATTTCATCTGGGGTGTCATTGCGGGTCTCATCGCGATCCTGGGAGCGGGTGGATTGTACCTCTCTGGCGCTTTTACCAGCGCGCCAGAGCCAGAAGACGCACTGCAAGAGCAAACCGTGTCCGCGCCTGCGCAGGAGACCGAACAGCCGGAACAAAGCTCTGCACCCGCCGAGGCTGACGGAAGCGCGACGGAAACTGACGAACAGACTGCAGAAACGCCGGCCGTACAGCCTGCAACTGAGCCCGCAGATCCGGCGAATGCGGAACCTGGTGAGCCGACCGAAACAGGGTCCGAAACCGCGCCGGCGGACAGCGCAGAGCAAGTGGCCAGCCCGCCCGTTTTGGACCAGATCTTCGTTGAAACAGATGGCAATGCGCTGTTGTCCGGTTCGGCTGAACCAGGTAGCCAGATACAGGTTCTGTTGGACGGTGAACCGGTTCACGAGTTTACGGCAGACAGCAGCGGTCAGTTTGCTGAATTTGTCTCGATCCCCTTTAGCGACGATGCGCAGGGTCTTGTGTTGCAGACAACGCAGGGTGATCAGACGGCGAAATCGGATGACTACCTGATTGCGGCGCTGCCTGAACCCGCCGAGGAAGAGGTTGCCAGCGCAGAAACCCCCGCTCAACCCGAGTCGACGACGACCGAGACGCCAGAGCAGCCTGCAACCGCAGATGCCGGGGATACGCCAGACCAATCCGAAGATGTTGCCGAAGCTGCGAGCACCGAAGTGCCATCCGCAGAGCCTGCCGAAGATACCAGTGATGACCAACAAGTTGCCGTCCTGCGATCGGGTGAGGAGGGGGTCGAATTGGTGCAACCCCAATCGACGCAAGACACGGACCCTGAGCAGGTGGCATTGGACACCATCGGATATTCGGACACTGGTGACGTACAACTGACAGGGCGCGTACAGGATGGGTCCGCCGTGCGCCTGTATCTGAACAACGAACTAGTGGCCGATCTGTCACCTGGAGAAGACGGCAATTGGCGTGGTGAGCTCGAAGGGATTGACCCTGGGGTCTATACCTTGCGGGTGGATGAGGTGACATCGGACGGAACCGTACTCAGCCGCGTCGAAACCCCCTTCAAGCGCGAACCGGTTGAGGTTCTGCAGGCCGCTGAAGCCGAGGATCGACCTCAGACATCGGATGAAACACCACCGATCCGTTCGGTGACCGTGCAAAAGGGCGACACGCTTTGGGCCATCTCACGTGACAGGTTTGGTGACGGAGTCCTGTACGTAAAGCTGTTTGATGCCAATCGCGAGTTGATCCGTGACCCGGATCTGATCTATCCCGGGCAGGTCTTTACAGTCCCTCAGTAAAAAACGCCTCTGGCCTATCACGGGCCAGGGTCTATCTCTGACCGCAGACAAGGCACGTGATGAGACGGAACACCTATGCAATCGGATGACGATACCGACGACCGCCAGTCCGGCTGGCGTACAATCCGAAAGGTTGCGCCGTATTTGTGGCCCGATGACGAGCCATGGGTAAAGCGCCGGGTGATGATTGCGATGGCAATGCTGGTTCTGGCCAAGTTGATCGCAGTTTACACTCCGATTTTGTACAAAGGCGCAGTTGACGGCCTGGCGGGCGAGGGAGTTCCGCCGCTTGCGCTGGGCGCGGTTGGGTTGACCGTTGCTTATGGTGTAGCCCGGCTTATGACCGTTGGCTTTCAGCAGTTGCGGGATGCAGCCTTTGCGCCGGTGGGCCAGCGTGCTTTACGGGCGCTGGCATTGGAGACGTTCGGACATATACATCAGCTTTCGATGCGCTACCACGTCACGCGGCGCACTGGCGGTCTGAGCCGTATCATCGAGCGTGGCGTCAAAGGCGTTGAGTTTTTGCTGCGCTTCTTGCTGTTCTCGATTGGTCCGCTAATCCTGGAACTGCTGTTGGTCGGCATTATCCTGATGTGGTTGTTCGACGTCTGGTACCTGGTTGTCGTGGCTGTCACGATCGCTTTCTACATCTGGTTTACTTTTGCGGTGACCGAATGGCGCGTGAAACTGCGGCGCGAGATGAATGATCAGGATACCGAGGCCAATCAGCGCGCCATCGACAGTCTGCTGAATTTCGAAACCGTCAAGTATTTCAATGCAGAAAGGCGCGAAGCTGAACGATATGACGTGTCGATGAGGGCTTATGCCGGCGCAGCACTGAAAACGGCCTATTCGCTTGCCTTCTTGAACTTCGGCCAGTCCTTCCTGATCACCTGTGGTCTGATCGGCGTTATGGTTCTGGCGGCTATCGGAGTGCAGAGCGGATCGCTTACCGTTGGCGATTTCGTGATGGTCAACGCCTATATGATTCAGATCACTGTACCGCTGAACTTTCTGGGCACAGTGTATCGTGAAATCCGCCAGTCGCTGGTTGATATGGGTCAGATGTTCGATCTGCTGGAGCAACCCGCCGAGGTGACCGACAGGCCGGATGCAACGCCTTTGCAGGTCAATGGCGGAGAGGTAACCCTGGACAACGTCCATTTCGGCTATGACCCGGATCGCGAGATTCTCAAAGGGGTGTCACTGTCCGTTCCAGCTGGTCAGACCGTGGCCATTGTTGGCGCGACCGGGTCGGGCAAGTCGACGATTGGGCGGTTGTTGTTCCGTTTCTATGACGTGACGGGTGGGGCTTTGAAGATTGACGGGCAGGACGTGCGGGATGTGACGCAGAACAGCCTGCACGCGTCCATTGGTGTGGTGCCGCAGGACACTGTGCTGTTCAATGACACGATCCGCTACAATATCGCTTATGGCCGGGATGGGGCGACGCAGGACGATGTTGAGGATGCGGCCAAGGCCGCCCAGATCCATGATTTTATCGCAACATTGCCAGAGGGCTATGACACCAAGGTTGGCGAACGTGGTCTGAAACTGTCGGGTGGCGAAAAACAGCGTGTGGGCATCGCGCGGACACTTCTCAAAAACCCGCCAATCCTGTTGCTGGACGAGGCGACCTCGGCATTGGACACCGACACGGAACAAGACATCAAAGATGCGTTGGCACGTGCGGGTGAGGGGCGGACCGTGATCACCATCGCCCATCGCCTTAGCACCATTGCCGAGGCCGATCAGATTGTGGTTCTGGAAAGCGGTGAGATTGTCGAACAAGGCACCCACGATGAACTGCTTATGCGCGAGGGTCGTTATGCGCAGCTTTGGAACCGGCAGCAATCGGATACTCAGGCGGCCTGATCGCAAATTGTTTAGGACGAAACACCGATATGTGGAGGCATTTTAATGCGTAGCACTTTATTGAAAGCTCTCGGACCAGCCCTGGCGGTTCTGCTGTTTCCGGTTATGGCTATGGCTGATCCTATTGTTGGGGTCTGGAAAACAGAACCCGACCGGAAGAACTTGATCTCTCACATCAAGATCACAGCTTGCGGAGATAATTTTTGCGGCAAAATCCAGTCAGCCTATGACGCCGCTGGCAAAGAAGTTCAAACTCCGAACATCGGTAAAAAGCTGTTTTGGGATGTGGCCAGTGAAGGCGATGGCAAATACGGCGGAGGGGAATTTTGGGTCCCTTTGATTGATGTCGATGCTGTCCCTCAGATGACCTTGCAGGGGGATCAACTGATGGTCAAAGGGTGCGAGCATCTGGTGTGTGCTCATCAAACTTGGACCCGCCTATAGACGGCAAACAAAAAGGGTCGGAAAACCCGGCCCTTGTCTGATTACTCCGCAGCTTTCAGTGGGGCTCCGGGTTGATGTTCCGATCTGTCGTCTTGCTGATCTGCCTGATCCGGAACGGATCCCGGAATGTCGCTCCAGACAATCTCGGTTGATTGCATTGCGCGGGCGCTGCGTCCGATAGCCATATCTTGCGCGATCTGACTGGAACGACCGGCCGTCACCCGGGCGAGAAGTCTGGCAATCCAAACGGCATAGGTCGCGACCCACACGCGCAAGGCCAGGAAGGAAGGCGTCACGATCAACGTCAGCACGGTGGCGATGCCCAGGCCGAACACAACCGCCGTCGCCAGCTGTTTCCACCACAAGGCCGTCGGGCTGTCGATGCTGTAACCACCATTGATGAAGTCCAAAGACAGGCCGAACATCATCGGTGTCAGACCAGCCATCGTAGTCAAAGTAGTCAGCAGAACCGGACGAATACGAGCCTCGGCCGTGCGGACAATTGCATCGATCCGGGGCATATAGCGGCTGTATTCCTGATAGGTATCAATAAGAACAATGTTGTTGTTCACCACGATACCCGCCAAGGCAACGATCCCCGTTCCGGTCATGATGATCGAGAAAGGCTGCTGCATGACCATCATCCCGATCAGCACGCCTGTGGTCGAAAGAACCACGGCCAACAGAACCAGAACCGAGTTGTAGAACGAGTTGAACTGGGCCAGTAGGATGACAAACATCAAACCCAGCGCACCTGCAAAAGCGTTTACCAGAAACGCGCCGGATTCGGCCTGATCTTCCTGATCACCGGTCCATTCCCAACTGATCGTTTTGGCGAAGGGTTCGGTGTCCAGCCACTCGGTTAGAACTGCAATCCGTTCGTTCGGGTTAATCAGGATTACCTGGGCGTCACCATTTTCCATGGCTGACCGCAGGCTTTCCACGCTGTCCGCGCCTGTCAACTGAACCAGATCGAACCGTTTACCATCCGTGGTGGTCAGGGTCGCGCTTGTAGACGCAAAGCCGTCTTCCAGTTCCCGAACAACGGCCAATCGCTGCTTGGTGCCATCGGGGCCGTCAGTCACAACTTTACTCAAGCCCGGTTCAACATCCGCTTTGACGTCATAATACCGTTCCTGATCCACGCGATTGATCTCGGCCAGCTTAGCCACCGGTTGCCGGGTCACGAAGTTGGACAGCGGTACAAGCCCGTCCTGCGTCCGGACCTTAAGAACGTCCAGTGTGGACAGCACGCGGTCTTCTTCCGGCAGGCGAACACGGATTTCGATTTCTTCATCCGTGGTATCCGGGCGCATTTCGCCCAATAGAATGCCTCGGGTCACCAACTGAACCATGGCACCAACGGTTGCGACGTCAGCCCCAAAACGGCCCGCCTTCGCCACATCAACGTCGATTTGCCAGTCGATACCAGGCAGGGGCAGGGTGTCTTCGATCTTGATCAGACCGGGGGTGGTTTCAAACGCCTCTCGTGCGGCATCCGTGGCCGAGGTCAGGTCATCCCACCCGTTTCCTTTGATGCGCAGGTGGACGGGTTTGGCCGAGGCCGGGCCTTGTTCCAACGGCAGAATCTCGACCACGAAGCCGGGAATTTTTGCCAGCTCGACGTTCAGTTCTTCAAGCACAAAGTCGCCGTCATATTCCGGCGCAACCACGTGCCGGTCAAACAGACCGCCAGCAATAGGCTCAGAGATATTCGGACGATCTTCCCAAGGGATGATTTCGAACTGGACCCGTCCTACCGTATCGGCCGGCGCGGATGCACCACCGGTGTTCTGGTTCAGCCCGCCTTCGCCAGCAAACGAAAAGACGTTGATCACGGCCGGGTGTGATGCGATCACTTGCTCGGCTTCGTAGACCATAGCGTCCATCTCGGTCAGCGAGATGTTGCCGCGCGCGCGCACATAAGCAGTCGCCTGTTCCGGCTCGCTTTCGACAAAGAACTCGACGCCGCGATTGTTGGCCCCATAAGCGGACATGACCATCATGACCGCGAAGCCAATGGCGACGATCGACACGATCGGCATGATTGGATTGCCGACCAGGAATTTAATGACATAGCCGAATGGTGTGTGTTCCTTGGCTGTATGTACGCGTGTTTCCGGCGCGCGTTCTAGTCTCGCAGCACCCAAAGTGACCGATCCGGCAAAAGCGCCTGCGATCACAAGAATTGCACCGAACACGACACTGCCCGGCGTGCCTGCGGGCAAAAGATAAGTTGGGTTCAACACCTGCATCGCCCCCAGGAACACGAGGTAGAACGAAGGGGGCACCAAGACCGCCCGCAGCCACCAGGGTGTTCGTGCCCTCAGCCAGTCGGAGGAGCGGTCAAAAACACGGCTGAGCCGTCCGGACACACCGCCCATGACCGGCAGGTAGATCAGCGCGACGATCAGAGACGCTGACAGAACAAAGATCAGCGTGACCGGCAGCATCCCCATGAACTCACCCGGTACGCCAGGCCAGAACAGCATTGGAAGGAAGGCACATAGCGTCGTTGCCGTTGATGACACGATAGGCCAGAACATCCGCTGGGCTGCCTCGACGTAGGCGTGCATTGGGCCGACGCCGTCCTTGATACGTTTGTCCGCGTATTCCACCACAACGATGGCGCCATCAACCAGCATGCCCACCGCAAGGATCAAACCGAACATCACGATGTTCGAAATGCTAATACCCATGACGGCCAAAAACGCAAAACACAAAAGGAAGGAGGTCGGGATAGCAAAGCCCACCAGCAAAGCGGCGCGCGACCCCAACGAGGCAAGCACCACGATCATCACCAGCGCAATCGCGGTCAGCACTGACCCTTCAAGCTGGCTGACCATCGATCCGACAATCCGGCTTTGGTCGTTTGAGGTGCCGACGTCGACAGCGGCCTGCAATTCAGCTGGCCATTTGGTCTGAGCATCGGCAATGGTGGCTTTGACCTGTTCAACTGTGTCGATCAGGTTGAAACCCTTGCGCTTGACCACCTGCAGCGCCACGGTTGGTGCGCCGTCAAAACGGGCTGTGCCTTCGCGGTCTTCAAAGGTGTAGTTGATCTCGGCGAGCTCTCCCAAGGTCACGACGCGGTCGCCGTTGACCTTGATCGGTAGCTCGTAAACGTCTTGCGCGGTTTTGAAGGATGATGGGATCTTGACCGAGAACGTGCCTTGTTCAGTTTCAACCTCACCCGCAGCAATCAATTGGTTGTTGTTTTGCACAACGCTGATCAGCTCCGCAGCCGTTACGTTATACGCTTCCAACCGCAGAGGGTCGATTATGACCTCCAGCAACTCATCGCGATTGCCGGCAATCCCGGCCTCCAACACGGAATCCAGCGCTTCCAAATCGTCCTGAAGGTCCTTGGCTACGCGGGCCATGGTTCGTTCGGGTACCGAACCAGTCAGGTTCACGATGACTATGGGAAACTCCGAGAAGTTGATTTCGTACAGGGAATATTGTTCAGCGCCTTCGGGGAATTCTGCCTGCGCCGTATTCATGGCATCACGCACATCCGCCATGATGGCCGTTTTGTCCCAGCCAAAATCAAACTCGAGCGCGACACCGCCATAGCCTTCGGCGGCAGTCGAGGACATTTCTTTCAGGCCATCCAGATCCGCAAGTTCGGTTTCCATCGGCTTGACCAGAAGGTTTTCTGAGTCTTCAGCGGAAATTCCCGGGAACTGGACCGAGACGAACAACGCAGGGATTTCAATGTCCGGCTCACCTTCCTTCGGCAGGCTTACATACGCAAACCCGCCAATGACCAGCGAGATCGCGATAAATGCCAGAACCATTCGGGCCCGTTCGGAAGCCCAGCTTACAATACCCGTCATTGCGAAGCTTCCCGATATGTCGGCGCAACCGTCACGCCACGTGTCACGAATTCCTGACCGACTACAATGACGTCAACAGTTTCAGCCAAACCGTCGATCCAGACACCTTTTGATGTGTCGCGCAAAATGCGAACGGGCATAAAGTCTACAACATTGCCGGTTCCGACGGTGCGAACACCCAGCTGTCCTTCGTTGTTCAGGGTCAGGGCAGATTGTGGCAACAGATGCGCTTTGGCCCCTTCGGCGGCAATCCGGATCGTTGCCGTTTGACCATCGCGGATGGTCAGGTCAGCGTTCGGTACCGTGATCTCGACTTCGAATGTGCGGGTGGTTTCATCTGCAGACCGGCTCAGAAAGGTAACCCTGCCCGTGACCTGCCGACCCGTAACCAGCTGGGCTTCGGCCTCAGAGCCGACAAGAACGCGGTTCACTTCGGTTTCTGGTACAAAGCCAACCAATTTGATCGGGTCCAATTGGATCACGGTCGCGCACAAGGCACCGGGCTGCAACAAGCTACCTAACTCAGCAGTGTCGCTTTCCAGCAGGCCTTTGAAAGGCGCCTCAATGGTCAGTCGGTCGATTTCACGCTGGGCCGCTTCGACCTCGGCGGCGGCGGCTTCGATACCGGCCCGAGTGGCTTCAAGCCCGGCTTCGGCCGACTTAATACCAGCCTCGGCGGTGCTCATTGCGGCCTCGCTTGAGATGCGGCGGGTTTCAGACCCGAACCCTGAATCGGACAGTTTACGGGCAGCCGTCAGATTGATGTCGGCTTCTGCTACCAGCGCATGCGCTTCTTCCAAACGTGCCTCTGCCTCGGGGACGCGGCTTGCGGCTTCAAGTTTGCCAGCCATCGCCTCTGCCAGGCTAGCGGGGCGGGTTCCGGGGTCTAGCTGGCACAGCAGGTCGCCAGCCTCGACAAATGCACCGCGGCGTTTGGGTTCTGAGATGACCGTTGAAGTGGTTTCAGCCAGAACTTCGACTTGTCGGTTTGCTTTGGTTTGCCCACGCAGCAAGACAGCGCTGTCGATTTCGCGCGCCTCTGAGCGGAAAGCGATGACACCAACGGCGGTTTCGCTGACACTCGTTTCTTCGGTTGCCTCGCCACCTTCTGTGGCGGGTACGTCTGCCTCGCCGCGACCAGCGAAGGCAAATAGCGCGTCGCGTTCAAAAACAAGGAAATACAGGGCGACAATGACCAAAATGGCGTTGATGAAAGAAATCAAACGCATGCAGTGCTTCTCCTAAGAACAATGCGCCAAAATTATTTGACGTGCATGCCTCAAAATGGGGCCGGGCATGTATCTTTTCCACACTAAACTGAATAGTTCGGTTTATTTTTTTTCGCAAGACCGGATCGACGCGGCGTATTTGTGCAAAATCGGACCCTTGGCTTGGCCGTGGTGCCGGGGTATGACATGGCGCACGATAGCAAGATACACAGCCTGGGGGCAGGAATGAGCGATACCGACAGTTTCATTGATGAGGTCACAGAAGAGGTGCGCCGCGACCGGATGTATCTGCTTTTGCGCCGGTGGGGCTGGATTGGTGTTGTGGCTGTCATCCTGATCGTTGGTGGAGCGGCCTATAACGAATACCAGAAAGCGCGCGACACCTCTCACGCGCAAGAGCTGGGCGACTCGATTCTCGCGGCTTTGGATGAGAATGATTCCGCAGCGCGTGCAGCAAGCCTAGATGGCGTTCAGGCGCAATCCCCGGGCGGTGATGCGGTGTTGAACATGCTACTCTCGGCCTCTCAGATAGACGCCGGATCCGAAGAAGATGCGGTCAACAGCCTCAACAGCGTTGCCGTTCAGGGTGAATTGCCCGAGATCTACCGCGCGATTGCAAGTTTTAAGGCGCTGCTGTTGCAGAGTGATACCTTGCCAGCCGCTGATCGCCGCCTGCAATTCGAAGCTTTGGCCGTGCCGGGGGCGCCGTTGCGCCTGTTGGCCGAAGAACAGTTGGCGTTGATTGACGTGTCCGAGGGCAATATCGACGCCGCGCTCGACCGGTTGCAAGCTTTGCGTCAGGATGCCGAAGTGGGCGTCGATCTGCAGCAGCGTGCGGCCCAATTGATTGTGGCGTTGGGCGGCGAACCTGAACCGCTTGTGGCGCAGCAGGGCTGATCTGGCGGGACAACAAACTATGACAGGCGAGTTCAGAAGAATATGGTAACAAGATTTTTTTCCCGTTTGGGAGTGCCAGCAGCTGCCGTTGCGCTGACGACACTGGCCGCCTGTCAGGAGCCCGAGATCATTCTGCCAGGTGCGCGCGAAGATATTCGCCCGGCATCTGACACCGAAACGGTGGAAACCCGTGGATCGCAACCCGTCAGTCTCCCAGCGCAAAATGCGAATGCAAGCTGGCCTCAAAGCCCCGGTACGGCGGCCTTTCGCACAACCAATGCTGCATTGCGCGGCACCCCGCAGTTGACGTGGTCGACGTCGATCGGCAATGGCGACTCGCGCAAGCAGCGCATCACGGCCGAGCCGGTGGTCGCTGGAGGGTTGATCTATACGCTTGATTCCGGTGCTACGGTTTCAGCTGTGTCGCCGCAGGGACAGCTTGTTTGGAACACCAACCTTATCCCGGCCAGTGACGGAGACTCGGATGCCACGGGCGGCGGAATGGCCTATTCCAATGGCGTCCTCTATGTCTCGTCCGGCTTTGGACGACTGACAGCTCTTGATGCCAAATCGGGCGCGATCCGCTGGCAAAAGCGTTTGAACGCAACTGGCAGCGGCGCGCCGTTGGTCAGCGACGGATTGCTGTACTTGGTCGCCGGTGATGAAACCGGTTGGACTGTGGATACCAAAGATGGCCGTATCGCATGGCAAATCGAAAGCACGCCGAGCGTTGGCAATGTTCTCGGGGCACCTGCGCCTGTCCTGACGTCGGATCTTTCGGTTTTTGCCTTTGGGTCGGGTGATATTACAGCGACGTTCCGCAAGGGCGGCATTCGCCGTTGGAACGCTTCGGTCGCAGGTGGGCGCCGGGGGCGCGCTGCAGCACAGATCGTTGATGTGACCGGGGGCCCTATAGTTGCAGGTGACACAATATATATCGGCAACCATTCGGGTCGTACTGTAGCATTTGATGCCGCATCGGGTGAGCGTCGCTGGACTGCTGACGAAGGCGCCGTCGATACGGTTTGGCCAGCGGGGAACAGCATCTACTTGATTAGCGACCGCAGCCAATTGGTGCGTTTGAATGCGTCGGATGGCACTGTCGTCTGGGCACAGGATCTGCCGGGTTTCGTCAAGGACAAGCCTAAGCGGCGCGGCCCGATCTTTGCCCATTACGGCCCAATCCTGGCTGGCGGGCGCATTGTTGTCGCGTCGAATGACGGATATCTGCGTTTCTTCAATCCGGTGGATGGATCGCTTGTGCATCGCGTTGAAGTGCCGGGTGGCGCGACGACAGCACCTGTCGTTGCAGGTCAGACCCTTTATGTGGTTTCGACCAAGGGCCAACTGCACGCTTTCCGTTGACGACAAGATGCGCTAAAGGGCGCGTCTGAGTCTTGAAAGTTGAGTATCATGTCGCTGACCCTCGCCATCGTGGGGCGCCCCAATGTGGGCAAATCCACACTGTTCAACCGCCTTGTAGGCAAACGACTGGCCTTGGTCGATGACCAGCCTGGCGTGACGCGTGACTTGCGCGAAGGCGAAGGGCGACTGGGCGATCTGCGGTTTACCGTGATCGACACGGCGGGGCTTGAGGACGCAACCGACGATAGCCTTGAGGGGCGCATGCGCCGCCTGACCGAACGCGCCGTCGACATGGCCGATGTCTGCCTGTTTATGATTGATGCGCGCGTGGGGCTGACCCCCACCGATGAGATGTTTGCCGAAATTCTGCGCAAGCGGTCAAAACACGTGATCCTTGCGGCCAACAAGGCCGAAGGCAACGCGGCTGATGCAGGGGTGCTAGAGGCCTACAACCTAGGTCTCGGCGAACCGGTTCGTCTTTCAGGCGAGCATGGTGAAGGGATGGCTGACCTATATGATCAGCTCATGCCTTTGGCGGATGCGGCCGAAGAACGGGCGGTGGATGACACCCCCATAACGAACATTGAACTGGATGAGGATGGCGAGGGCGAGACGCCTCTGATCACGGCAGAAAAACCATTGCAGGTGGCTGTTGTTGGTCGTCCGAATGCCGGAAAATCCACGCTGATCAACAAGATCATGGGCGAAGATCGCTTGCTGACGGGGCCCGAGGCCGGGATCACGCGCGACGCCATCAGCTTGCGTGTCGACTGGGCGGACCCTGACGGGAACAGCACACCGATGCGTATCTTTGATACCGCAGGCATGCGCAAGAAAGCCAAGGTTCAGGAAAAGCTGGAAAAGCTATCAGTTTCGGACGGGCTGCGGGCCGTCAAGTTCGCCGAGGTTGTGGTTGTTCTTCTGGACGCGGCGATTCCGTTCGAACAGCAGGACCTGCGCATTGCAGATCTTGCCGAACGCGAAGGCCGTGCTGTTGTCGTTGCCGTCAACAAATGGGACATCGAGGAGGACAAGCAGGAAAAGCTGCGCGATCTCAAAGAATCTTTCGATCGGCTGCTGCCACAGCTACGTGGCGCGCCGCTGATTACCGTCTCTGCAAAAACAGGTCGGGGGCTTGAGCGGCTTCGTGATGCCATCTTGCGCGCCCATGATGTGTGGAATCGACGAGTGCCAACGGCTGCACTAAACCGCTGGCTGACGGCCATGCTGGAGCAGCACCCGCCACCAGCGCCGCAGGGACGACGGATCAAACTGCGCTACATGACCCAGGCCAAAACTCGGCCGCCGGGATTTGTGGTTATGTGTTCCCACCCCGACAAGATGCCGGCCAGCTATTCCCGGTACCTGGTGAATGGTCTGCGCGAAGACTTTGATATGCCCGGCTCGCCTATCCGCCTGACACTGCGCGGGAAAGGGGATAAGAACCCCTACAAAGGGCGGCGCAAGAAAAACGCTGGTGCATTGGCCAAACATCTCAAGGGTAAGGCGTAACTGCGCCAATTTTCAGCACTTTTACTGTCAGGGCGTGACAGTCTGTTTTCGGCGCGCTAGCATTTGCTTGCGTGCATATGTTTTCGTGTGCGCTGCTTGTACACGGGTGATCCGTGCATAGTTTTGGAACAGTTTGAACCGGACCATCGTGGGGAGCGGGCTGGATGGATCTGAGGGAATATACTCGACAATACGCAGTTCAGGACAACGGGCTTGCTGCGCTAAGCTATTTCGGCACATTTGCGGTGTATTTCGCATCGCTGGCCCTGGCGATTACTTATGTTGACCGCTGGTACGTTATGGTGCCGGCGGGGATCGTCTTTGCCTTTTCTGCCGTTCGTTTATACGTGCTGCAACATGATTGCGGGCACCACTCGCTGTTTGAAACACGCGAGCAAAACGAATGGGCCGGGCATGGCCTGTCGCCTTTTACATTTGCGCCGTTCGAAGTGATGAAACAGAACCACAATCTGCACCACAGCGGTATCGGAAATCTGGAGCATAGAGAGACCGGCGAAATCCACACGATGACCCTGCGCGAGTGGCGCGCGGCGGATTGGAAAACCCGGCTGTATTACCGGCTGTACCGCAATCCGTTCATCCTTGTGCCGCTTGGTGCGCTGTTTACGTATTTCATTCGTTACCGTTGGCCCAAGAACACTGTGCGGTTCGGGGTAACGGGCGTTTTGCTCCACAACGTCTCGATCGTGATTTTTCTGGGCTTGCTTTACATGATTGCCGGCACTACCGGCATTCTTGTTTGGCTGGTATTCTCTTTTCTGGGGGGGATGCTGGGCGTATTCCTTGTGTATTTGCAGCATAACTTCGAAGATACGTATTGGGATCGCCGTCCGGACCTGAACCCGCAGTTGGCGGCCCTGGAAGGTTCATCGGCTTTGGATTTCGGCTGGTGGTTCGACAATGCCGTGGCCTGTATCACGCTGCACGACATTCACCACTTCAATGCGCGTATCCCGTCTTATCGGCTACGCGCTTGTCATTACAACCTGCCGCCCGAATTCACCCCTAGACGGATCAAATTTCCCGAGGCAGTGGCGGCTTTGAACCTCAAGCTTTGGGATGAGGACGCGAAACGGCTTGTGCCGTTCCCAAAGAACGAGCCTAAATCGGATCTGGCTCACAGCAGCTAGGACTGCAGGCTGAAGCTTTGAAAAGCTTGTAGGTTCGTATATCTTGCGTATATACGAATGTGCAGGGAGCAAAAGAAGGGACCAATGATGACCGCAGTGACCGATGTTAAAGGTGTAGGAGAAACGCTGGGCAAGGCGTTGAACTCCAACGGTTTCAGAACCGCAGAAGCGATTGCCAAGGCAAACCCCGCGGATTTGGTCAAGGTTCCTCGCATTGGTGCTGCTCGTGCGCTTGTGTTGATTTCTGCGGCAAAAGACGCCATCGCCTCCAAACCTGCAGCCGCTACTAAAGCAGCTGCCAAACCGGCGGCGCGTCGTGCACCGGCGCGAAAACCGGCGACCCGGAAACCTGCCACCCGAAAGCCTGCGGCACGTAAGACCGTTGCTGCCGCTGCTGCTGAAAAACGGGCTGAAGATGCCGCGCGCAAGGCGGCCAAGGAAAAAGCTGAGGCCGAGTTGGCCGCAGCCGAGGCCAAGAAAAAAGCCAAAGCCAAGGCCAAGGCCGAAAAAGCTGCCAAAAAACGCAAGGAGATGGAGGCCGCATTCACCAAAGCCAAGGACAAGGTGAAAGCCAAATCCAAAAAGGACAAAAAGTCCAAGAAGGATAGCAAAAAGAAGGCCGACAAAAAGAAAGACAAAAAGTCAAAGAAGGACGGCAAGAAAAAGGATGGAAAAAAGGCGAAGAAGTAATCTTCTTCGCCTTGTTACGCTCGCTGAACCGGCGTCTTGGGCGCCGGTTTTTTGTTAGCTTAGTGTGCCGTCAGTTTGCAGCGTCAGCTTTTCACCCAGGTAGGGGCCCAAAGGCTGCGGCAGCGATACGGTGCCGTCCTCGTTTTGTCCATTTTCCAGAACCGCGATCAGGCAGCGCCCGACGGCAAGGCCCGACCCGTTCAACGTATGGACATATTCCGGTTTGCCACCGCCTTCGGGACGGAACCGGGCGTTCATTCGACGTGCCTGAAATGCACCCGTGGTCGATACCGAGCTGATTTCGCGATACGCGTCCTGTCCGGGCAACCAGGCCTCGATGTCGAACGTACGGCGTGCACCAAAGCCCATATCGCCGGTGCACAGGACAACGGTCCGATAGGGAATGCCCAATTGCTCCAACAAGTCCTCGGCGCAGCGGAGCATGCGTTTCTGTTCTTCATCCGAATTGTTCGGATGGGTGATCGAGACCATCTCGACCTTTTCGAACTGGTGCTGACGCAGCATGCCTGCTGTGTCTTTGCCCGCGCTTCCAGCCTCGGACCGGAAACAGGCGGTATGCGCGGTCATGCGGATGGGCAGGGTGGCTTGATCCAGAATATCGCCTGACACCGAGTAGGTCAGAGTGACCTCAGATGTTGGGATCAACCACCAGCCATTTGTTGTCTGATAGCTGTCATCGCCGAACTTAGGCAACTTGTCTGTGCCATACATAGCCTCGTCGCGTACCAGAACCGGTGTTTGCATCTCGGTCAGGCCGTTTTTGTCGATATGCGTGTCCAGCATGAACTGGGCCAAGGCCCGGTGGATGCGGGCCACGCCCTTGGACAGGTTCACAAACCGGCTGCCGCTGGTTTTAGCGGCGGTTTCAAAATCCATTGCCGCCGCGACGGCCGGGATTTCATAGTGCTCTTTTGGATCGAAATCGAAGTTGCGCGGCGCACCCCAGCGATTGACCTCGACATTGTCGTTTTCGTCTGCGCCTTGCGGGACGTCATCGGCGGGCAGGTTGGCGATGCGCGCCAGCTGATCGGTCAGCAGCGCGTCCAGGTCCTTAGCCTCAGTCTGCATCTGGGCGATTTCCGCCTTTTTCTCGGCGACCAGCGCGCGCAGGCGTTCGAACTCGACCTCATCGCCGCGCCCTTTGGCGGCGCCAACTTCTTTGGACGCCTTGTTCTGTTCTGCCTGCGCCGTTTCCGCAGCCAGAATCTTGGCACGGCGACTCTCATCCAGGCGCAACAGGTCTGACGACACCGGCGCGTCCCCACGGCGCGCAAGGGCGGCGTCAAAGGCGGCGGGGTTTTCGCGAATGGCGCGGATGTCGTGCATGAGTCATGTCCTTAATGCGTGAATCACTAAAGGCGCTTATGCACTATCTCGCGGGCAGGGTGTAGCGCTGGCGTAGGAAATTACTCCGTGTTTGCATCATCCTGATCGTCTTCATGTGCAAGATGCCCATCCCAGGGTTCTGACGGGATTTTAGGTTCCGGTGGATCAGCCATGTAGGACGGGGTCATGATCTGTACGTTGTTCTCGTTGAACACGGCGACAATGTTGCGATGCAGGTCCGATTTGATCCGGGGAATGATGCTGCCACGGGTGGTATATCCGTTGATCTGATAGTCGATCGCGTAGTCTGCCAGCGCGGTCCACAGCACAAAGGGTTCCGGCTTGGTTTTGATGCTTTTGGTCCGATGGGCGGCCTCGATCAACATGGCCTCGACCTTGGCCGGAGGTTCTTCATAGCCAATGCCAACCGTTGTGTGCAAAAGCAGGCCACTGCCGTCGGTCTTTTTTGAAAAATTGATCACATCTGAGTTCATCAGCTGTGCGTTGGGGATCGAGATCAGCTCGTTCTTGATGGATTTCAGGTGTGTCTCCATCAGTTTGATCCGCACAACATCGCCGACATGTTCGCCAATCTGAATGCGATCCCCGATTGAGGTGGACCGCCGATAAATCACGAACAGCCCTGCCAGCATGTTGGATACAACCGAATTCGCACCCAGCGACAGCATTGCCCCCACCAGAATGGTCAGGCCCTGAAAGGCCGCTGAATCCGAGCCCGGAATGTAGGGCACAGCGAAGACAAGCGCGATCAAAACCACAACGACACGCGCAATGTTGAAGGTCGGCCCGATCCAGTGCTTGTCGAAATCGCGCATCTCAAACGTGCCAGCTTCGACGGCATCAAAAAATACGCGCATCCCTTTGATAATGTACAACGTCACCCATGTGATCAGGGCCAGCATGATCAGATTGGGGACATAACTGACGATGCCTTTGACGATCACCAGCACCGGGTCAGTGAGATAGGTCAGCAGAACTTCGGCGATGTATCTGGTTTCTGCAAAGGACAGCAGGACAAAGGACAGGTAGTAATAAAACCCCAGGAAAAAGACAACCAACAGAACGAAATTCAGGCCATAGCGGATCAAACCCGCGATGGCTTCGGCCTGGACATGTTCGGCAGTCGCAGTTTCAACGCCTTTCAGATAGCGCTGTACGATCTCGAAGGTGCGCCGTTTAATCCTGCGATATAGCCACATGATCAGGGTGACGAAAAGTATGAAACCAATGGTCCATGCCCCGGCCTCGATTGCGCCGGATACACGGGCCTGATCAGTTCGGTTCGCCCGGTAGCTGGCAATCGCCGCCCCGATGACATCGCCATGCAACTGACTGAGAACGCTCAGTTCAACTTGTTCCAGCTCAGCATCCGCCGCCGTGACAACCGAAACCTGAATGCCATCAACTAGGATGGCTGTGCCCAGCTCGGTCTGTTCATAGGTGATTGTGACACTCGGCGCTTCTGACGCTTCGGCGGCGTTGATGATCTGGTTTTGAACCCTTTCTGCCCGTTCGCTGGCGGGCAGGGCGCTTGTGCCGCGCAAGTGGAACAGCGCCTCACCATCTACGACCACAGGAGCCTGGAAAACATCCGATTGTGTGGCGTCGGTTTCCGCATTGTCAGACGCGTCTTCTTGTGCGTGAACCGGCCCGACCAATTGGATGATCAGAAAAACAGCAAGCAGGAAATGAACCAGCAACTGGAAGCGTTTGAAAAGATGGGGCATCGGTCCTCCTGCGGGCCGACTATATCCAAGTGCGTCTGCGTTCCTAGGACATATCTGCAACGTTCACGATCATCTTTTGTGTTTGGTGCGATATTCGGGTGGGTTGCAGCGCCGCGTTTGCTTGCAAACGCTTAAATCAAAGCATAGGTTCGCGCCAAATTTGCGGAAACACGCCGCAACATCTGAACAAAGGAATATCCCATGGATGGTGGCGCAATCGCCCAATTTCTCCCGCTGATCCTGATTTTTGCGATCATGTATTTCCTGCTGATCCGTCCGCAGCAGAAGAAAATGAAGGAACATCAGGCTATGGTTGAGGCTGTGCGCCGGGGCGATCAGGTCGTTACCCAAGGCGGTCTGATTGGCAAAGTGTCCAAGGTCAAGGAAGGCGACAACGAGATTGAAGTCGAAATCGCCGACGGTGTTAAGGTTCGTGTGGTCAAGTCGACAATCGCTCAGGTGCTGAACAAGACCGAACCGGCGAAGTAATTTCGCGCCACAGTTCCTTGAAAAGGCAGGGTAATGCTGCAAATTGATACCTGGAAGCGGGTTCTGATCTGGCTGGTCTGCGTGACTGGCCTGCTGATGGCCCTGCCGAATGCGTTTTATACGCGTGTCGAACAATCGAACGATGCCAAAGCCGCTATTGAGCTGGGCATCGACACACCCGAGATGCAGGCCGAGGCCGCGCAGTGGCCGAACTGGATGCCGTCGTCTCTGGTCAATCTGGGCCTCGATCTGCGCGGGGGTGCGCATCTGCTGGCCGAAGTACAGGTTGGTGACGTCTACGAATCCCGTATGGAGGCCATGTGGCCCGAGATCCGGGATGCGTTGCGGGATGAACGCGCAACGATTGGAACCATCCGCAAACAACCGTCCGACCCTGATGAGATTCGTGTTCGTATCAGCGAGCCCGCAGGTATGCCCCGCGCGCTTGAGGTTGTGCGCGGTCTGGCCCGTCAGGTGCAGACCCTGACCGGTGTGGGCGCCACGGATATCGAGGCGCGTGCCGAGGGTGACACGATTGTTGTGCAACTGTCCGATGCCGAAAAGCTGGCCTCGGATGATCGCACCGTTCGCCAGTCGTTGGAGATTGTGCGCCGCAGAATTGATGAGGTCGGCACACGTGAACCGACAATTCAGCGCCAAGGTACCGATCGTATTCTGATTCAAGTGCCGGGTATCGGTAGTGCCAGTGAGCTGAAAGAGATCATCGGGACGACCGCTCAGCTGACGTTCAATCCGGTGGTTAATCGCGGAACAGACGCGGATGCCGTGCCTGGGATCGGTGAAAGTCTTGTGCCTTCGTTGGACGAACAGGGACTGTTCTACATGATCGAGTCCGCCCCGGTTGTGACTGGCGAAGAATTGGTGGACGCGCAACCGGCGTTTGACCAAAACGGCCGCCCGGCGGTGAGCTTCCGTTTTAACACGTCTGGTGCCCGCAAGTTCGGTGACTACACCCGTGACAATGTCGGCTCACCCTTCGCCATTGTTCTGGATGACGAGGTCATTTCAGCCCCGGTCATCCAAAGCCATATTCCGGGGGGGTCTGGTATCATCACCGGAAACTTCACTGTCGAAGAAAGCACCAACCTGGCGGTTTTGCTGCGTGCTGGCGCGTTGCCTGCGGGCTTGGAGTTTCTCGAAGAACGCACCATTGGTCCCGAGCTGGGTCAAGACAGCATTGACGCCGGTAAAGTTGCGACCATTGTGGCATTCGTTGCCGTGCTGGTCTTTATGGCGCTCAGCTATGGTTTGTTTGGCCTGTTCGCCAATATTGCGTTGATCATAAATGTCGGGCTGCTGTTTGGTCTTTTGTCCCTGATTGGGGCGACACTGACGTTGCCGGGCATTGCGGGGATCGTTCTGACGGTGGGTATGGCGGTGGATGCCAACGTGCTGATCTTTGAACGTGTCCGCGAAGAACTGAAATCCGCCAAAGGCCCTGCGCGCGCGATCGAACTGGGTTATGAGAAGGCTTTGTCAGCCATTCTTGACGCCAACGTGACCACGTTCATCACCGCCGTCATTCTATTCGCCATGGGTAGCGGCCCTGTGCGCGGCTTCGCCATCACTCTGGGCTTGGGCATTTTGACATCGGTCTTCACTGCGATCTTCGTGACCCGCCTGATGATTGTCATGTGGTTCGAGCGCCGCCGTCCGAAAACGATCGAGGTTTGACATGAGACTGAAACTCGTACCCCAGAGCACCTCGTTCGATTTCTTCAGCCGCTGGAAGCTGTGGCTGGGCATCTCCGGCCTTATGATGGTGATCGCTTTCACATCTTTCATGCTGCAAGGTCTGAACTTTGGTATCGACTTCCGCGGTGGCACAACGATCCGAACGCAAAGCGCGCAAGAGATCGATGTAGGCATGTATCGTGATGCGATTGCGCCACTGGAACTGGGTGATGTCACAATCACCGAGATTTTTGACCCGACTTTTGGTCCGAATGAGAATGTCGCAATGATCCGCATCCAGGCACAGGAAGATGCCGAAGCGGTCGAAGCGTCAACGATCAGCGCCGTCGAAGCGGCGTTGGCGGGTGCCGTGCCCGACGTTAAATTCGTGTCTGTTGAATCCGTTGGTCCCAAAGTTTCCGGTGAATTGATCCAGACGGCTGTTATCGCGGTTGTTTTGGCTATTGGAGCAGTGCTTGTCTATATCTGGCTGCGGTTCGAATGGCAGTTTGCATTGGGCGCTGTGGCTGCGTTGGTGCACGATGTAATCCTGACAATCGGCATCTTCTCGGAACTGCAAATTCGGTTCGATCTGGCCATTATCGCGGCGCTTCTAACCATCGTGGGTTACTCGCTGAATGACACTGTGGTCGTGTTTGACCGGGTGCGAGAGAACCTGAGGAAATACAAGAAGAAGGACCTCAAAGAGGTTCTGAACATCTCGATCAATGAAACGCTTAGCCGGACAGTGATGACCTCGGTTACCACGCTGCTGGCTCTGATCTCGCTTTACGTGCTGGGCGGTGATGTGATCCGCGGATTTGTCTTTGCGATGATCTGGGGTGTGATCGTGGGGACGTATTCTTCTGTCTTCGTCGCGTCGACCATCCTTTTGTGGCTGGGCGTCAAGCGCGACTGGTCCAAACCGTCAAACACCTCTGGCAATCAATTTGCCAACGTCGATGCCTGAGATTTTTGGTCAGTCCCCACAGGGGCTGGCCATTATTCTATTTGCAGCTTTTATGGGCGGCATAGTGCGGGGCTTTTCAGGTTTTGGTACGGCTCTGATATTCCTTCCACTCGCAACACCTCATCTTGGTCCGTTTGGTGCACTGATCGGGCTGACGATCATGGACATCTTTGGTCCGCTGCCCAATCTGCGTCGCGCATGGTTGGTGGTGGACAAGGGCGATTTGACCCGGCTTGTTCTGGGCTGCGCCCTGGTCTTGCCATTGGGCCTTTGGCTGTTGACGCAGGTCGAACCCGAGGTGTTTCGCTATGCGGTCAGCTTCGTTGCCCTGTTCATGCTTGCAGTTTTGATCCTTGGTGTGCGGTATCGAGGCAGGGTCAGCCGAACCATGGTCACTGCTATCGGTGGGGCCGCCGGGTTTCTGGGTGGTGTTGCCGGTCTGCCCGGTCCCGCCGTCATTCTGTTTTACATGTCCCGCCCTTTGCAAATCGAAACGATACGGGCGACGATTTTGTTGTTCCTGTTCGGTTTTGATTTCCTGATCCTTGGATATCTGACGGGGATGGATCGTGTGACGCTGGCGACTGCCGGTCTTGGGCTGGCCCTGGCGGTGCCAAATCTGATGGGCAACTGGTTGGGCGGCTGGCTGTTCCGACCGGACCGAGAGCAGCTGTACCGGGCCGCAGCTTACCTTGCGATTGCATTGGCGGCCTTGTCGGGCCTGCCGCTTTGGGGCTAGAACGCATCTATGCGGTTGAACGAAATCACATATGGCAACGCAGTACCGATTGACGGCTACGGACCTGGCTTTTTTCGCATTGGCGGCAAGGCATACGAAGGTGCTGTCTTGACTGGACCTGAAGGCACAAGCGTTTGGGGCGGATATGCGGATCAGACGTCGCTATTGGCGCTGGCGGATAAGGTAGACGTTGTGTTTATCGGCACCGGTGCCGAGTTGGCGCACATTCCGCCTGCATTGCGAAACGCGCTGGAAGCCGCCGGAATGGGGGTTGAGAACATGAACTCTCCGGCCGCATGCCGCACCTATAACGTCTTGTTGTCCGAGGGCCGCCGCGTCGCGCTGGCCCTGTTGCCGGTCTGAGATCGCGTCAGTGACCTGCGGCAAATCCCGCCTTTTGCCCCCAACGGCAATGCGATAGGCGGGCCCCATGACATTGACCGTAACCGATCTGACCATCACCCGAGGCGGCGTCCCCGTGCTGGAGGGTCTGAACTTTGCGCTGGAAACGGGCAGGGCCCTTATTCTGCGCGGCCCAAATGGGATCGGGAAGACCACATTGCTGCGAACGCTGGCCGGGTTGCAGCCACCGCTTATGGGGACGATTGAGGGCGCAGAGGATCAGATCGCGTATGCGTCGCATTCGGACGGTTTGAAGCCGACCCTGACGGTGACTGAGAACCTGGCTTTTTGGGCCTCAGTTTTCGGCACAGGCAGTATTAAGCCTGCGCTGGATACTTTTGGATTGAATGAGTTGGCAGACCGTCACGCCGGTAACCTGTCCGCCGGGCAAAAACGCCGGCTTGGACTGGCGCGCATGTTGGTCACCGGGCGCCCGATCTGGATGCTGGATGAACCAACGGTGTCTCTGGACAAGGATGCAGTACAGATGTTTGCCGAAGCTGTCCGAGCGCATCTTGCAGAGGGCGGTTCGGCGCTGATTGCCACCCATATCGACCTTGGTCTAGACGGGGACATTCTGGATGTCGGTGCCAACAAGGCCAAGCCCGGCCCACTGGATGACTTCGACGGAGGCTTTTTATGATCGCCCTGTTGCTGCGTGATCTGAAACTGGCCTTTCGGGCTGGTGGTGGTTTTGGTTTGGGTCTGGCCTTTTTTTTGATCGTAACTGTTATGGTGCCGTTTGCCGTCGGCCCTCAGTCTTCGTTGCTGGCCACGATCGCGGCGGGGGTGTTGTGGCTGGGCGCGCTTTTGGCGTGCCTGCTATCGCTGGATCGACTGCTTGCGTTGGATTGGGAAGACGGGTCGCTGGATCTGTTGGCCACGGCGCCTTTGCCGCTTGAGGCGGTCGTTACAGTCAAGGCACTGGCTCATTGGTTAACCACTGGATTACCCCTGGTTCTGGCCGCTCCGATCCTGGGAGTATTGTTGAACCTGCCTGCTCCGGGGTTCTTTTGGCTAGTCATTTCACTGTTGGTTGGCACGCCGGCCCTAAGCGTGATCGGGACGTTCGGCGCGGCCCTGACCGTGGGCCTGAAACGGGGCGGTTTGTTGCTGTCGCTTCTGGTGCTTCCGCTTTACGTGCCGACGCTGATTTTTGGGGCCGAGGTTGCCCGCCGCGGTGCACTCGGAATGGAGACGCAAACACCACTGCTGATGCTGGCCGGGATCACGGCTGCAACCATCGCTTTGCTGCCTTTCGCCAGCGCAGCCGTATTGCGGATCAATCTGCGGTGAACCGCCACAGTTTTGACCGATGTCAATTGAGAACAACTCGGATTTGGACTAGATAAAACCCATGTCTATCGTAGCCAAAGCCAACGCCCTTTGGGAATACGCCAACCCGCGAAAATTCCTTGCGACCAGCGAGCGTGTCTTGCCGTTTTTCTGGATCACCTCGATGTTTTGTATCGCCTTAGGGCTGGTTTGGGGGTTTTTCTTCACACCGGACGATTACAAGCAAGGGTCGACGGTCAAGATCATCTATCTGCATGTCCCCGCAGCACTGATGGCAATCAATTGCTGGTTGATGATGCTGGTAACCTCGCTGATCTGGCTGGTGCGTCGACACCACGTCAGCGCGCTGGCGGCGCGGGCAGCGGCCCCGATTGGGATCGTGATGACCTTGATCGCTCTGGTCACAGGAGCGATCTGGGGACAGCCGATGTGGGGCACCTGGTGGGCCTGGGATCCGCGGCTGACCTCATTCCTGATCCTGTTTTTGTTCTATCTGGGCTACGTTGCGCTATGGGAGGCAATCGAAGATCCCGATACGGCGGCCGATCTGACCTCGGTCCTGTGTCTGGTGGGATCGGTCTTTGCGATCCTTAGCCGCTATGCAGTGAATTTCTGGAACCAGGGTCTGCATCAGGGGGCTTCGGTTCTTCGGGCGGGGGCCGTCACCGGCACAGATACCGAAGAGAAGGTCAGCAACATCTTTTTCTACCCGCTGTTGGTCTGCATCATTGGTTTTGTCCTGCTGTTTGTGGCTTTGGTTCTGTATCGCACAGGCACGGAAATTCGGGCGCGTCGGATAAAGGCGTTGCTGGCACGGGAGAGGGTAGGCGGATGATGCCAGATCTTGGACAATACACTGATACAGTTCTGACATCTTATGCGGCATCGATTGTGTTATTGGCGGCACTGATCGTGTTCAGCGTGCTGCGCGGTCGTAAAGTGCGGGCCGAGATGGAAAAGGTTGAACAAAGGATGACGCGAAATGGCTAAAATCTCGCCCCTGATGGTTGCGCCGCCGCTGATTTTTGGCGCCTTTGCCGTGCTGGCAGGGATTGGCATGTTCCGCGACGATCCAAATGCCCTGCCATCAGCCCGCGAAGGTCAGGCCGCGCCGCCGGTTGTCCTGACCGAGTTTCCGGGCAAACCGTTGTTCGATGACACAACGTTGCGCGACGGAGAGGTCAAGCTGGTCAACTACTGGGCCAGTTGGTGCGCCCCGTGCCGGGCCGAACACCCCAATCTTGAGGCTTTGTCGCAGGAAGGCATTCCGGTCTACGGGATCAACTATAAGGACAAATTGGACAATGCTGAGGCTTTCCTGACCGAGTTGGGCGACCCCTACGAAGCCATCGGACGGGATGAGCAGGGACGCATGGCACTGGATTGGGGCCTGTATGGCGTGCCGGAAACCTACGTGATTGACGGCGAAGGCACAGTTATTCTGCGGTTTGCCGGGCCAATAACTCAGCGCGTTATCGAAAGCACGATCCGCCCGGCGCTGGAAAAAGCCGCAGGCGGATAGCGGTGGCAATGCCGCTAGAGCCGATAGCCGCCCGTTACGCCCAAGACTTCTCCGGTTACAAAACCAGCAGCATCTGAAGCGAGAAACCGCACGACCTTGGCGATATCTTCGGGCGTCCCGGCCCGACCAAGCGCAGTGTCTTTCACAAACAGCGCGGTCAGCTCCTCGGGTCGTGGCGCTTCGGGGATGTTGATTGCGCCCGGAGCAATGGCGTTCACCCGGATGCCTGACGGGCCGAGTTCTTTGGCCATCCCGCGGGTCCAAAGGTTCAGGGCCGCTTTGCTGGCACCATATGTAACGGCATCTTTGGGTGGCAATACGGCGTTCATCGACGAGATGCTGACTAGCGACGCACCGCGTTTCAGGTGAGGCAATGCAGCCGCCAATAAGGCGGCCGGTGCCAACAGGTTGAGGTCGAGCATTGCCCTATGTTCTTCGGCTCGGAAATCCTCTTTCGGTGTGGATCGCACAAGGCCCGCATTGTTCACAATGACATCCACTTGGCCGAAACGATCGATCACCTGATCGACAACCTTTTCAGCCTGACCTGCTTCCGTCAGATCGGACTGGATGGCCAGAAGATCATCGCCAACAAGAGAATTGTCCGGTTCGGTCGAAAGCCAGGTGAAGGCAACGCGATGATCGCGGCTCAGGTCTTCGACAATTGCGCGTCCGATGCCGCGAGCACCACCTGTGATCAGAGCAACTTTTTTCATAGGGGCACCAAACCGTCAATTCGACCGGAAGGCAATGTCGCCACGTTGAAAAAGTGTTTGGTAAGGGGCCGCATCTCCAAAAAAGGGCACTCACCTGAGCGCCCTTTTTTGTGCCAATTTTTGATCGCGTTAGCCGGCCTTGGCCAGATTGCGCAGAACGTAGTGAAGCACGCCGCCGTTTTCGATGTACTCGATCTCGGGTGCGGTATCGATCCGGCACTTCAGTTGAATGGTCGTCTCTGCCCCGTCGGCATAGGTAATCGTGCACGGAACTTCCTGCAGCGGTTCGATCGAATCCAAACCATGGATCGAAACGGTTTCGTCCCCCGTTAGGCCCAGAGATTTGCGCGTGTCACCACCGGTGAATTCGAACGGGATGACACCCATACCAACCAGATTCGAGCGGTGTATACGCTCAAAGCTTTCGGCGATCACGGCCTTGACGCCCAACAACGCGGTACCCTTGGCCGCCCAGTCACGCGACGACCCCGCACCATACTGCTCGCCACCAAACACCACCAGAGGCGTGCCCTGATCCTGGTAGGCCATCGATGCCTCATAGACCGAGGTCTGCTTGCCGTCGGGGCCTTTGGTATAACCACCTTCGACACCGTCCAGCATCTCGTTTTTGACACGGATGTTGGCGAACGTGCCGCGCATCATGATCTCGTGATTGCCTCGGCGCGACCCATAGGAGTTGAACTCGCGCGGCTGAACCTGACGGTCGATCAGGTATTTACCTGCCGGAGTTGTCGTCGCGAAGGACCCCGCGGGTGAGATATGGTCGGTGGTGATCATGTCACCCAGAATCAACAAAACCTTGGCGCCCACGATGTTCGAGATCGTGCCCGGCTCAGGGCCCATACCCTGGAAATAGGGTGGGTTCTGGATGTAGGTCGAGGTTGGCGGCCAGTCATAGGTTTCCTGTTGGGGAACCTCGACCTCTTGCCACTTTTCATCCCCTTTGAAGACGTCAGCATATTTCGTTTGGAACGCTTCGCGAGTCACGGTCGCTTCGACCAAATCTGCGATTTCCTTCTGGGTCGGCCAGATGTCTTTCATATAGACATCATTGCCGTTTTTATCGGTACCGATCGGTTCCGACGTCAGATCGATGTCCAGTGTCCCGGCCAGCGCGTAAACCACGACCAGCGGAGGTGAGGCCAGATAGTTGGCGCGTACATCAGGCGAGATACGTCCTTCGAAGTTCCGGTTGCCGGATAGAACTGCGGTGGCAACCAGATCACCCTCGGCAATTGCCTCAGAGAGCTCGGTCTGAATGGGCCCTGAGTTGCCGATGCAGGTGGTGCAGCCATAGCCGACCAGGTTGAAGCCGATCTTGTCCAGATCTTCCTGCAGGCCAGCGGCCTCAAGATAGGCGGACACAACCTGGCTACCCGGCGCCAGCGAGGTTTTCACCCAGGGTTGCCGGTTGAGGCCCAAAGCAGCCGCTTTGCGCGCCACCAGACCGGCGCCGATCATCACGTATGGGTTCGAGGTATTCGTACAGGATGTGATCGACGCGATCACGACCTTGCCAGAATCTATGGTGTAGTCTTCGCCTTTGACAGCGACTTCCTTGCCCATGGGACGCTTGAACGTTTCGGCCATTTCTTTGGTGAAAGCAGCCTTGGCGTCTGTCAGCGCCACATAATCCTGAGGGCGTTTAGGGCCCGAGATCGCTGGAACGATGGTACCCATATCCAGCGACAATGTGTCAGTGTAGATCGGCGCATAATCCGCGCCACGCCAGAACCCGTTTTCCTTGGCATAGGCCTCAACCAGAGCAATTCGATCTTCGTCCCGGCCGGTATTGCGCATGTAGCGCAGCGTTTCGCCGTCGATCGGGAAGAAACCGCAGGTCGCGCCGTATTCCGGCGCCATATTGGCGATGGTCGCGCGGTCAGCCAACGGCAGAGTATCCAGACCACTCCCGTAGAATTCGACGAATTTCCCGACAACGCCTTTCTCGCGCAACATCTCAACTACCTTCAAGACAAGGTCAGTCCCTGTGGTGCCTTCGACCATCGCGCCGGTTAGTTCAAAGCCGACAACCTCTGGGATCAGCATCGAGATCGGTTGACCCAGCATCGCGGCCTCGGCCTCGATCCCGCCAACACCCCAACCCAGAACGGCCATGCCGTTTACCATAGTGGTATGGCTGTCGGTGCCGACCAGCGTATCGGGATAGGCGACTTCTTCGCCGTTCTGGTCGGTGTCGGTCCAGACGGTCTGGGCCAGATACTCCAGGTTCACCTGATGGCAGATGCCCGTGCCAGGGGGTACAACGCGGAAGTTATTGAACGCGTTCTGGCCCCATTTCAGGAACTGGTAGCGTTCCATGTTCCGTTCGTATTCGCGGTCCACATTCATCTGGAACGCGCGCGGGTTGCCGAATTCATCGATCATCACCGAGTGGTCAATGACCAGATCGACCGGGTTCAGCGGGTTGATCTTCTGCGCGTCACCACCCAGCCCCTTGATGCCGTCGCGCATCGCGGCAAGGTCCACAACGGCCGGAACGCCGGTGAAGTCCTGCATCAGCACGCGGGCCGGGCGATACGCGATCTCGCGCGGGTTCTTACCGCCATTGGCGCCCCATTCGGCAAAGGCCTTGATGTCGTCGACCGAGACGGAAAACCCGTCATCCTCGAACCGCAACATATTTTCCAGCACGACCTTGAGAGCGGCGGGGAGTTTCGAGAAATCGCCCAGACCGGCCTCTTGCGCGGCGGGGATCGAGTAATAAGAAACGGATTTGCCATTCACGCTCAGGCTGCGGCGTGTTTTGGCGGTATCCTGTCCGACTTTGATGGGCATCTGTGGCCTCCCTCTCAAATGACTTGGATTTTGGGATTCGCTGAAGGTTATCTGCATCACCAATGCCGCTGGTTCAAGGAGGAACAGCTAAACTGCGGCAATTTTTGTATACCATTGCACACATTTCAGTTGGGGCGGAGCAACATAGCCTCAAGAAACCTTGATTGGTTGTTGAGCGGCAAAGAGTTTATTTCTGTCACTCAACCCTTTCATTCGGGATACATCATGTTCAGAGCCGCCGCCACGACCGCCGTCTTTTCCATCCTCCTTGCTTGGTCCGCCGCAGCCGAAGATGATCCCGTCGTGATCGAGCTGTTCACCTCACAAGGATGCTCCTCCTGCCCACCAGCAGACAGAATCATGCATGATCTGGTCAAACGCGATGACGTGATCGGACTGGCGCTGCATGTGGACTATTGGGACTACATTGGGTGGAAAGACGAATTTGCAGACCCAGATCACACCTTGCGTCAGCGCGCCTATGCCCGGCAGGGCGGTCGGTCCATGATTTACACGCCGCAAATGGTCGTTAATGGCCAACATGACATCGTGGGCGCCAAGTTCCGCCAATTGAATCAGTTGATTGACACTCATCAGAAGGCCAAACCTGAAGCGTCAGTGACAGCCGTTCGGACAGAAAATGAAGTGGTTGTGGGCGTCACGCCTGCCCAGCTGCCAGCAGGGGCGGTTTACGATGTTCGGATCGTTCAGTACTCCCCAATGCGCCATGCGTCGATCAGACGTGGTGAACTGGCTGGGCACGAGTTGGACTATGCCAATGTCGTTGAGAACTGGCAGATCGCAGGTCAATGGGATGGGCGGACTGTGCAGCAATTCTCAGCAGATCTTCCTACGGAAATGCCTGCGGTTGTACTGATTCAAGAGACTGGTCACGGCCCAATTGTGGCGGCGACTCGCGTGAAATGATCAGGGCATATCCTCGGGCTGCACGCCAAGGCCATTCCAGTTCTTCCAGCGACGATGAACCCAGAACCATTGCCCCATATGCTGACGAACCATCTTTTCAAGATCGTCAGTGATGAACTGCGTCATTGTTTTGGGATCACTATGTTCGACGGGGTCATGCAGCATGATCTCAAAATCGATACCGTTGGGCTGGCGAATGGCATAGCACGGGATCATCACTGCGTTATACTTGATTGCCAGCTCTGCATTTAGCACAGATGTCACCGCCGGTTTCCCGAAGAACATCAGCTCTTCTCCGCCCTGCGCATGAAGGTCCGAAACGATCGCAATGACACCGTTCTTTTTAAGCGTCCGGACCATTTCGACCATGCCACGACGCCCCTGTTCGAACATTGGCGTGCCGGTTTTGTAGAACGCCTCGACATAAGCTTCATTGAAATACGGGTTGGCCATCCGACGGAAAAGGCAGCCAATAGGCTGACCGCTGTGTGCCTGCAACGCTATTCGCGCCGCAAGATAGTGCCCGAAATGGGCGGTGATCATCATGACCGGTCGGCCTTCGGCCAGGGCAGCGTCAAAGGCGGCAACGCCCGGGCCAGAGATTTTTGCAGTCTTTTGGCGTTCTGTGAAATCCTCGGGTGAGAAATGTTCCATGATCGCGCGACCGGCATTGTCTGGAACATCACGGCTAATCTGTTTGACTTCAGCTTCGGTCAGGTCCGGGCAGGTCAGTTTCAGGTTTCGGCGCACACGTGTGCGAAATCCCACGACAGGTGCAAGGCCACGCATGATCGCCCCCATCGTCGCGACGCGCCGCTCATAGGGCAGCATCCGCATTGCGCCAATGACCCCTTTGAGGAACAAACTGGCGACATAGTATTTACCAAGCTCAAATCTGCTGAGCTCCGACTTTTCGACGGGCATTGAGGCGTCTCACCGCGTGTTGCGAATTGCTGAACCAGACATATAGCCCGGCGCGCGCAACCTCAAGCGCCCACTTTCGGGGTGAGTTCTGAGCTTACAAAGCAAGCGAGGAATTCGACTAAGCCACTGTAGCCAAGTTTAATTTTCCTCGTCGTCGTTATCCGTTTCAATCAAGGAAATTGTCCCCTCGTCAACCATATCTCGAATGGCACCAACGATCTGTGTCATCGCATCTTCCGCTTCTGATTGCTTGACACGACCGCGCTCAGCGATTTCTTCCCGAATGTTGTCGGCCATGCGCGAGGACATGCTGGATAGCAAAAACTCGACCGATATCTTGTCATCATCCGCCGCAGCCCCGGCCAAAGCGGTCACCAGAACGGGTTGATCCACCTCTCTGAGAACCGCGGGCACGTCGCGGGCCACGATGCGGCTTGAGATATGAGCAAATGTGAAGATCGACTGCCGCACGACACTGGCGAATTCTGAATCTTCTTCATCCAACGCTGTCAGCAGACCATCGCGGGTTGTTGAGGCGGATTGATTAAGGATCGCCCCGACGCGAGCCCCAGGGCCATCGGTAAACGCCTGCGCTGGCCGCTGATCCAGCTGTGCTGCCAGAGACCAGCCGATACGTTCGACAGCTTCGGGCGTCACATTGGTTGTTTTGGCAACGGCATACGTAATCCGACGGGCGACCGGCCCGGGCAGAAGGCCAAGCAATTTAGCGGCCTTCGCAGTCTCCAGTTTGGACAATATCACGGCCGCGACTTCGGTGCTTTCGGCCTGTGCCATGGCCGCCAGATCCTCGGCCGGGATCTCGCGGAGGCGCTGCCATGGGTCACCGATCTGGCGCACTCCCGCAACTTTGCGCAATCGGGCGGCGGTCGCCGGAGCAATCTTGCCATTGATCGCGTCCAAAGCACCGGCAAGCCCATGCGGAAACGACAGACCAATATTGTCCAAGGCATCTCCGAACTCTTGGGCCACCGAGTCCAAGGTGACGCGGTCCACAAGGCCCATCTCGCCCAATTGGCGTGTCAGCTTTTCCTGCAAATCGTCGGGCAGATCTTCCAATGGGATATCTGCGCCCTCGTTCAACAAAAGCCGCACAACAATTGCCGCCTTTTGCCGGGCGTTGAGCGTGCGGGGAACAACCTGGGCTGCGGTGCCATCCCCATCGACGGCCGGAGGTTTTGCCCCCGGCACCATTTGTACTAGTGCGTTTGTGTCCTGCATCTGCCTGCGGTGCCAATATGAGTTCCACAGGCAGAATACGGAGAGTCGGGTAAAGAAAGGCTAAAGCTTAGTAGCTGTATGTCAGCCCGGTCCGGATCGCTTCGCGCAGAGACGCTTCGGCCCAGCTTCCTTCGCCACCACGCGCTTTGATTTCGCGCCACTGTTCAATCGCAAGTTCGGTTTTGCCTTCTGAAACAAAGCCCTGTCCCATATAACTGCGGGCAAGGATGTTGTCTGGATTGGTCGTGATGGCATTTTCGTAGAATGCGTTGGCCAGTTCCAGTTCGCCCATCTTACGGTAGGTGAAACCCCAATACGTCAGGACGCGATCGTCGTCCTGGTCCATGACCCGCAGAATGTCCTGGGCGTTTACGTACTGACCGTCATAGGCGAGTTCGCGCACTGCATCGTACAGTTGATCTTCGGTGAAATTGCTTTTGTTCGGCTTGACACACCGGCCTGCCGCTTCGTCGAAGACGCGTCCAAACAGGCATTTCTTGGTTGTGTTGGTCGGTTTTGGTGGGTTGCTGTCGCCACCTGCGGCGTGAACAACTGGGGCAAAGGCAAAGGCTTGAAGTGCAATTGCTGAAACTAATACGAGGCGCATTTTCCTACTCCGTTCTCGGGGCTGCTTTAGAAATCATAGTGTGATCATCTAAAAAGCTAACACCGGATCGGTGGATTCTATTCACAATGCGGACAAAAAAATGTCAGCTATTAACGGTTTTTTGACAGCTTTGGGATTCACTGTCCCACGAAGCGCCCGGAGCGCAGGATTGCGTTTGCTTGGAATGGCCACTGCAGGCGAGGCTGGCGGACGCCAAGCACACAAGCGCGAATGAGCACAATATGGTTCGGACCATGGTGGTTCTCCCTCAAGGAAAATGCCGGTTGAGGGTAACGCACTTTTGCCGACCTGGCAAAAAATCAGGGCCCGGACAGCATCCGGGCCCGACAGGACACTTAAAAAGGGTGCCTATTCGCCGAATACACGTGCGAAAATCGTGTCGACATGTTTGGTGTGATAGCCGAGGTCAAATTTTTCTTCGATTTCCTCGGGGCTCAGCGCAGCAATCACGTCCGCGTCACCCAGAAGCTCGGTTTTGAAATCCTTGCCTTCTTCCCAAACTTTCATCGCGTTGCGCTGAACCAGACGATAGGCGTCTTCGCGGCTGACGCCCGCTTGGGTCAGGGCCAGCAGCACACGCTGGCTCATGACCAGACCGCGGAACTTGTTCATGTTAGCCAACATGTTGTCGGGGTAGACGACCAGCTTGTCGATGACACTAGTGAGTCGCGACAGGGCGAAATCCAGCGTGACGGTCGCGTCAGGGCCGATGTTGCGCTCGACTGACGAATGCGAAATGTCCCGCTCGTGCCAGAGAGCCACGTTCTCCATCGCAGGCACGACGGCCATGCGCACCAGACGGGCCAGGCCGGTCAGGTTTTCGGTCAGAACCGGGTTACGCTTATGCGGCATTGCGGACGAGCCCTTTTGACCTTTTGAGAAGAACTCTTCGGCCTCCAGAACCTCGGTCCGCTGCATGTGGCGGATTTCGGTGGCGACGTTTTCGATGCTGCTGGCGATAACGCCCAACGTCGCAAAGAAGGCGGCATGTCGGTCGCGCGGGATGACCTGCGTGCTGATTGGCTCGGGCACTAGCCCCAGTTGATCACAGACATGTTCCTCGACGCGCGGATCGATATTGGCGAAGGTGCCGACCGCACCGCTGATCGCACCAGTTGCAATTTCGGAGCGGGCGTCGCGCATGCGGGACAGGTTGCGATCCATCTCTGCGTAAAAGCGGGCGAACGTAAGCCCCATGGTGGTGGGTTCGGCGTGGATACCATGGCTTCGGCCGATGCGTATCGTTTCTTTGTGTTCGATTGCGCGGCGCTTCAGAGCAGCCAGCAGACCTTCGAGATCGGCGATCAGAATGTCAGCGGCGCGGGTCAGTTGCACGTTGAAGCAGGTGTCCAACACGTCCGAGCTGGTCATGCCCTGGTGAACGAAACGTGCCTCGTCGCTGCCCACATGCTCGGCCAGATGCGTCAGGAAGGCGATGACGTCGTGTTTGGTGACGGCCTCAATCTCGTCGATACGCGCCACGTCGAACTCCACGTCCTTGGCCTTCCACACGGCATCGGCATTTTCGCGCGGGATGACACCCAGATCCGCCATCGCATCGCAGGCATGGGCCTCAATCTCGTACCAGATGCGGAACTTGGTCGCGGGCGACCAGATGGCGACCATGTCGGGGCGGGAATAACGTGGAATCATTGGCAGCGGCACCTTTTTGTGATTTGGCATGAGGCGATGGCGCGGGGTTTAAACGCACGCGCTCAAGGGAACAAGGCGCGAGTTCACGAATGAGACGGTTTGCCCTGATTTTGGCGATCTGGCCCGGATTTCTGGCAGCGGAAGAGTTTCGCAAACTGTCCGGCGATGAGATCCTTGCGGCACTGTCCGGCCACAAGCTTACTTATGGCGAAGGTATCTGGCAGACCTTCGACGACACTATGCTGACGCAGTACTATTCGGGACGTCCCAGTTCGGGCCGCTGGGCCGTGCGCGAGGATCGTTATTGCTCGCTCTGGCCGCCTTCGGATCTTTGGGCCTGCTACGACGTTCAGAAAAGCGGAGATACCATACGTTTCGTTGATGATGCCGGTGCGACAACTGACGGAACCTACGACAAGTGAGCCTGCCAAGCCGAATGTCTGATTTTGAAGGGCGTTGGAACCTGACACGCATCATTCGGGACGCAAGGGCTGGGCAGATCGTGCAGGCTATAGGTCAGGCAGATCTGCGCCAGACAGATGGCGGATTGATCTATGATGAACAGGTGAAGCTGCGCATTCCGGGACAGCCGGAAATGACCGGCACACGTCGATACCTATGGCGTGACGGGGGCGATCACATCGAAATTCACTTTGACGACGGTCGGTATTTCCATGCGTTGAAGCTGGGTGTGGTAAAAGCCGAAGATCACCATTATTGCCCGCCCGACAGCTACGACGCGGCCTACGATTTTTCGACATGGCCGCGTTGGAATGTGCGCTGGACCGTGTCCGGGCCGCGAAAATCCTACGAAATGCACACGGAATATATGCTGCGATAGCGTAATCATCTTGCAGATGCGGCGCGGGCAGGGCATTCCTGTCGCAGAATCTCGGTCCGTTTAGGGAGAAATAACATGAATGCAAACGTACTGGCCAACGCATTTGGCCCGCGTGAAGGAACGGCGCTGCGCGTCAAACAGGTGGTTCTGGTTGCACTGGGCATTGTCGCTCTGGCCGTAGCTGCCAAAATCAAAGTGCCGATGTGGCCGGTTCCGATTACGATGGGCACCTTTGCCGTTTTGACCATCGGTACCGCTTATGGTGCACGTCTGGGTCTGGTCACCATGATGGGTTACCTTCTAATCGGCGCGCTTGGCTTTGACGTCTTTGCAGGCTCATCAGCTGAGAAGTTTGGCCTGACCTATATGATGGGCGGCACGGGCGGCTATCTGGTCGGCTACGTGCTGGCAACCGCAATGCTGGGCGCATTGGCCGCGCGCGGTTGGGACCGCTCGGTCGGTAAGATGGCACTTGCGCTGGTGCTGGCGAACGTACTGATCTACGTACCTGGCCTCTTGTGGCTGGGTCAGCTGTACGGCTGGGACAAGCCGATCCTGGAATGGGGTCTGACGCCGTTCCTCGTCGGTGATGCGATCAAGCTGGGCCTTGCGGCACTGCTGATCCCGGGCTTGTGGAAATTGGTAGGTAACGCCCGCACGTAATCCCTGATTTTTGCAAAAAACAAACCCGCGCTTGGAGTAATCCAGGTGCGGGCTTTTCTTTGCGCTGGACGCTGTGTTGGCATGGTCTGCGCTTGTAGATCGATACCGCAGCCGATCCGTTGATCGTCGCCCTGAGCACTAGAACTGTTCTTGAAACGCCAACAGTGGTGCGCTCAGGGGAGCAGTTCGGTTGTAATATGCGCAGACCCTTCCAGCGTTCGGTGTACAGGACATTTGTCCGCAATCTCTAACAGACGTGCGCGCTGTTCCTGATCCAGTGGCCCGGTCAGCCGAATTTTGCGGCGGAACTGGTCGACTTTGCCTTCATTTGCCAGTCCGGCATCCTGTGCATGAACTTTGTCATGACACACATCGACACTCACGCTGTTCAGAGGCCAGCGCTTTCGGCGGGCATACATGCGGATGGTCATCGAGGTGCAGGCTCCCAGTCCGGCCGAGACAAAGCCATAGGGGGACATGCCCCGGTCCGTTCCGCCATAAGACACGGGTTCATCTGCGACTGCGTGATGGCTCGGGCCAGCTTGGATGTCCTGTAAGAAGCCGGTTGGGTCTGCTTCGGTGACCCGCACGACCCCTTCTGGTGCGCCCGGCGGCGGGGCAGGTGGCGACAGGCTTACGTAACGCGACACCCACGCAGTGATGACATCTGCCGCATACTCTGCGTCAGCGGCACGCGTAATCAGGTGATCGGCGTCATCGAGGGTGACGAAGCTTTTGGGATGTTTCGCGGCCATAAAAATCGCAGCGGCATTGTCGATACTTACGGTTTCATCGCGCGGGGCGTGTAAGACCAGCAATGCGGCTTTGAGATCCTCGATTGCAGGTGTCAATGCGGCCTCTGAGATATCATCTACAAACGCCTTGCCAATTCGGAAAGGACGCCCGCCAAGTGCAACCTCGGCGCTTCCTTCCTTTTGAATTTGCGGCAACGCTGCTTCGAAATGATGGGACACATGACCGGGATCTGCTGGTGCACCCAAGGTTACGACGGCTTTGATCGACGGGATGCCCGCCCGCGCTCGCAAGACAGCAGCGCCGCCCAGAGAATGACCGATCAAAAGGGCAGGGGCCATGTTTCGCCCTGCCAAAAACTGAGCTGCTGAAATCAGGTCTTCGACGTTTGATGTGAAAGTCGTGTTCGCAAACTCGCCTCCGGAATGGCCGAGTCCGGTGAAATCGAACCGTAATACAGCTATACCCATGGCCGCCAACCGTGCAGAGATACGCCGCGCGGCGGGGATGTCTTTGGAACAGGTAAAGCAATGTGCAAACAAAGCTGTGGCCAGCACGGGTCCGTCGGGCAGGTCAAGGCGCGCGGCCAGCTGGCTGCCGTCATGTCCGGCAAAAGTAATGCGTTCCGTGGGCATATCGGCTCCTTGGTTTGCTGGGGGAAGCACGCTCAATACTGTGGGCTACCCCGGCGTGTCACAACCCTTATGTCAAAGGCGTAACGGGAAGGTGAGGAGTGTGAAGGTAATTTTGACTGGGACTTGGAAAACGCATAACAGCGAAGCTTAGCCTCGTCCGGTGCCAAAAGCCGCTTCATGATAAATATCACAAAATATGATGCTTTCCCGAACAAACATTCGTTTCACTAATTTAACGCTCGAACCCATCTTGGCTTTGTAGTCGATTTACTTAGGAGGCTCAGATGACACATACAGCTTTAGCACCCCAAGCGTCTCGGATGCGTCTTGGAACATTGATCGCGATATTGATGACGGGCGCATTGGGATTTGCCCTTGGTCAGGCTTGGCCTGTCGCTGATTCCAACACGACGAGCCAGACAAGCGTGGACATCGAAGACTGGCATGGCAATGTCCGGCGGTCTAACTGGCCGAATTGAGGTTCCCGCCTCACTCAAGACCCATTAGTTGGGCGTCAAACGGATACTTGGACAGGTTCTCATAGCCATCCTCGGTAATGAGGACCTGATCTTCCAGTTTGATTGAAAAATCCCCTCCGACCTCGCCAACAGCAGCCTCGACGCACAACACCATCCCCGGCACCAACGGATAATCATAGGCACCAGCAACAGCCTTGTCGGGGTAAGCCACCAACGGCCATTCATCGCACAGGCCTACACCGTGCATCAGGCAACCGTATTTCTGTGCCTGAAACTTGTCGTCAAGTTTGTGCGTATTCGCCGTCAGTTCGGGGATCATCACGCCGGGTTTCAACATCTCCATATTGGTCATGATGTGTTCATGTGCATGTTGCATGGCGTAGATCATGTCAGGGCGGGGCTTTCGGTCTCCAATCCACCACGTGCGGGAAATATCGACGCAAATTCCATACGAGCCGATCAGGTCCGTATCAAACGCAATGATTTCATTTTGCTGGGTGATCCGTGGGCCGCATTCCTGAAACCATGGGTTTGTGCGCTGGCCCGAGGATAGCAACCGGGTTTCTATCCATTCGCCGCCACGACGGATGTTTTCGGAATGCAAAATCGCCCAAATGTCGTCTTCGGAAGTTCTGCCGTCTCCGACATTGGCGCGTGCGAATCTCTCCATTTCGGCCACCGCAGTTTCACAGGCGTTGCTGGCGCAGCGCATTGCCAGAATTTCGTCCTGACCTTTCACGGCGCGTGTCTTCTCGGTAACTTCTTCGCCTTCCATGATTTCAAAGCCTTGCGACTCGAGCGCGCGCAACCCGTGCAGCATGATCTTGTCCACCGCCAGCCGTTTGTTGCCTCCGCCATGCGTATCGATCAGTGCACGCACCTCGTTCGCGAATACATCGGCCGCTACATCCGTTTTGTCGCCCCGGTCGAAATAGAAAAGATCAGCGCCCGAGCGTTGCTCGCGCACCAGAGGGTTGAATGTGGAAAGGAACGGAGACTTTTTGTAGTCCCAGATCACCATATAGCCATCGGCGCACAACAGCACCGCCCGGAATGGGTTATGGGTATTCCATAGCTGCATATTGGTGCTGTCTGTGGCGTATCTGATGTTCAAGGGATCAAACATCAGCAACCCGCCATAGCCGCGATCAACCACGGCTTGTGTCAACCGTTTCCAACGGTATTCCCGCATCCGTTCAAGGTTGGGAAGCACCAGCCCGGCAGCCGCCCATTCATCAAAGGCCAGTTGAGGCGGCCCGATTTCGATCCGGTCGTTATCATTGGGAGTGCCATCACCCAATGTGTCGCCTCGGGTTGGATCAATCTTGCGGGTATCCCGATAGTGATGGTTCACAGCTAGCCTCCCTGCTTGCTGGTCAAGCCTGCGGATTCATCAATACCCCGTCTGAGAAAAATGCGACGATCTGGTTGTCGCTTTTTGACCGACACCAAGCTCAGCACATGATAAATCAGGTCTATGGCTATCATTTTGCAGGAAAAAATCCCCTACGACCCGTTCAGTCCGCGTGCCTTGCCGGGCGTTCAACCGGCCCAAATGGAAACGTGGCTGCATCAGGATGATGCCTTTGCGGCGCAGATGCAGCGGCGAGAAGCATTACTGGATGAACGGCGCGACGAAGTTCTGGCGTTGAGACGAGAAGCAGAACCCGCAGCGCGGGAGCTTTTGGATCTGGTTTTGACCCAAGCCTATCCGGGGGCCATCGATCATGCACAGCGACCAGATGGGGTGACGGTTCGTATCGATCGGACTGAGCCTTTGGAAACGCTCTGCAGATTGGTGCAGGAGGATTTCTGTATTCTGCAAAAGCAGGGTGATGAACATGTTTTGACAGGGGCGATCCTCTGCTTTCCAGCCAGTTGGCGATTGTCAGAGAAATTTATGCGACCGCTTGTTGATATTCATGTGCCGGTCGCCAGCTATGATGGCGATATTGCCCGGCGGGTACAGCGACTGTTTGACGGTATTCGGCCGGATCGGCCGCTCTGGCGGTTCAATGTTTTATGGTATGAGGACCCTGAACTTTTTCAGCCCCGTAGTGCCAGGGAGCCGCGCAAAACTCGCGACCGTGCTACCACATCTTACCTGCGCAGCGAGCGGCAGACATTGTTGCGCCTGCCAGAAACAGGCGCAGTTGTGTTTTCGATCCATACTTGTGTTCTGGCCGCTGACAGCCTGCCAGAAATGGAAAACCCCGCCTGACGGCGGGGCCTCCTAGGAGGGTCTTGGGTAGTTTGCTTACATGCCCAGCACGACGGCAACATCGGCAAACGCATTGCTGGCATTCAATGCGACGATGGCGACCGTAAAGACCAGGACTTGAGTGTTCAGACGAAAATCCTCGCCGCGAATCAGATTGACTGCGGCCATGGACATTGCGATCGGGGTCGACACGCTGGCAATAACACCTGTCACGCACCAGCTGCTTAGCCGCAACACATCGCTTGGCCGTTCGGGATCATCTTCCTCGGTCGTGGCGTGGGTGTGGACTGCGGCAGGCTCCTGCTCTTCCGTCCGGAAGGCGATACTCAGAAGTTGCTCGTCAGACAATTGAATAGGTCGAGGTGCTGTTTCCGGGGAATCGGTTTCTTCAATATCAGGGTCAGCGATGTCCAATCCGGCGAACTGACCTGTCACAGACCTAAAGATCTGCTTTCTGTCACGCTGTCGGCTTGGAGCCAGGGTGTCAAACGCGCTCATGAACTGTTCGATCGTCAGAACGGTATGAGGCGACAGCCACTCGACACGTCGGGTCGAACAGATATCAACCATACGGTAGAGGATGACCACGAGCATCAGTTCGGACACTTCGGCGTCGTCCATAAGCGGGGATACGGGTGTAACCGTGATAGCCATCCTGTTTCGGGGGCTTGAGACATAGGGTCTTACGATTGTCTTCAATCCGGCAGCACGGTCCATACGCTCATAACGGTCTTCTTCGTCACCGGTATCAGTATCCAGAGACAAACGCACCATATACTGGCTGGATACGATGCTGGCCTCTGTTTCGCTCAGCAACGCTTTACGCTCGACCAGATGGCCGTAATCTTCCAGCGTTGCGGCGACGATTGTGCCGAACCGCTCGATCGCGCCTTCAGTGTCGCCGTCGAATTGCAGGCCGCCATGGTAGCTGTTCTTCCGAGCCACTGCTTTGTCCCTTATCGCATTTCGTCTGGAAGATCATTCTAACGGTCGATCTGGGGGAGAATTTGGCAATAAATGCAAAAAAAACAAAAAATACAAAGATTGATTACGCTTTGGAAACCATGAAACTAAGGGCTTTGTTCGCCACTATGGCGAGAATGTGGCTGAATTGAGTTTTTGGGCGCTCAGAACCATGGCGCGTTCACCCGTCGATTCGGGCGGCCATAATCGCGATGGATTGCTGGTAAACCGTCGCCGCATTCCACTGCTGAATCACCGCGAAATTCGGCTGCCCCTGCTGATAGCCACGACCGGGTTTCCAGCCCTTCTTACGCAGGAAATTCGCGGTCGAGGCCAGCGCGTCGGTCATGTTGTAAAAGTCCACTTGCCGGTCGCCGGTGGCATCGACTCCATACGTAAGTGCGTTGCCGGGCAGGAATTGTGTATGGCCCAGCTCGCCATGTTTTGCCCCCTTTGTTGCCATTGTGATGCTGCCCTGATCGACCAGCTTTAAGGCACCAATCGCGTGCGGAACAAAGAACTCGGATCGGCGACAATCATAGGCCAGAGTGGTTATTGCTGACACAACCTGACTATCTCCCATGAAGTTCCCAAAGCCGGTTTCCATGCCGTGAATGGCAATCAGCACGCCCGCGGGGACGCCATATTGCCGTTCAAGAGCAGCGTAGAATTGCGGGTTCCGAGCTTTGCGTTTGCGCCCTTGCGCTACGATAGTATTGGCCCCACGCACTTGCATGAACTTGTCCAGCGAGTATTTGAAGCTTTTTTGATTGCGGTCTGCAGCAATCGTGCGTGTTGCGTACTGGGTTTGCGCAAGAGCCTGCAGTCCTTTCTTTTTCACACCCGATCTGCGCGCTTGCTTGGCGAAATCGGCTTTCCACGCCTCGAAGCCAGCGCTGGTATTGCCGCAAGGGGCGGCCAGCGCGCCCAATGGCAGTACAAGTGCACAGGCAATGAGAGAGGCGAAACGTAGCATGAGCATTTTCCTTTTGAGCATCGAGCCCAGATCAACTGGCCGGTTTGCATCCAGCCGACGCAGCCCGGTACGGATTGATAACTTTACAATCCACGCTGCAAATCATCTGCGGTTAGAACAGGTTGAATTTCGATCGAAGCGTCAAGGGCCGCAAATAGCGGTTCGTTGACTACGGGCATGCGGGCTTGGTCGTTTTCTTCGAAGATAACGATGCCCATCCGTTTGCCGCCCTCTAGCGCAAAATAGGCCGCTTCCGCGTTAACATCTTTAACCAAGGCGGCAATCGCCTGCCCAAGGGTTCCGTCTTTTTCGGCTTGGTTGCCCTTTTCGACCGGGATTGTGAATTTTAGCATCAGGCGCATGGAACTCTCCCAGAGTTTCGATCGCGGTTTCTCGGGTAAAGGCTCCGACGTTCGGGCGTGCCAGTCAAGGTGATTGCTTTCGACTTGTTATCAAACGGAAAAAGGGCGCCGAACCAACGGCGCCCATTCAAGTCTTCGAAAAGCCTATTGCTTAGCAGCTGTAGTACATTCCGTATTCTACAGGGTGCGGCGTGTGCTCGTAGGTTTCGACTTCTTCCATCTTCAATGCGATGTAGCCGTCGATCTGGTCTTTGGTGAACACGTCGCCTTGCAGCAAGAAGTCGTGATCGGATGCCAGAGCTTCCAGAGCTTCGCGCAGGCTGCCGCAAACGGTTGGGATGTCGGCCAATTCCTCGGCAGGCAGATCGTAGAGATTCTTGTCCATGGCTTCGCCCGGATCGATCTTGTTCTTGATACCGTCCAGACCGGCCATCAGCAGAGCAGCAAACGCAAGGTAAGGGTTCGCGGCCGGATCGGGGAAACGGGCCTCGACGCGCTTGGCCTTGGGGCTTTCGGTCCATGGAATACGGACACAACCCGACCGGTTACGGGCCGAGTAGGCGCGCAGAACGGGGGCCTCGAAGCCAGGGATCAAGCGCTTGTAGCTGTTGGTCGATGGATTGGTGAAGGCATTCAGGGTCTTGGCGTGTTTCAGAACACCACCGATGAACCACAGGGCTTCATCCGACAGATCAGCGTATTTATCGCCCGCAAACAGCGGCTTGCCTTCCTTCCAAATCGACATGTTGACGTGCATGCCGGTGCCGTTGTCACCTGCGATCGGCTTTGGCATGAAGGTGGCCGATTTGCCGTAAGCATGCGCGACGTTGTGGATGACGTACTTGTACTTCTGCAGCTCATCGGCCTGTTTGGTCAGACTGTCGAAGATCAGTCCCAGTTCGTGCTGACACGAAGCAACTTCGTGGTGGTGTTTGTCGACTTTCATGCCCAGACGCTTCATGGTTGACAGCATTTCTGAACGCAGGTCTTGCGCTTCGTCGATCGGGTTGACCGGGAAGTAGCCGCCCTTGACGCCCGGACGGTGACCCATGTTGCCCATCTCGTATTCGGTGTCGGTGTTCCACGATGCGTCTGTCGCATCAACTTCGTAGGATACCTTGTTGATACTGTTCGAGAAACGGACGTCGTCGAACAGGAAGAATTCTGCTTCAGGACCAAAGTATGCTGCGTCGCCGATACCCGAGGACTTCAGGTATGCCTCGGCTTTCTGTGCGGTACCGCGCGGGTCACGTTCGTAGGCTTCGCCGGTGTCGGGTTCGACGACCGAGCAATGCACGCAGATGGTCTTTTCTGCATAAAACGGATCGACATAGGCGCTGTCCGTATCGACCATCAGCTTCATGTCGGATGCTTCGATCGACTTCCAGCCGGCGATGGACGAGCCATCGAACATGAAGCCTTCTTCCAGAAAATCCTCGTCAACCTGATCGGCCATCAGGGTCACGTGCTGCAGCTTGCCGCGCGGGTCGGTGAAACGAACGTCGACATATTCTGCGCCTTCGTCCTTGATCAGCTGAAGAACTGCGTCCTTGCTCATTCTCTTGGTTCCTCTGATTTGAGATTGTTCAATTACAGCGCGTCCGAGCCGGTCTCACCGGTGCGGATACGGATGGCTTGTTCAACTGGCGAGACAAAAATCTTGCCGTCACCGATTTTGTCTGTCTTGGCCGCCGAGACAATTGCCTCGATTGCGGCATCCACCTGATCGTCGTCCAGAACGACTTCGACTTTTACTTTGGGCAGGAAGTCGACCACGTATTCTGCACCGCGATACAATTCGGTGTGGCCTTTTTGACGACCGAAGCCCTTGACTTCGATCACGCTGAGGCCCTGGACACCAACGTCCTGCAATGCCTCTTTCACTTCGTCCAGTTTGAACGGCTTGATGATCGCTTCGATCTTTTTCATCCCGGCTCACCTCGCATGGTTGTCAGAATGGCAGTGATCACGTCTAAGATCGTGCAGCAATGCGATTGCCGAATTGATCAGCGGTGGAAGTACTGAAATCAATCGGCAGGTGAAATTTTAGTCGTTTTGCACAAAAAGTAATCGAAATTGAATCGGGTTGGGGTTTGGGATGACAGAATTGCTGACAGCGGCGCAGATGCGGGCGATTGAAAAGGCGGCGATCGAGTCCGGCCAGGTGACAGGTCTGGAACTGATGGAACGGGCCGGGCAGGGCGTTGTCGAAGCGATTTTCGAGGAATGGCCAGAGTTGGCGAAATCCACGGGGATTGCGGTTGTGCTTTGCGGGCCCGGCAACAATGGTGGAGACGGTTTCGTTGTCGCCCGGTTGTTCAAAGAATGGGGCTGGAATGTCGAGGTTTTTCTCTACGGAGATGCCAACAAGCTGCCATCCGATGCGAGGACAAATTATGACCGTTGGTGCAAGTTAGGAGCAGTTAATGATTATCTTGCTGAATTGCCTGACTATCTTCTTACCCTGAATACAGAAGACACAGGAGTTGTTGTTGATGCGTTGTTCGGTACGGGGCTGACGAGACCTTTGAGTAAAGACGCTCAACTCAAACTGATGGGTTTTCATTCGCAGATGCCCGTTTGTTTCCTGCACCAGGTGTCAGTGGATGTGCCCAGCGGTAACGACAGTGATAGCGGGCGGTTTCTAACCGATGAAAACGATACGTTCGGGGCTATGCACACAGAACTCTGTGTGACGTTTCATCGCCCTCGCCTTGGACACTATCTGGGGAACCCATCATTCAACTCACTTCGTGTCAAAAGTATCGGTTTGGACGAACTGAATGAAGCGGCCCGTCTTCGCCAGCTCAAGGAGAATCTCAATAAGCTGTTTGGGTTTGCTTCTGGTGTGAAAGATACCGATGAAGTGAGGAAGCTTCTGTATAGTGGTGAGGGAACTTCCGCTCTGGCTGAAAGCACGAAGGATTACCCAGCTGAGTTGTTAACTGGGCCATCGGAGGACACCGAAAAATCTTTGGACAGCAACAAGTATTCGCACGGACACGCAATCGTCCTGACCGGAGGGCCGGGTAAAACCGGCGCGGCGCGACTGTCGGCTCGGGGTGCTCTGCGAATAGGGGCAGGACTAGTGACCTTGGCTGTTCCACCGGAAGCGGAGACGGAAGTCGCGGCGCAGGTGACGGCCATCATGTTACAGCGGGTCAAGGGCGCTGATGCGGTGTCCGCTTTGCTGCAGGATGAGCGGCTGAATGCTCTCTGCCTTGGTCCCGGATTGGGTCTGGAGAGGGCGCGTGATTTGGTACCGGTTGCTTTGGCGGCCAGACGCTCAACAGTACTGGATGCGGATGCGTTGACGGCGTTTGCGGATGATCCCCACGTACTCTTTGGTTTACTACATGAGAATTGCGTGTTGACCCCACACGGCGGTGAATTCGCGCGGCTGTTCCCCGATATCTCTGAGAAGTTGCTTGCAACTCCGACCAAGGGTCCGGCCTATTCCAAGGTTGATGCCACGCGAGAGGCTGCTGTGCGGGCAGGGTGTGTGATCCTGTTCAAAGGGCCGGATACTATCATTGCCGCACCGGACGGGCGGTGCGTGATCAATTCGGCACATTATGACCGGGCTGCACCTTGGCTGGCGACGGCAGGGTCGGGCGACGTGTTGTCAGGGTTCATCACTGGATTGCTGGCGCGCGGGTTCGCACCGATGCAGGCTGCCGAAACGGGTGCTTGGTTACATGTCGAATGCGCTCGGCTTTTTGGTCCGGGTCTGATTGCGGAAGATTTACCGGAACAGCTCCCAGAGGTTTTCAAACAGTTAAGTACCTGAACGCGTTGAGCAAGAAACGCCTGGGTTTCAACCCGTTGAACAGAAAGCGACACCTATGTGCGTTACTGCATAGCAGGTGTTCACCAGTTATCTCGGTCGACGGCACAATTTGTTTGTCCGACTCTGCGCCGACTCGTGTATGATGTTATAAGTACCTGTAAGTGAAATCATTTTTCGAAAGCTTGCGCGTTCTTTTGTTGCGAAAATACAATGCTAGCTTAGAACGGATCAGCGACCACTGGAACGCTCGCGATCTATAATCATCTGAGCAGTACCGGAAATCGGAATCTTTCAAGGTGAGTGAAATGACCTTCAATCTAAAACTCTCGTCCATAACCGCAGTATTGGCCGCTACAACGGCACTTCCCGCCGCGGCTGAGCTGAAATATGAAAACAATAGTGGTGGCTACGTCCTGTTATACGGCCAGCTCAACCCTGCAATCATATCCGTCGACGACGGGCAGCAGACAGAAACCCGTTTGTTGGACAATGCCATTTCGAACAGCCGCGTTGGTTTGCGCCTGTTGCAACCGTTTGGCAGCAATGAGTTTACATTCCGTTTTGAAACAGCGCTTGGGTTGCCAAGCTCGTCCGAATGGAACCAATTGGGAACCGACTTTAGCGGTTGGACGCGTTCGGATATTCGGCATGTGGATTTCGGTCTCAAAGGCAGTTGGGGTAAAGTTTCGGCTGGCCAGGGCAGTATGGTGTCGGATGGGGCGGCCGAGACCGACCTGTCTTATGTTGGAACGGCGCTGTATTCATTTACCAACGATGAAAACTCGGGCTTTTTCTATCGCGGAACGGACGGTGTTTTGAGTGACATCACAGTCGGCGATTCCAGCGATAACTTTGACGGTTCGCGCCGTGGTCGTGTGCGGTATGACACGCCAGACTTAAGTGGGTTCTCAGCTGGCATCGCCTATGGTCAGAATATCTTGTCCAGCAGTGATGACGATGACTATTATGATGTCGGCGTCGGCTATGAGACCACGTTTGCCGGAGGTATCGAATTCGCGGCATCGCTTGCTTACGCAGTTCGCTCGCGTGACGATAACTCCGGGGATCGCAAGGACACCATCGGGTCAGCTTCGGTGCTGATGCCCAGCGGGTTAAGCTTTACCTTTGCGGCAGGCACCCGTGATGAGGAAGAGGTCGGCGTTTCTGACCCGAGTTTCTGGTATGGCAAGATTGCTTACGAAGGCGATTGGGTGTCTTGGGGCAAAACCGGGGTTGGTGTCGACTATTACGATGGCTCCGACTTTGAAAGCGACGGCTCCAGCACCAAGTCCTGGGGCGTCGCGGTTGTTCAGCGGATCGACAGCATCAACACCGATGCCTACCTGAAGTACCGGACTCATGATTTTGATGACGGTACGTCTTTCGACAAGAACGAGGCCTGGGTTTTGGGCGCGCGCTGGAGGTTCTGATCCTGGCTGGGATTGCATAGACACGCCCCGGCCAGTTCCGGGGCGTTTTTTTGTCTGACACCCCATTAAAACAGGGCGGATTAGCCAGTTGCCCCTTGCACGTAGACGGCAGGACAAATAGAAGGCGTCAAATTTGCCTGGCGCGCCGTTTTGCGCGCCCCGAATCCTATGGGGACTACCATAATGCAGGTTACCGAGACGCTGAACGAAGGTCTGAAACGCGGCTATAACATCACCGTATCTGCGGCCGAGCTGGACAATAAGGTCAACGAGAAACTGACCGAAGCACAGCCTGAAGTCGAGATGAAGGGTTTTCGCAAAGGCAAGGTGCCGATGGCGCTGCTGAAAAAGCAGTTTGGCCAGCGTCTTCTGGGCGAAGCGATGCAGGAAACCATCGACGGTGCCATGAACCAGCATTTCGAAGACAGCGGCGAACGTCCGGCCCTGCAGCCCGAGGTCAAGATGACCAATGAGGACTGGAAAGAAGGCGATGACGTTGAGGTCGCGATGTCCTACGAGGCGCTGCCCGAGATCCCTGAAGTTGACCTGAAATCGGTCGAGCTGGAAAAGCTGGTGGTCAAAGCCGACGACGCAGCCGTTGAAGAAGCGCTGAACAACCTGGCCGAAACTGCTCAGGATTTCAAAGCGCGCCGCAAGGGCTCGAAAGCCAAGGACGGCGACCAGATCGTGTTTGACTTTGTTGGTAAGGTCGACGGCGAAGAATTCGAAGGTGGATCGGCCGAAGATTACCCGCTGGTTCTCGGCTCGAACAGCTTTATCCCTGGTTTCGAAGAGCAGCTGGTTGGTGTGAAAGCCGAGGAAGAAAAAGACGTTAACGTATCCTTCCCCGAGGATTATCAGGCCGAGCATCTGGCTGGTAAAGACGCCGTATTCAGCTGCACGATCAAAGAGGTCAAGGAGCCTGTCGCGGCAGAGCTGAATGACGAGTTGGCCAAGAAGTTTGGCGCTGAAGATCTTGATGGTCTGAAGGGGCAAATCTCGGAGCGGCTGGAAGCGGAATATGCAGGTGCGTCGCGCGCTGTCATGAAGCGCGCCTTGCTGGACGCGCTGGACACCAAAGTGTCCTTCGATCTGCCGCCCTCATTGGTCGAGGCGGAAGCCAAGCAAATCGCACATCAGCTTTGGCACGAGGAAAACCCCGAAGTTGAAGGCCATGATCACGATCCGATCGAGCCGACGGATGAGCACAACAAACTGGCAGAACGCCGTGTGCGTCTGGGCCTGCTGCTTGCTGAGTTGGGTCAGAAAGCAGAAGTTGAAGTGACCGATGCCGAGATGACCCAGGCGATCATGAACCAAGCCCGCCAGTACCCGGGCCAGGAACGTCAGTTCTTCGAGTTTGTCCAGCAGAACGCTCAAATGCAACAGCAGCTGCGTGCGCCAATCTTTGAAGACAAAGTTGTCGATTATGTCTTCGAACTGGCTCAGGTGGCTGACAAAGAAGTTAGCAAAGACGATCTGCAAAAAGCCGTTGAGGATTTGGAAGAGGAATAATCCTCTTCCTCCCCGTCAAGGGGCGCAAATAGAAGCGGAGCCGCCTGAAATTAGGCGACTCCGCATGGGTGGCTTTGTACTATGAGGTGAGGGGGTCAGGCCTCATGAGCAAAAGCACGGGGGGTCTTTAGCAGAGCGGTCTTTTGCTCTGGCGTGAACGTGTGAGACAGTGCCTCGATCAGCTTTAAGACATCTTGCCTTTCAGCTTCGTTTTTCGCCGCACTCATCTGCTCAACGAAATACTTCTCAAGGTCTGTTCGTGGTTTGTGGTCGTGGTTCGCAGGGCTAAGCTCCGCATCTTTCCGGCTTGCGAACAGCTCCAACGCCTGTTCTTCTTCGAGGAAGACATCGTGGTGAATGTCAGCGAAGTTTCTAACTCGTGAGATGCGTTCGTCTGAGCAATCTAGCAACGCGGCGAGCGCCGGGACTTTACCCATCTGCACTTTTTTCCCAACATAGTCGTAGGGTGCGTTGTCGGATCTTTTCAGAACGCGATCCATCACGGGATCAATCACGGTGATGATATCCTGAATGCCAGCATTCTTGGCATATTCCAGAGACCCAATCATTAGCTCGGATGTCGCATAAGCGACCGAGTTCTTGTCCTTGCCGCGGTTCAGGCGTTGGGTATCCACACAAAAGCGCGTCGATTCCCAGACGGTTGCGCTGCGCAATGGTGCTTCACCGTCCAGAATGGCGGAAAACACGTCGGACAACATGTGAGGTCCAGTGGTCTGTAGGGCACGCACGGCTGCGACGACATTCCCCCCGTCGTCGAGTCCGATTACATATGCCGGGTCCAGATGATCGAATTCGTCGATCTCTTTGCCATCTTCGATTTTGACGTCCCATCCCAGGCGCCCGCCAAATACTCTTGCTCTCAACTCAAACATTTCGTCAAGAACCTCGCCAAACAGGTGTCTGTTCAGCCCATCAACTACGATGATCATTTCTTTCCCCCTTCGAGTGGTTGTTCGGTAAACTAGACGTTACCGTTTTGAAGGGGTTTTTCTATTGGGGGTTTCCCGTATTTAGGCGGAATTTAGAAATTTTTTAGGTTACCCTGGGGTAATCAGGCCAATTGCTATTGCGCGACCCACTGCTTGCGGGGTCGTCAAGGCACTTAGCTTCTCTCTGCTTGAACGCAGATGAACCTCTACCGTGCGGTGCGAAATCGACAAAATATCGCCGATATCCTGTTGCGACTTGCCAGCGGCCACCCATTGTAAAATCTCGGCTTCGCGGGTGGACAATGTCGGATGATAAAGCGCGCTCGTGAACTCATCAGAGGTAACAACGTTGTCGTGAATGTGCACGGCCATCGACTGCAGATCGCCTATGACGTGCGTGTACAGTTTACGCCACTCTTCCTTGCTGCAGTCACGTGTGGCGCTGAGTAATCCAATGTCACCATAAGGACCGCGCACCGGGATCGTGACACCTTGGCTTGGAAGGCCAAAATCATGTGCGTCCCTGAAAACACGCTGAAAATCGGGGCTGCGTTCCAGTCGGCTCCAGTCTACAGGGGCAATGCTGCGGCGGCTCATGTGAATGGTCGGGTCTATCATAATCAGACCTTGCGACTGGTAGTGATCTTTCCACTCATCGCCATAGGTCACATATCCAGCCACGGTGCCCGCAGTTGGGTTCATGCCAGCATAGGCCGCATGATCCATATCGTGTTTTTCACAGATCTGTCGCAGAAACTCAGTATACCGAGTTTCTGAGTCCGGTAGGGTGCTTAGATCGACAATTTCCATATGTTGCCTACCAGCTGCGGCCCATCCGGCAACCCGATGGTGTCGTCGAGCGTGCCATTACCTTAGAGTGGAACCCATTTACCTCACGGCGATGAGAACACCACACTTTTCAAAACATGACAAGGCGACGCACGATTTGTCTATGCATTTCGCCATACTGGATCAGGTAATTAGAGCATTTTTATCACTGTGTGGCCTTGGCTGCTGGTCAAATCCAGAGGTTTTGGGCTCAAAACGCTAAGGCGCAGGCCTCAAACCCGTTTCCACCAACATGCCGCGGGCCTTAGCTTCGGGGTAGAAACCTTTCGCATAAAGAAAGATCGCCCGTTGTTGGTTTCCATCGGACAAAAGCCATGCGCCGTGCAGGTATTTTCCCGCAAATTCCAGGTTTGTATCTGCATTCAGCAGGCCCTCGGCATTGCCTGAGTAGCCCATCGAGCGTGCAGTAGCGGGTAAAATCTGCAGCAGGCCATAATACGGGCGGTTGACGGCCCAAGGACGATGCGTGCTTTCACGGATCGCCAGTTTATGAACCAATTCGCGCGGCAACTCATAGTGATCGGCCCATTTGTTGATTGAGGCGCGCAATTCCGGAGTTTCATTTGGATAGAGTGGGGGATCAAACGTCTGCGGGTCCCCGCGAGACACTTCTGCCCCGCCACAGGCGGCCAAAGGGGCCATAAGCAAGATTGCTGTAAGATGGCGACGCGAGAATACTGCCATGTTGATCTCCAAGCTGCGCGAGATGATGATATGGATCGAATGTCAAACCGCAAGCTTATGGTCAAAATCTGGCCAAATGTTGCTCGTCCCGAACACTCATAAAAAAAGGTCGCGCAAAAGCTGCGCGACCCTCAAATTTTAGAAGTCAGGGCGATTAGGCCTTGGCTTCGTCTTCTTCAGCCGGAGTTGCTTCGGGTGCCAGATCTTCGTCTTCCGATGCGGCCGAGCCGATATCGTCAAACAGTTCGGCGATCTCGAATTCAGCAGCGGCTTCTTCTTCAGCTGCCAGCTCCTGGATTGATTTTCCGGACGCTTGTAGTTCGGCTTCTTCCTGCGAGCGGGCGACGTTCATGCTGATTTCGACTGTAACTTCGGGGTGCAGACGAACCGCGACAGTATGCAGACCCAGATCCTTGATCGGAGCAATCAGGGCGACCTGTTTTTTGTCGACGGAGAACCCTGCTTCTGTGGCGGCGTCGGCTGCATCACGCGGGGTGACCGAACCGTACAGAGCGCCGGAATCTGAAGCCGAGCGAATCACGATGAACTGCTGACCGTCCAGCTTTTCAGCCAGTGCATCAGCTTCTTTCTTGGTTTCCAGGTTGCGCGCCTCAAGCTGCGCTTTCTGGGCTTCGAACGAGGCGATGTTGGCCTCGGACGCGCTCAGCGCTTTGCCTTGGGGCAGCAGGAAGTTGCGGGCGAAGCCAGGCTTCACGTCAACGACGTCGCCCATCTGGCCCAGTTTCGCAACACGTTCTAGAAGGATAACTTGCATGTCAGTCTCTCCTTACTTCACGGCGTAGGGCAGCAGGGCGAGGAAGCGGGCGCGCTTGATAGCACGGGCCAGTTCACGCTGCTTTTTTGCCGAAACGGCGGTGATACGCGAGGGAACGATCTTGCCGCGCTCGGAAACATAGCGCTGCAGCAGACGGGTGTCTTTATAATCGATCTTTGGCGCGTTATCGCCCGAGAACGGGCAGACCTTGCGGCGGCGGAAAAATGGTTTTGCGGCCATGGTTTAGTGTCCTTTCTTCAGGCTTTGATCAACGGCGCTCGCGGCGGTCGCCACGTTCGTCACGCTTCTGCATCTGAACCGACGGGCCTTCGACGTGGCCGTCGACCTTGATGGTCAGAACGCGCATGACGTCATCATGCAGACGCATCAGGCGCTCCATTTCCTGAACGGCGCCAGCGGGGGCGTCGGTCTTCAGGAAGGCATAGTGGCCTTTGCGGTTCTTGTTGATCTTGTAGGCCATCGTCTTGACACCCCAGTACTCGCTGTCGACGACATTGCCGCCGTTGTCAGCCAGAACGGTGCCGAAATGTTCGACGAGGCTTTCTGCCTGCGTGTTGGACAAGTCCTGACGCGCGATCATTACATGCTCATACAGTGGCATGTTTACTCCTGTTTATATCGAGGCGCATTTCAAAGGCGGGGCCAGTTCGTCCTTCGCGACCCTGCCACGAGAGGCTGCGCGATTCATAAATAGTGCGAAGGATGGCCCCGTATACACTTTTGTACGTCCGTAGCAAGCCCTGCCACAGATGCCTTCGAGACGCCGCCCAATTTCCTTTAGGCCGCCCAATTCCTGACGCTTTTCGGCTCAAAGTTGTTTCGCATACCGGGCACGACCCGGACGGATAAAAAACCTGAGACGGTATCGTTATATAGGGCGAAGTGTTATGACCGCGATGAACACTAATACATTCCAAGAACAAGCGTCAGGCACGCGTTTCGACCACTCTGTGCCCTTGATGATTTCATTTGCACCAAACTGGAAAGCCCGCTTGATCCTGTCGCGTGTTTTCGGCGCGTTCTTGATCCTGTCGGCGTTTTCCATGTGGCTGATGCCGGGATCGGTGGTTGGTGCAGATGTCTGGCCGCTGAAGCTGGCGGCATCGATGTTGTTTCTGATTGTTGGTGTCAGTCTTCTGACCATCGAAATTCTGGATCCTCGTCCTGACGCCTATTTCGATCCCATTCGTCAAGAAGTTCGGGTGTTGCAGAAGAACGAGGAAGGGCGCCCGCAAACTGTACTGCGCCGCAGCTATGACACCTTGGGCGGTGCCCGCTTCGACGATGATGAGGTGCAGCTTTATGACGTGGACGGCAGCCTGCTGATGAAACTACCGCTGCAATCGGCGGATGTCAGCCGAGCGCTGAAAGGGCAACTGAGCCAGAGCGTAACAATTTTCGCCTAGATTCTATTCTGTTCAAAAAGGAACAGACTCTGTGAATCGAAAGTACTTGTGTGCCGCCGTTAGGCGGCACATTTTGTTTTTGAGCAACCCAAACGGTTTGCAAACACAAAAACGCGGAGATTGTCATGAAATCCACCCTTCTTGCTGCTGCACTGGCCGTATCGGCGACGTCGGCATTCGCCAGCGCCGAGAAATACGTTCTGGACCCAAGCCACAGCCAAGTCGTTTTCAGCTATGACCACCTAGGTTTTTCGACCACCACCGGCATGTTCTCGGGGTTTGAAGGCGAAATCCTGTTTGATCAGGAAAACCCTGCGGCATCTTCCGTGAACGTATCCATGCCGGTGCTTGAGATGTTCACGGGTTGGAAGCCGCGCGAAGATCATTTCATGACCGAAGATTTCTTCGGCGCGGCCGAGGGCGACATGATCACGTTCGCTTCGACGGGTATCGAAGTAACCGGTGAAGGCACAGCCAATATCACCGGCGATTTGACCATGAACGGTGTGACGAAGTCGGTCGTTCTGGACGCCAAGCTCAACAAGGTTGATCAACACCCGATGGCCAATAAGCCTTGGGCTGGCTTCAATGCCACCACCACTGTTACGCGCAGCGAGTTTGATCTGGGCCAGTTCGCGCCCTTTGTCAGCGATGATGTGCAGATCCAGATCTCGGTTGAGGCGCAAAAGGCCGATTAACCCTGCCTTTCAGACACCAAAAAGATCGCCGGCGGCCTTCGCCCCGGCGGTTTTTTCATGATTGGAACTATTCGCCTCGGGTCGCTGTCAATTCGACTGCGACATTCACGGCGAAGGCAAGCGAATCCTCCGCGGGCATCTGAGCTCCGATGTCAAAATCCAGACGGTTAAGTTCAAGCTCGCCAAGCATCGTTGCGCTGTTGTCCTGCAGTTCAAGTGTAAAAGGCAACACCACGTCGAGTGTTTTGTCGCGAATGGTCAGAGGGCCGCGCGCTTCGTAACCGGCATCGGTTTTGAACAAATCGGCGTCAAATCGCGCGGTCGAAAACTGACCACTGTCGAAGAAATCGGCGCCCATGGCCTGATCAGTGACCGTGCCCAAGGCAAGCGATCCGATGGCCACTGCCACGTCGACCGAACCCGCAAGCCCAGGCTCGGGCGGATCGTCAAAAGTGATGGCAGCAGTCCACTCGGCAAATGTGCCAGTCACCGGGCTGCCCAATTGAGTGATGGTTATCGAAAGGGTGCCTTCCTGAACCTGCCAGTCTGATTGCACCGCTTCCAGTTCAGCAGATTCGATGCCTTGGGAGGAGTGATCTGAGAAGATACCCATGCTCCAACCGCCTGCCAGAACGGCTATCCAAACGGCAAGACCAGCAACGGCTGGAACAATAGAGTGATTCTGCTTGGGTGGTTCGGGTGCTTCGGACCGACCAGGTAGCATCCGGCGCAGAGTGCTATCTTTATCTACTACATGGTGCTTGAGGGCACCCATAATGTGTAGCGCCAAGGAGCCGACCAATACCCAAATGAACAACCAGTGCAGGCCAGCGGTTACCTCGGCTAGATATGCGGATTTGGGTACAAATGGCAGATTTTGTCCGAAGGGCCACAAGATTGGGGCGAAACCTTCGGCTGCGGCGTGGTGGGTCCAACCGGTCAGCGGCACCAGAACCAATGACGCATACAGCATCCAATGTACGATCTCAGCGGCGAAAGCCTCGGGTTTGTTTTCTGCGTTCAGAAGGCCTGGCTTGGTTTGCGTCATTGCCCACAAAATTCGGGCAAGCGCCACAACGAACACCGTAACGCCAACCGTCTTGTGCAGCGAAAACAACTGAGAGGCCGCTGCGATGTCTGCTTCGGTTGTCGGAATTGTCGGGTCATAAATGGCGTGCGCCAAGTTATTGGAGATCCAGCCAAGGGGTAGGGCGGTGAAGATCAATAATGCAGTCAGCCAATGGAAGGCTTTGGTCACGCTGCCGTAGCTGGAGAATGTATTGGTCGAGGACATTTCTTGACTGCTCCGGGGTTGCTCGGTTGAGCCTACACTAATGCCAACCAGTTGAGGCACAAGCCTGAGGAAATGCACAGCCAGGGTGCCAAAATGCAGGGCAAACGCAATGCTTGTGCCGCGACCCATGTCAGTTTACACCCCGCCGCAACTTGACGTCATCCATGAGGTTGCAATGACACTTGCGTTCGTTTTTCCCGGGCAGGGCGCCCAGGCCATTGGAATGGGCAAAGCATTGGCTGAGGCATATCCTGCCGCACAGGCTGTATTCGATGAGGTGGACGAAGCGCTGGGGGAGAAGCTGAGCAGCTTAATCTGGGAAGGCGATATTGCCGATCTTACACTCACCCAAAACGCACAGCCGGCACTGATGGCCACATCAATGGCCGCGATGCGCGCGCTGGAGGCTGAGGGCGTTTCGGTTACCAACGCATCATTTGTGGCCGGTCACTCGCTGGGTGAATACTCGGCACTGGCCGCAGCGGGGGCGTTGACCGTGGCCGACACAGCGCGTTTGTTGCGCACACGTGGTCAGGCGATGCAAAGCGCGGTGCCGGTCGGGGAAGGTGCGATGGCGGCCATCTTGGGGCTGGACCTGGAGGTTGTGCGCGCCGTTGCAGATGAAGCAGCGCAAGGCGAAGTCTGTCAGGCCGCAAATGACAACGATCCGACGCAAGTCGTGGTGTCCGGATCCAAGGCTGCGGTTGAACGCGCGGCTGAGATTGCCAAAAACAAGGGTGCAAAACGCGCAGTGATGCTGCCGGTTAGTGCGCCGTTCCATTGTGCATTGATGCAGCCTGCCGCAGATGTGATGGCAGAAGCTTTGTCCGCTGTCGAGATAGTGGCGCCTGCGGTGCCCTTAATCGCAAATGTGCGTGCAGACGTAGTCAGCGACCCTGACCTGATCCGGCAATTGCTGGTCGAGCAAGTCACTGGGTCAGTCCGCTGGCGCGAAAGCGTGCAATACATGGCGGCCCAAGGCGTGACCGAGACATGGGAAATTGGTGCGGGCAAGGCGCTGTCGGGCATGATCCGAAAGATTGACCGTGCCATTGCGGGCAAGGCTGTGGGCACACCGGAAGACGTACAAAAGGCTATCGAGGCCGAATCGTAAGCTCAAAACTCGTCACAAAAGACGAACCAAGAGGAAAACCGAATGTTTGATTTGACAGGTAAGAACGCGCTGGTCACCGGTGCATCTGGCGGCATCGGCGGCAATATCGCGCGCGCTCTGCATGATGCAGGTGCGACCGTAGGATTGTCCGGCACACGGGTCGAACCTCTGCAGGCTTTGGCGGATGAGCTGGGCGAACGCGCCCATGTGCTGCCTTGCAATCTGAGTGACTCTGAGGCGGTTGCAGCTTTGCCAAAACAAGCGGCCGAGGCCATGGGGTCCGTCGACATTCTTGTAAATAATGCGGGCATCACGCGGGACAATCTGTTTATGCGTATGTCAGACGATGAATGGCAGAGCGTCATTGACGTGAACATGACGGCCACCATGAAACTGTGTAAAGGCGTGATCCGCGGGATGATGAAATCTCGTTGGGGCCGGATTGTGAACATCTCGTCCGTTGTGGGGGCGATTGGCAACCCCGGTCAGGCCAACTATGCCGCGTCCAAAGCTGGAATGGTTGGCTTTTCCAAGGCTTTGGCACACGAAGTTGCCACACGAGGCATAACCGTGAACGCCGTCGCCCCAGGCTTTATCACAACGGCGATGACCGAAAAGCTGACAGAAGAACAAAAAGCAGGCCTGTTGCAGCAAGTGCCTGCCGGACGTATGGGTGAGCCCTTGGAAGTTGCAGCCGCCGTCGTGTACCTGGCTAGTCCTGAGGCTGCTTATGTTACCGGAAGCACCTTGCATGTGAATGGCGGTATGGCCATGTTGTGAACGCAGTAAGGGGCAAGTGCGAAAGCGTTTGCCTCTTGCGTCGACTGTGCTATAGGCGGCGCATCTATGCAGGGGTCGGTCGCTAAGGTCGGCCTTCTACTTTCCCGGAAAGCCGGGACCCTAACCGCCCGGAACGGGCAAACCAAAGCCACCCCGAGCGGGCAAGGGCAGAACCGGGCGTACCGCCCTGAAATGGAATGAGGAATAGACATGAGCGACGTCGCAGATCGCGTTAAAAAGATCGTTGTTGAGCACCTGGGTGTTGAAGAAGACAAAGTAGCTGAAAATGCTTCCTTCATCGACGATCTGGGCGCAGACAGCCTGGACACCGTAGAACTGGTTATGGCCTTCGAAGAAGAGTTCGGCATCGAGATCCCCGACGACGCCGCCGAGACCATCCAGACCTTTGGCGACGCCGTCAAATTCATCAGCGAAGCGTCCTAAGCGTTTCGAAGTCAAAGAAAACGGCGCTTCCGGGCAACGGGAGCGCCGTTTTTTTGTGCCTGCTCTGAATTCATGCTTGCGCAATGCTTTGACGCTTTGCACTGTTTCCCCTGAGGCATAATTCCAGGCGGGCAGGGCATGATAAGATCCACCCCGATGATAAACACGGCCCGCTTGACGCTATGCGCTATGCGGCCAGAAGATTTCGACAGGTTCGCCGAGATTTGGCGCGACCCTTGTGTGGTGCGCCATATCGGTGGGTTACCGCGATCGCGCGGAGAGGCCTGGGATTCCTTTTTGCGGAATGCTGGCCATTGGCATATGGCCGGTTTCGGGCAATGGGGTGTTCTGCAGCAATCGAATCGCAAGCTGATCGGGCAGGCCGGATTCTTCTATGGTAACCGCGACATGGGTGATGATTTCGATGGGTTCCCTGAGGCCGGATGGGTTTTAGCGCCTGAGGTGCAGGGTCAGGGCTTGGGGTATGAAGCAGCACAGGCTGCGCATGACTGGTTCGACCGGATCATGCCAGGGCCCCTGGTTGCAATGGTCGACGCGACCAACGGTGCGTCGCAAAAGCTTGCGAAAAAGCTGGGTTATGTGCTGTTGCGCGAAGCGGAATACAAGAACACGGCCGTGCATCTGTTGCGGCGGAACGGGCCGCCGGCCCGAGTGTGATTCCGCCGCTACTCTGACATGCCGCAAAATGCTCAAACTGTGCCGATCTTGTAGAATCGGGATGATCTTTCACGTGTATGGTATGCTGGATTTTCAGAGCGATTGAGCGGAGGAACAAGCTCATGAGGATTTACCCCACGATGGAATTGCAGAACGGCCGGTGTGTCACGCTGGACAAAGGCCGTCTGGAACAGGCGATGATCTGGCATGTGAATCCAACCGAAACGGCGCGCAGTTGGTCTGCGGCCGGGGCCGAATGGATGCACCTGACGGATTTCGATGCAATCGAAGGTCGGAATACCAATGTCGAGCTGGTCGAAGAGATCATCCGCACAGCGGAAATGCCCGTGCAACTGGCCGGTGGGATGCGCACCCGTGAACAGGTGGAGCACTGGATCGACAAAGGAGCCGGGCGGATTGTTATTGGTACGCTTGCGGCATGGGATCCGAACCTGGTCAAGGAATTGGCCAAGCTGTACCCGGATCAAATCGTGCTTGCCGTAGATGTGTGGCGGGGGTTTGTGATGACCGAAGGTTGGCGCAGTCAAAGCGCGTTTTCGCCTGAGGCATTCATTGATGCATTTGCCGACACGCCGTTTGCGGCCATTCTGGTCACCGATATCGATAGCGATATGGAAGACATCGAGGCGCAATTGGGCCTGATTTCGGGTCTGGCGCAGCACTCCCGCACGCCAGTGATCGCCAGCGGTGTGGTGCGCACATCCGACGATATTTCGAGACTTGCCTATATCCCTAATATCGCAGGTGCTTTGGTGGGGCGGTCCTTGTTCCGCAAAACCGTTGACCTATCCGAAGCGCTGGAAGTTGCAACAGCTGCACACGAGCGCGTGGCCCAGTTTCAGTAACTCCTGAACGGTTTGCGATCTGCCTCTCCCGTTTCATGGAGAGGCGGCTTTTTCGTTCTATCGGCATGAGCAGACAGGCATCGACCGTTTTGTACGCCGCCATCGGCGACAGGATGCCGGTGCGGAACATGCCGTTGCTCTTGCCCCCGGACCCCGGGCCGGGGTATGAGCGGTTCTCATAACAGGAAGCAGGCAAGAGGCACTTCATGCGCAGAGTCGTTGTAACCGGTCTTGGATTGGTCACTCCTTTGGCCAGTGGGGTTGAGGAAACCTGGTCGCGGCTGCTGGACGGAGAATCCGGCGCGGGACCAATCACGCAATTCGATGCCGAGGCAAGCGGGGTCACAACGACCTATGCCTGCGAAGTCCCTCGTGGTGATGGCACAAATGGCACGTTCAATCCGGATGACTGGATGCCACCGAAAGAGCAGCGCAAGATCGAGGATTTTATCCTTTATTCTATCGCTGCAGCTGAAATGGCTTGCAAAGATGCCGACTGGCTGCCCGAGGACGAAGAAGATCGCCTGCGCACTGGCGTTCTGATTGGTTCAGGCATTGGTGGGCTGGGATCGATTGCAAACACTGCGAACTTGATCCGCGATAAAGGTCCGCGCCGTGTGTCGCCATTCTTTATTCCGGGTGCTTTGATCAACCTGGCCTCGGGTCAGGTGTCGATCCGCCACGGGTTCAAGGGACCGAACCATTCAGTCGTAACCGCCTGTTCGACGGGCGCGCACGCGATTGGAGATGCCAGCCGTATTATCCGCGCAGGCGATGCTGATGTGATGATCGCCGGCGGTGGTGAAGGCTGCATTTGCGAGATCGGAATTGCCGGGTTCAATGCGTGCAAAGCGCTCTCGACGAAATACGCTGACAATCCCAAAGCCGCCAGTCGCCCTTACGACGTAGACCGTGACGGCTTTGTCATGGGCGAAGGGTCAGGCATCGTGGTTCTTGAGGACTACGAACACGCCAAGGCCCGCGGTGCCAAGATCTATGCCGAGGTGTTGGGCTACGGCATGTCTGGTGATGCATATCACATCACAGCCCCAAGCGAAGACGGTGATGGTGCTGAGCGTTCAATGAAAGCCGCGCTGCGCAGCGCTGGGTTGGAGCCGACCGATCTTGACTACATCAACGCTCATGGTACTTCGACCATGGCGGATACGATCGAGTTGGGCGCGGTAGAGCGCTTGCTCGGAGATCACGCCAGTGAGGCAACAATGTCGTCGACCAAATCTGCCACCGGACACCTATTGGGGGCTGCGGGCGCGATCGAGGCAATATTCTCGATCCTTGCCATCCGCGATCAGGTTGCGCCGCCAACGATCAATCTGGACAATCCGGCGGTTGAGACTGCACTTGATCTGGCACCCAACGCAAAGCGTGAGCGCAAGATCGATGTGGCTTTGTCAAACTCGTTCGGGTTCGGCGGTACGAATGCCAGCGTGATCTTTGGAAAGGTTGGATAAATGTGGCGGGCTCTTGCTTCTAATATGCTGACCGTTCTGGTTGTCGGCCTGTTCCTGGCGGGCGGGCTGATCCTTTGGGGTCAAACGCAGTACAAAGAAGAGGGCCCGCTTGAAACCGCGATCTGCTTGCAGGTCAAAAGCGGTTCGAACATGACAAATGTCAGCCGCGAGCTGGAGGATCAGGGCGCGATCAGCAATGCCACGATCTTTCGCATGGCCGCAGATTACACGGACAGATCACAGCAGTTGAAAGCCGGCAGTTTCCTGGTGCGTGAAGGCGCGTCGATGGAGCAGATCATCGGCGAGATCACGAGTAGCGGCGCCAGCACATGCGGGTCCGAAATTGAGTACCGTATCGGTGTCACACGCGCCCAGATCCGGGTTCGTGAGTTAAACCCGGCAACGCTGGATTTTGAGGACGTGGCGTCGTTTGACGCCTCTGAGGAAGAAATTCCGGCAGCGTACACTGAAAAACGGGAAGAGGCTGATACGCGATATCGCATCTCTCTGGCGGAAGGCGTGACCTCGTGGCAGGTGGTCGAAGCGTTGAAAGCAATTGATGCATTGACCGGCGAGGTGTCTGAGATTCCGGCCGAAGGTATGTTGGCACCCGACAGCTACGATGTGACGTCTGGCCAGGATCGCGCTGCGGTCCTGCAAGCGATGCAGGACAAACAACAGCTGCGGATCAATGCCGCCTGGGAAAGCAGGCAGGATGGCTTACCGTTGGAAAGCCCAGAAGAGATGTTGATCCTGGCCTCGATCATCGAGAAAGAGACAGGTGTTCCGGAAGAGCGGGGACAAGTTGCCAGTGTCTTCGTGAACCGGCTGAACCAAGGCATGAAGCTGCAAACGGATCCAACCGTGATCTATGGCGTCACCAAAGGTCAGGGGTCGCTGGGTCGCGGTTTGCGCAGAAGTGAGCTGCGCCGTGCAACGCCTTGGAACACTTATGTTATCGACGGTTTGCCGCCAACACCGATTGCTAACCCCGGTCAGGCAAGCCTTGAAGCTGCTGTCGCGCCAGAGCAGACGAATTTCGTGTTCTTTGTCGCGGATGGGACCGGTGGTCACGCCTTTGCCGAGACTTTGCAAGAGCATAACCGCAACGTTGCGAAATGGCGTGAAATCGAAGCGGAACAACAAAGCTCTGGAAACTAGAGCCACCGGTTAGAATTGCCGACCGGTTCAGAATATATGCTCGCGCGAGCCTATCGCCAGCGCGAGCATTGTTTCGCAGCGCGAACCAAATTTAGGCCGCTACACTAGGCTGCTGGCCGACGCTTTGGGCGGCGGCGCTTTGTATTGCCGGGCTTGGGGCTTCCATTGGCTGCCTTCGGTTTGAAGTTGCGGCGACGACTGTTTTGGCGCTGCGCAGGCTTCTTGGTCTCGATGTATTCCGGCATTGTGCCGCTGGCGACTGGAATATCGGCTTTCATCAGCTTTTGAATTTGACGCAGCAGCTCGACCTCTTCGCCCGAGCAGAAGGCGATTGCCTCGCCCTCACGACCGGCACGGGCGGTGCGGCCGATGCGGTGGACATAGTTGTCGGGCACCTCGGGAAGGTCATAGTTGATCACATACGCCACGCCGGGGATGTCGATGCCGCGCGCGGCGACGTCAGTGGCGACGAGGATGTTGATCTCGCCGGAACGAAAGGCCTTGATCGCGCGGTCGCGCTGACCCTGGCTTTTGTTGCCGTGGATCGAGGCGGCATTAAACCCATCTGCGACCAGTCCCTTCATCAGTTTCTCGGCACCGTGTTTTGTGCGTGAAAAGACCAGGGTTAGGGCATCCTTGTCCTTCGACAGGATCTCGCGCAATTTGATGGGTTTTCCGGGTTTGCTGACGAAGTGGAGCGACTGCGTGATCTTGTCAGCGGCCTTGCCCGGAGGCGAGACCTGAACCCGCTGAGGGTTATTCAGATAGGCGCGGCTGAGTTCCTCCATCTGTTTCGGCATGGTGGCCGAGAACAGCATGGTCTGGCGCGGCGTGCCCAGTTCCGGCGCAATGCGGCGCAGAGCGTGGATGAAGCCCATATCGAGCATCTGGTCGGCCTCATCCAGCACTAGATGCTTGACCGAGCTCATATCAACGGCGCGGCGATCCATCAGGTCGATCAGGCGACCCGGCGTGGCGACGAGGATGTCGGTGCCGCGCGATAGGAACATGATCTGTTTGTTGATCGACTGGCCGCCCACAACGGTAGCGACCCGTAGTTTCGTGTTCTTGGTCAGGTTGCGCAGGCTGTCGGCGATCTGGTTCACCAGCTCGCGCGTGGGTGCAAGGATCAGCGATTTGGCCATTTTGGGCGCGGGTTTGCCGGGCTGGGCCAGCAGGTGATCGATAAGTGGCAGGCCAAAGGCGAGTGTTTTGCCGGTACCGGTTTGGGCGAGGCCTAGGATATCATGACCCTCAAGCGCCAAAGGGATGGCCTTGTTCTGGATCGGTGTCGGTTGGGTCAGTTTGGCATTTTTCAGCGCGTCGTTCAGGGCGGGCGCGAGGCCCAGCATGTCGAAGTCGAACAATTAATATTCCTTTTTGATCCACGGGGTCAGCCCGCAGACATATCGTGACTGGCCACGCAAAGCGCGTGACCGACAGGGGTTGTGCGAGACCTCGGGACGTGCAGGCTTTTCCTGCCGCATCTGGCCATCGCGTTAAGAACCCTGCGTGAATGGGAACTGGAAATAGGTTTGGCGCTGTGGGGCTGGTTACGGCCCGCCGATGCTCACGCGTCAGCGCTGTGTTAGGGGCCAGATGAGGGTTTGACCCAGAAATGTCAAGCGCAGGCTTGGGTGGGACGCGTTGCTGGGCCGCAAATGACACATGCACCAAGGCAAAGGTCTTACCTCAGAGGAGAAGGTCAACAACCCGACTGATTGCGGCCCCTGTATTCACAGCTTTGTAAGTTGGAAATGGCATCCGACCCGAGGTTACAATGTCGCGCCGGATCCAATCTTGCGCCTCTAGCTGATGCAGGGAAGACGACAAGGCTCGATCTGTGATCGGTGACAGATCTGACTTGATCATTGAAAACCGATAGGGGGAACCGGTCAGCGCCAGGATTGGTACAGTCCATGTTTTGCGAAGTAGCCCGAATTCCCTTTCATCAGGCACTGTCTTAACGAAGGATTGAGCCATTTCAGCGGCCTGATGCCCAGTTGTGGTCAATCGGAACTCTGGGCGGAGCGGGTGACCGTGACCTGGGTTTCTTTCGATCATGCCAAGCTGAACAAGGTGCGCGAGACTGGACGCGAAGGCCGTTCTGCTGGCGTTGGTGGCGGCCAGAAGCGGCGCCTGTCGACCAGGAAGCCCTGAATGCAGTAGGGCCAGAATGTTCAGTGACCAGGCGCGAGAGGTCAGCTTGACAAGTGTACTAATGTCCATAAAGTATAGTTACTTTATTTTTAATAAATGGGGAAGTTCAATGCCACTTGTTTCGTTAAAAAACACTATCACCCTTGCGATTTCCGTTCGGGATCGGCATGCCAGCGCGGATTGGTACAACGACAAACTTGGATTTGAACTGGTCCATCACATTGATGAAGCGGGCTGGAGCGAATTGCACACCAATGTTGAAGGTGTGACATTGGGTTTGGGCGAACAGTCGGAGCCTTCACCGGGAAATAGCGTTCCCGTGTTCGAAGTCGCTGACATCGCCAAGGCGCGCGGCACCCTAGAGGCCGCGGGTGTGAAGTTCGACGGCGATACTGACACAATCGAAGGAATGGTCAGCACGGCCACGTTTTATGATCCGGATATGAATGCGTTGATGTTGGCACAGGATCTGACCATCAGTGGATGAGACAGGTCGGAAGTTTGTGACATGCTAGCAATTTATTAACCATCACCGTTCGGTCCCCGTTGCGTATGTGTTGCGCAAAACATTGACTTTACGTCCTTTTTTTCGTATGGTTTGTGTCATGCTAGAAGAAGTGGGCAACGGCCCCGGGGTGACCCGGTGGCCGTTTTTCGTTTCTCTCGTGCGGGAACACTCACGCATGAGGTCAATACGCAAACATGACTTTGATTACCCCGGAAGAGCGGATGTCCCAGACGGCAGAATTGTTGCAGTCACTAGAGGCGTCCATTCGCGGTCTGCGCCAAGCAGCGGAAGAATTGCGCAGGCAGATCGGAACCGGGGAGGATGCAGATCTTGCTGGTTCAGCCAAGCAACTCGGGCAGTTAGAGGGGCTGATCCGAAGTTGTCAGAAAGTGGAGACAAGCTTTGTCGAACAACATCATAGACAAGCCGGAATTGCCCAAGGTGGATACGCACTCGACCTTGAGCGCGCTCGATTTGAAGTCGGGTGCAGGTTGGCTCGCCTCCGCCGATGCTGCGGTGCGGGAGAGGTTTCTGAGTGAAATCGGGGAGGGGGGGCTATGCGCCCTCCCTTTCTTATTCGAGTTTTGGGCGCTGCCGCACCAATCACCGCCTGAAGGCGACTGGCGATCCTGGGTGATCATGGGCGGGCGTGGAGCTGGCAAGACACGAGCCGGCGCTGAGTGGGTGCGATCAATGGTCGAAGGGTCGCTGCCGTTGGACAGGGGTGAGGCGGGTCGCGTGGCCTTGGTGGGCGAAACCTTCGATCAGGTGCGCGATGTGATGATTTTTGGCGATAGTGGGATTTTGCACTGTTCGCCCCCGGATCGTCGGCCCGTGTGGAAGGCGTCGGAACGCAAGCTGGTCTGGCCCAACGGCGCCGAGGCGCAGGCGTTTTCGGCGCATGATCCCGAAGGTTTGCGCGGGCCGCAGTTCGATGCGGCCTGGGTGGATGAACTGGCCAAGTGGAAGAAGGCCGGTGAGACCTGGGATATGCTGCAGTTTGCGTTGCGGTTGGGGGAACGCCCTCGGGTCTGTGTGACGACCACGCCGCGGAATGTGAAAGTTCTGAAGGAATTGCTGGCGTCGCCCTCCACTGTGCAGACCCATGCGCCAACCGAGGCGAACCGGGCCAATCTGGCGGAGTCGTTTCTACAGGAGGTACGGGCGCGCTATGCGGGGACACGGCTGGGGCGGCAGGAGTTGGATGGGGTGCTGCCGTCGGATACCGAAGGGGCGCTATGGACGGGCTCGATGTTGGACGCGGCGCGGGTTGATCAAGTGCCGGAACTGGATCGCATTGTAGTCGCATTGGACCCAGCGGTTACGGCTGGGGCGGATGCGGATGCCTGTGGGATCGTGGTGGTCGGCGCGCAAGTGCAAGGACCGCCCGAGGAGTGGCGGGCGTTTGTTTTGGCAGACCGGACAGTGCAGGGCGTCGGCCCGGCGGGCTGGGCGCAGGCGGCGATAGACGCGATGGATGAATTCGGGGGTGAGCGACTCGTGGCCGAGGTCAACCAGGGCGGGCAACTGGTAGAAGAGGTCGTGCGGCAGGTGGACCCTCTGGTGCCTTATCGGGCGGTGCGGGCCTCACGCGGCAAGGTGGCGCGGGCAGAACCTGTGGCGGCTTTGTACGAGCAAGGGCGGGTGGCGCATGTGGCGGGGCTGGACGCGCTGGAGGAGCAGATGTGCCAGATGACCGCGCGCGGGTTTGAGGGGCAGGGTTCGCCCGACCGGGTCGACGCACTGGTCTGGGCCTTGCATGAGTTGGTGGTGGGGCCTGCAGGGGCGTATCGACGGCCTAGGGTGCGGGTGGTGTGAGATCTAGGATGGACATAAAACCTGATCCTCGGCCAGATCCATCGAATTCAGATAGGACTCTGATCAATAATAAAAATCCGCTGACCACAGGCTCAGTTCATCCTGCTTTCCCGGTGCCTTGAATGAGGGTAGCCGGGTAAGTCTTTGATGATGTTCGATTGGCAGTTGACACACAACGTCGTTCGACAGGACGATATCCGCATTGAACATTTTTGCGGCACCTTCGATGCGGGCAGCGGTGTTCATGGGATCACCTAAAAGTGCGATCTCTTTCTTCCAGTCCCCAATCTCACCGGCGGCGACTTCGCCGCAGTGGATTGCCACTCGTATGCGCGCCGCGGCGCTATATCTTTTTTTGTAAAATTCAGCGCGGCTTGCCAGGATCCGGTGCATTTCCCGGGCACATGTCAGGCAAGTAGCGTTCGCGAGCCCATTTGATAGTTTCCATGTCACGATGACCGAGTCCCCGACATATTTGTGTACGTCCCCGCGCGTCATCTCTACCGCATCCGCAAGATCCAGGGCCACATCGCGCAGGAAGTCATGAAAGCGGAGCTGACCGATGGTTTCTGCCAGCGCCGTAGACCCGATGACATCGGCGAAAAGAATGACACGCTGCTCTAACCGCGCTTTAGTATAGCGCCCTGTAAAGAGGGCGACAGTAGCCTCTTTTCCGAGTAGGCGCGTGACCTCGATACCGATCGAAAAGGCAAAGGCAATGGCAGCGGATATGGCAAAAAGTTCCGCGAAGGCTGGGCCTTTCCAGGGTTGATCGGTGTCGGTCAACATGTCAGGAACAAGCAGGCCGAAGACGATAAAGAGGCTATACGCAGCGCCCCGAAGGATCATCAGAAGGATAGGGCGCAATCGGCGTGTCATTCTGCGTTTCGGGTTCGAGAAAACCTGATATTCGGCAAGTAAACAACACAGAGAAATGACGAAACCGGTCAATGCGCCGGTCCAGATGTCACTCCACAACGTATCGGGTGACGCCCGCACGGCACCGATCACTGCGCCAGTCAACGAGGAAAGAGCGATCACTTTCGCCGAGACATTTATGGATCGGGAGAAAAACGCGCCCATTTGGTGCATATATAGGCCTTCGTGGCTGGAGACTAAAAAGTGAGGTAAGAGCGGCGGATACGCTCGTATCCTAAGGCCAACCTTCTTGGGTGCAAGCGAGATAGGGTTGTTTTTTCCCTCTGTTCAAGGGGGAGTGGTTGTTGCCCAACCCCCGCACGCCCCGTTCCCGAGGCTTAAACTTCTCTCCGTCATAACTCCTTTCAACAAGCCGGGCAGAGCGGTGGCTGAAAGGAGCACAGATGGTATTCGATTTCTTGCGTCGTAGATCGACTGGTGAGGCGCTTGAGACAAAGGCAAGTGCTGCGGGGCCGGTGGTGGCGTGGCAGACGGGTGGGCGTGTGGCGTGGAGCGCCAGAGATACCGTCTCGCTGACGCGGACGGGGTTTTCGGGGAACCCGGTGGGGTTCCGCTCGGTCAAGCTGATTGCTGAGGCGGCAGCTGCCTTACCTTTGGTGCTGCAGGATCAGGGACAGCGCTATGATATGCATCCGATCATATCCCTGATGCGCCGTCCGAATGCGGCGCAGGGGCGGGCGGAGTTGATGGAGGCTCTTTTTGGTCAGTTGCTGCTGTCGGGCAATGCTTATGTCGAGGCGGTGCAGGCTCAAGAAGGCTTGCCGATTGAGCTGCACGTTTTGCGCTCGGACCGGATGAGCGTGGTGCCGGGGGCGGATGGTTGGCCCAAGGCGTATGATTACGCGGTGGGCTGTAAGAAACACCGGTTTGCGGCTGATGCGATCTGTCATATCAAGTCGTTCCACCCTCAGGATGATCACTATGGGTTCTCGCCGATGCAGGCGGCGGCGATGGCGATTGATGTGCATAACAGCGCGTCGCGGTGGTCGAAATCTCTGCTGGACAATGCCGCGCGGCCTTCGGGCGCGCTGGTGTGGAAGGGCGGCGATGGCCATGGGGTTATGGCTGAGGATCAGTTCCGTCGCCTCTCGGATGAGATCGAGCAGAACTATCGTGGGGCGCGCAATGCAGGCCGTCCGATGGTTCTGGAAGGGGGGCTGGATTGGAAACCGATGGGTTTCTCGCCCTCAGACATGGAGTTTCAAAAGACCAAGGAAGCCGCCGCCCGCGAGATCGCGCTGGCCTTTGGGGTCCCGCCGATGCTGCTGGGGATACAAGGCGACGCGACCTATTCGAACTATCAGGAGGCCAACCGGGCGTTTTATCGCCTGACCGTGTTGCCCCTGGTGACGCGGGTGGCGGCGGCGGTGTCGGAGTGGTTGGCGGGCTTCACTGGTGAGGAGCTGGTGCTGAAGCCCGATCTGGATCAGGTGCCCGCGTTGTCTGCTGAACGCGATGCGCAATGGACGCGGGTGAGCCGTGCCGAGTTCCTAACGGATGCCGAGAAACGTGCGCTGCTGGGGCTGCCGGAGCGTGCCGATGAGTGAGGGATACCCGCCGTTCGACTGCGCGCCGGGCCTGCGTTTGGCTGCGCATGAGCAGGTGGCCGAGATCCAGCACGAGCATCTATGTCGGCGGCTGGATCAGATAGAAGAGATGATGGAGCGGTTGGAGAAGCGTTTGTGGCTGGCGGTTTATGGCGTGGCGGCGGTGATCCTAGCGCAGGCGTTTCAGTCTATTCTGGTAGCAACGCCGTGAATTCAGATGGTTATGAGGAATTGTTCATGGAATTGGAACGCAAGTTTACGCGGTTTGGCGACGGGCTGTCCGTTTCTGACGACGCAGTGATCGAAGGCTATGCCAGCCTGTTTGGTCAGGTCGATCAGGGCAGCGATGTGGTGCAGCGCGGGGCCTATCGCGGCTCGCTTGACGGGCTGGCCAAGGCGGGTCAGCGGGTCAAGATGCTGTGGCAACACGATCCGGTACAACCCATCGGCGTTTGGGACGAGGTGCGTGAGGATGACCAGGGACTGTGGGTCAAGGGGCGTTTGCTGGAGAGCACGCAGAAAGGTCGTGAAGCGGCTGAGCTGATCCGGGCGGGTGCCATTGATGGGCTATCGATTGGCTATCGCACCAAGCGGGCCGTGAAGAATGACAAGGGCCAGCGGGTCCTGACGGAACTGGAGCTGTGGGAGGTGTCGCTTGTGACGTTCCCGATGCTGCCCAGTGCGCGGGTGGCGGCAAAGGGGACGACCCCGGATGCCGAAGACATCCTGCGCAGTATTGCCGAGGTGTTCAACACTGCCCGGCTGGAGCTGGCGCGAACCTAGCGCGCCGTAACCTCACCCCCAAAAAGGAAGTGCTGATGAGGAAGACCGAAACCCCGGCCTTGACCGGAGAGGGTGTGCCCCTGGTTCAGGAGGTGAAGCAGGCAATGGCCAGCTTCGTAAACGAATTCAAGGACCTGAAGACTGAAGTTAAAACCAAAATGCAACAGACAGAAGAGCGACTGACTATGCTGGATCGTAAATCAACCATGGCGGCGCGTCCGCATCTTGCGGCGTCTATTGAGGACGGCGCACCGCACCAGAAGGCCTTTGATGCCTATGTGCGCTCCGGTGAAGATGACGGGCTGCGCGGGCTGGAGATGGAGTCGAAGTCTCTGTCCAGCGCGGTGAACAGCGACGGTGGTTATCTGGTCGATCCCCAGACCACCGAGATCATCAAGTCTGTTTTGAAGTCGACCGCTTCGATCCGCTCGGTTGCCGGGGTGGTGAATGTCGAGGCGAACTCGTTCGATGTTCTGGTCGACCATACGGATGTCGGTGCGGGTTGGGCGGATGAAAGCTCGGACACAACCGAGACGGCCACACCGATGATTGATCGCATCTCGATCCCGCTGCATGAGCTGAGCGCCTTGCCCAAGGCGTCGCAACGATTGCTGGATGACAGCGCGTTTGACGTGGAAGGCTGGTTGGCCGGTCGTATTGCAGACAAATTCGCGCGGGCCGAAGCGGCAGCCTTTATCAATGGCGATGGTGTGGACAAGCCTAAGGGCATTCTGACCCACAGAACCACTGCGAACGATGCCTGGATCTGGGGCAACTTGGGGTATGTGCCAACCGGTATCGACAGCGGCGTCGATGCAGATGCGATTGTCGATGTGGTTTACGCGCTGGGCGCGCAGTACCGCGTCAACGGTACCTTTGTGATGAACTCTAAAACCGCCGGTGTTATCCGCAAGCTGAAAGACAGCGATGGCCGCTTCCTGTGGTCGGACGGTTTGGCTGCGGGTGAGCCTGCGCGTCTGATGGGGTATCCGGTACTGATCGCCGAGGATATGCCGGACGCGGCGACCGACAGCTTCTCAATCGCGTTTGGCGACTTCCAGTCCGGTTACACCATTGCTGAGCGTCCCGATCTGCGTGTTCTGCGCGATCCGTTCAGCGCCAAACCGCATGTCTTGTTTTACGCGACCAAGCGGGTGGGCGGCGACGTCAGCGACTTTGCGGCGATCAAGTTGCTGAAATTCGGCACCGCCTAAGCGGTGACGGATCCGGGGGGCCTTGGCCCCTCGGGCGGCGGGCGCGGGCTGGCGTAAGACCCCCGCGTTGTCTAGCTGCTCCCCTCCGTCCGAGCAACGTGGGGCGGCGCGTGCCCGTCATTTTCCTGAGCGAGGCCCCCGGAGGGGTCCGAGATTGCGGAGTGAATAGATGATGTTGATCGAAGAAACCGCCATCGCGGATGCGGCGCTGCCGGTGGATCAGTTCAAAGCGCATTTGCGGCTGGGCACAGGGTTTGCCGAGGCGAGTCTACAAGACGAGGTCCTGAAGGGTTTTCTACGGGCGGCGATTGCGGCGATTGAGGCGCGTACAGGCAAGGTGTTGATCGGGCATGAATTTTCGTGGAGCCTGAACAACTGGCGTGATCCGGCAGGCGAGGTATTACCGGTGGCGCCGGTCACAGCGATTGATGCTGTAATGGTGACCGACACGGCTGGGGCCGAGACGGTCATAGACCAAGACGCCTACCGTTTGGAGCGGGATAGTCTGCGGCCTCGGATACGACCGGTATATGGCGCGCTGCCCGCGATTGCGACCGGTGGATCGGTCAAGATCGCCTTCACCGCAGGGATGGCTGTGGACTGGGATGGATTACCAGCCGATTTGGGGCAGGCGGTTCTGTTGTTAGCGGCGCATTACTATGAATACCGGGATGAAACGGCGTTGGGCGACGGCTGCATGCCTTTCGGTGTAACCAGTCTGATCCAGCGCTATCGGATGGTGCGGTTCGGCGCAGGAGTGGCGAAATGAAGACGCCACGTTTGAACCGAAAGCTGGTGCTTGAAGCGCCAGTGCGGGTGGCCGATGGCGCAGGCGGCTATACCGAGATCTGGGCAGCTCAGGGAACGCTTTGGGCCGAGGTCACGGCGCGCAGCGGGGCCGAGCGGCAGATCGCGGGTGTCCCCGTATCGCGTGTTGGCTATCGCATAGTTGTGCGGGGTGCGCCCGAGGGCTCGTCGATGCGGCCTGCGCCGGATCAGCGGTTTCGTGAGGGCAACCGCCGCTTCGTGATCCGGGCGATTGCCGAGCGCGACCCGCTTGGACAGTTTCTGACCTGTTTTGCAGATGAGGAGGTGGCGGCATGAGTTATGGCGTTTCGGCTGCTTTGCAGGCGGCGGTTTACCAGCAGTTGTCGGCGAATTCAGATGTCGTGACGTTGTCTGGTGGGGCCATTTACGACGCGGTTCCGGCAGGTGCAGTGCCGCAAACCTATGTGACGCTGGGTCCGGAAGATGTGCGCGAGGCCTCAGACAGGTCAGGTGGAGGGGCGGTGCATCGGTTCACGGTATCTGTCGTGTCAGAGGTCGCTGGGTTTGGCGCGGCCAAGACGTTGGCGGGAGCGGTATGTGATGCGCTGGAGAATGCGCCACTGACCTTGGACCGGGGCCGCCTGGTTGGGCTTTGGTTCGAACGGGCCTCAGCCAAGCGCACTGGAACCGGAGGTGCTGTGCGCCAGATCGATCTGAGATTCCGCGCCCGCGTGGAAGACAATTAAGCAATCATTGGAGAGAGCATATGGGTGCCCAGAACGGTAAGGACCTGCTGGTCAAACTGGATATGAACGGCTCGGGGCTGTTCGAAACCATCGCGGGGCTGCGCGCCACACGGGTCAGTTTCAACGCCGAAAGTGTGGATGTCACCAGTCTGGAAAGTCAGGGTGGTTGGCGCGAGTTATTGTCCGGGGCGGGGGTTAAATCTGCTGCGATTTCGGGCTCGGGAGTGTTCAAGGACGAAGGTACTGATGAGCGTACCCGGCAGCTTTTTTTTGACGGCGAGACGCCCGGATTTCAGGTGATCATCCCCGATTTCGGCATTGTCGAGGGGCCGTTTCAGGTGACCGGCATCGAGTATGCAGGATCACACAATGGCGAGGCCACCTATGAGATAAGCATGGCGAGTGCTGGTGCTTTGACCTTCACAGCGCTGTAACCCTGATGGCAAATCCATGGACGGGAGAGGTGGCACTGACCATCGATGGGGAGCGGCGGCTGCTCAAACTGACATTGGGTGCATTGGCGGAATTGGAGCAAGAGCTGGAAACAGTGTCGCTGGTGGATCTGGTACAGCGTTTCGAAGGCGGGGTGTACACCAGTAGCGATGTTCTGGCGTTGATCGTAGCCGGGCTGCGGGGGGGCGGTGCGAATGTGCGCCGGGACGATCTGTTGCGTGCTGAAATTGAAGGCGGGCCGATGGCTGGCGCACGTGCAGCGGCCGAGTTGCTGGCGCGGGCGTTCATGGTTCCCGGTGACGCATGAACGGGTTGGACTGGCCCGTCCTGATGCGGGCCGGGCTGGTCGGCCTAAGGCTGCCTCCGGATCAATTCTGGCGCCTGACGCCGGCTGAGTTGCGGCTGATGCTGGGTCACGGCGCAGGTTTGCCGGCGATGAACAAGGCTGGTCTGGATGCCTTGCTGGTAACCTATCCGGACAAGACACAAGGAGAGCGTGATGACGGATCGTGACGGCTTTGACGACTTGCAGGAACGGGGCGAGGCACTGGGTGACTCGCTGGGCGATGCTGCATCAATGGCAGCGGCTTTTGATGGACAGATGAGGCGGATCAGTGCCGCTTTTGAGGAAACCGGCAAGGATGTCGCCACGCTGGAGCGCGGCATGTCCGGTGGGTTGCGCAAGGCTTTTGATGGCGTGGTGCTGGATGGGATGAACTTGTCGGATGCGTTGGATGTACTGAAGAATTCGATGATCCGCACCGCTTATTCTGCGGCGATCAAACCGGTGACGGACCATTTCGGCGGCATGCTTGCGGGTGGCATTGGTGGGCTGGTGCAAGGGCTGTTGCCTTTCGCGGATGGCGGCAGCTTTAGCCAGGGTCGGGTGATGCCATTTGCCAATGGTGGTGTGGTCAGCGGACCAACGACGTTCCCGATGCGTGGCGGAACCGGTTTGATGGGCGAGGCCGGGCCTGAGGCGATCATGCCGCTTGCACGCGGGCCGGACGGAAAACTGGGCGTGCGAAGCGCGGGCGGCGGGCAGCCCGTGAACGTTGTGATGAATATCTCCACCCCGGATGTGCAGAGTTTCCGGCGCTCGCAAGGTCAGATCGCGGCTCAGATGAGCAGGGCGCTGGGCCGTGGCAATCGCAATAGATAAACGAGGGAGCAGGTCATGAGTTTTCATGAGGTAAGGTTTCCGGCGAGTCTGAGTTTTGGCTCGGTCGGTGGTCCGGAACGGCGTACGGATGTCGTGACTTTGGCCAATGGGTTCGAGGAACGCAACACGCCCTGGGCCCATTCGCGGCGGCGCTATGATGCGGGTCTGGGAATGCGGTCTCTTGATGACATTGAAACGCTGATTTCCTTTTTCGAAGCGCGCCAAGCTCAGATGTTTGGGTTTCGTTGGAAAGACTGGTCGGACTTCAAGTCCGGCAAGGCGACCGCCGAGGTCACGGGTGAAGATCAGGTCATCGCGCGCGGCGATGGGGTGCAGACCCGGTTTCAGCTGGTCAAAACCTATAGCTCGGGCGGGGTCAGCTATGTCCGCCCGATTGTGAAACCGGTGCTGGGAACGGTGCGTTTGGGTTTGGATCAGGACGAAGTTCGGGAGGGGGTCGACTTTGAAGTGGATCTGACAACCGGGACGGTCACATTTGCTGACCCGCCGCCCGAAGAGGTCGACATCACGGCCGGGTTCGAATTTGACGTGCCGGTGCGCTTTGATACCGAGAAGATCCAGACCAGTGTCGCCAGCTTTCAGGCGGGCGATGCACCAAGTGTTCCAGTGGTCGAGGTACGGGTTTGATGGCGGGCGATAAGCAGGGTTTGCACGCTCATCTACAAAGCGGGCTGACAACGGTGTGCCGATGTTGGGCGATCACGCGCACCGATGGGCAGGAGTACGGGTTTACCGATCATGACATTGAACTGCGATTTGACGGGTTGGTCTTCAAGGCCAGTACCGGCCTGACCGCCGCAGCGATTGAGCAGGCAACTGGTCTGTCGATCGATAATTCCGAGGCCATGGGCGCGCTTTCTGACGCCTCAGTGCGGGATGAAGATATTGAAGCGGGGCGTTTTGACGGGGCCGAGGTGCGTGCCTGGCTGGTCAATTGGGCCAACCTGGATCAGCGCATGCTGCAGTTCCGAGGATCGATCGGCGAATTGCGGCGCGCAGGTGGTGCGTTTCACGCCGAGTTGCGCGGGTTGACTGATTTGCTGAATCGGCCATTGGGGCGCGTCTATCAAAAGCCTTGTACGGCTGTGTTGGGGGATCGGGTATGCCGATTCAACGTCGTCACCCCGGGGTATTCGGTAGAAGCCGAAATTCTTGGGTTTGACGGCGGAACGCTGCTGCGCCTGCTCGGTGGAGAAACCGCGGATGAGGCTTGGTTCGAACGCGGCAGGTTGGATGTGGTGTCTGGCCCTGCAAACGGTTTGTGGGCGTCGATAAAGCAGGACAGTCGCATAGACGGTGGCCGCGAGATTACGCTGTGGTCCAGCATAGGTGGCGGTCTTGCCATCGGGGACAAGGTTAAGCTCACCGCCGGATGCGACAAGCGTATGGAGACTTGCCGTCTGAAGTTCAACAATACACTGAATTTCCAGGGTTTCCCTGATCTTCCCGGCGAAGACTGGGTGATGGCCGTTCCTAAGAAAAACAAGCCGAACAAAGGGGGGAGCATCAGGTGAGTGCGCGCAGAGAAGACATTGTCGCAGAGGCCCGCTCTTGGTTGGGCACGCCATATGTACATCAGGCGGCAGCCAAAGGGGCCGGTACGGATTGTCTGGGTCTGCTGCGTGGTGTCTGGCGGGCGCTTGTCGGGCGGGAACCTGAAGCTGTGCCAGCCTATAGCAAGGACTGGTCCGAACCGCAGGGCGAAGAACGCATGTGGGCTGCCGCGCAGCGACATCTGATTGAAAAGCCAAAATTCGTGTTGGAAGTGGGTGATGTGCTGCTGTTTCGAATGCGAGATCGAAGCGTCGCCAAGCATCTTGGCATCGTCAGTGAAACCGGCGAAGCGCCGCGTTTTATCCACGCATATTCCGGATACGGCGTTGTCGAAAACGCATTGAGCGATCCCTGGCGCCGCCGGGTGGTCGCCTGTTTTGAATTCCCGTTGGAGGATCTCTGATGGCTACTATTCTTCTTTCTGCCGCAGGGGCTGCGCTGGGCGGTTCAATCGGGGGCACGGTCGCCGGGTTGTCGACCGCGATCATTGGGCGCGCGGTGGGTGCCACGGTGGGTCGGGTCATCGACCAAAGGCTGCTGAGTCAATCTGTGATGGGAGATGGCAGTGAGGTCATTGAGACTGGCCGGATGGATCGATTCCGGTTGACCGAGACCGGCGAAGGCGCACCGGTCACGACCGTTTTTGGCCGCATGCGCGTTGGCGGTCAGGTGATCTGGGCGTCGGATTTTCTGGAAACCCAAAGCACCACAACCGACGGCGGCAGCGGAGGCAAGGGAAAGCCCAAAACACCCGAGGTTACGACCGTCACTTACAGTTACTCTGTTTCTCTGGCGATTGCCGTCGGTGCGGGTGAAATTGCCGACGTTGCGCGCATCTGGGCCGATGGTGAAGAACAGGAACGTGTCGGCCTGAATATGCGCATCTACTATGGCACCAAGGATCAATTGCCTGACCCGTTGATCGAGTCCATCGAGGGTGCAGGAACCGTGCCCGCCTATCGCGGAACGGCTTATGTTGTAATTGAAGACTTCCAATTGGCCGCTTTTGGCAATCGTGTTCCGCAATTCTCATTTGAAGTGGTGCGTCCTGCGCAGCCCGATATGCCGGATCATGACAGCTCGTTGCCTCAAATCGTTCGCGGCGTCGCGCTGATGCCGGGAACCGGCGAATACGCGCTGGCCAGCACGCAGGTGAACTACTCTAATCAGTTTGGTCACCATCGGGCAGCCAATGTGAATTCTGCTTCGGGCCAGCCTGATCTGGTGACATCGACGCAAGCGCTCGAGAAAGAAGTGCCGAGCTGTGACGCCGCATCGTTGATCGTATCCTGGTTCGGAGATGATCTGCGTTGCGGTTCATGCCAGATCCGGCCAAAGGTCGAACAGAAGGAAATCGACGGTCAGGGCATGCCCTGGACGGTGTCGGGACTGAACCGCGACAGTGCTCTGATCGTGAAGCAACTGAATGATCGCCCGATCTATGGCGGTACGCCTGCGGATGCGGCGGTGGTGCAGGCTATCCGGCATTTGAAAGCCACCGGAAAACGCGTCATGTTCTATCCGTTTATCCTGATGGAGCAATTGCGGGGAAACAGTTTGCCGGACCCGTGGTCTGATCGGCTCGAACAACCCCATTTACCATGGCGTGGGCGGATCACGTTGGATATCGCACCGGGGCGTGCGGGCTCACCGGATCAGTCAGCAGCGGCCGACGCTCAGGTTGCCGCGTTTTTTGGTCACGCGCGGGCCAGTGACTTCTCTGTTGGAAATGGCACGGTGTCTTATCACGGTCCTGCAGAATGGGGTTTGCGACGGTTCATTCTCCACTATGCGGCGTTGTGTAAGGCGGCAGGCGGCGTGACCTCGTTCTGCATTGCGTCCGAGATGCGCGGCCTAACACAGATCCGTGGCGCATCCGGGTTTCCTGCTGTCGGGCAAATGCGTGCGCTGGCTGCTGAAGTGCGTCAGATACTGGGGCCGAACACGAAGATCGGGTATGCTGCGGATTGGAGCGAGTATTTCGGCTACCAACCGACCGGAAGCGGTGACAGGTTCTTTCATCTCGATCCGCTTTGGGCCGATGACAATATCGACTTCGTCGGTATCGACAATTACATGCCGCTCTCGGATTGGCGTGACGGCGAAAAGCATCTGGATGCCGAGGCCGGTGCGCCGTCCATATACGATCTGGACTATTTGCGCGGAAACATCGAAGGCGGAGAAGGATATGATTGGTATTATGCGTCGCCAGAAGAAGCATTGGCCCAGATCAGAGCACCAATCGAGGATGATGCGCACAATGAGCCGTGGATCTGGCGTTACAAGGATTTGCGCAATTGGTGGTCGAACCCGCATCACGAGCGGATAGACGGTGTCCGGCAGGCAAACCCAACCGATTGGGTGCCGGGATCAAAGCCGATCTGGTTCACCGAACTGGGATGCGCCACAATCGACAAAGGCACGAACCAGCCGAACAAGTTTCTGGACCCAAAGTCGTCGGAATCCTTTTTGCCTAAGTACTCCAATGGGCTGCGCGATGATTTCATTCAGGTGCAGTACCTTAAGGCGACGCTGGGCTATTGGAATGATCCGCAGGTCAATCCGGTATCAAGCGTTTACGGCGGTCCCATGCTGGATCTGTCAAACGCCTATGTCTGGGCCTGGGATGCTCGTCCATTCCCAGCGTTTCCGAATTTGCGAAGTCAGTGGAGTGACGGTGAGAACTATGCGCGTGGCCATTGGTTGAATGGGCGTTCCGGATCACGAACTCTGGCATCGGTTGTGACCGAGATCTGTCATGGGGCCGGCGTTACGGACATTGATGTGTCGGGGCTCTACGGCATTGTGCGCGGCTACGTGATCGAGGACGTGACAAACGCGCGTTCGGCCTTGCAACCGCTGATGCTGCGCTATGGTTTTGATGCCATCGAGCGCGACGGGGTGCTGCGGTTTCAGATGCGAGATGGCTATGGGGCTGTGCAACTGGATCCCGATCATCTGGCCGTCAGCTCCGATCTAGACGGCACGGTCGAATATCGCCGGGAAGCCGAAGCCGAAATGACTGGCCGCGTGCGCCTTCGGTTTGTGCAATCTGACGCAGATCATGATGTGGTCGCGGAAGAAGCGGTTTTGCCCGATACCAGCACACATTCGGTTTCGGTCAATGAAATGCCATTGTCGATGACCCGCGCAGAAGGGCGGCAGACCGCAGAACGCTGGTTGAGCGAGGCACGGGTGTCCCGCGATACGTCCCGTTTCGCATTGCCGCCCTCGATGATGCATTTGGGTGCCGGTGATCTGGTGCGCCTGTCGGATGAGGATGGTGGAGCGGTTTATCGGATCGACCGTCTGGAAACAGCTGATTTGCAATTGGCAGACGCTGTTCGGATAGAACAGGGGGTCTACAAGGCCGCTGAATTGCAAGAGGATGCCTTAACCGTAAAGCCTTATGTGGCCCCTGTTCCCGTTCTGCCAGTCTTCCTGGACCTGCCGCTGATCACCGGGGCTGAAGTGCCTCACGCGCCATACCTGGCGGTTTCAGCCGACCCATGGCCCGGCAGCGCGGCGGTTTATTCGTCCGCCGCTGACGAGGGGTACATTCTGAGCGATGTGATCACCGGTCAGGCCATCATTGGCCGTACCGAAACGCCTCTAAGGCGGGCGAGTGCCGGGATTTGGGATGAAGGTCCGGCCTTGCGGGTCAATTTGATCGGGGGGGTATTGGAATCCAGCCCACGCGACCTATTGCTGAACGGTGTTAACCTTGCCGCAATTGGCGATGGCACGCCCGATAACTGGGAAGTGTTCCAGTTCTCCGATGCAGCGTTAGAGGCGTCGGGCACCTATGCCCTGTCTGGCCGGCTGAGGGGGCAACTAGGCACTGACGCATTGATGCCAGATATGTGGCCCGAAGGATCGTTGTTCGTGCTGCTGAACGACCGGGTCTATCAGACCAGCCTGTTGCGGACCGAGCGGCGCATCGCCAAGCACTACCGTATCGGCCCGGCGACGCGCGGATACGATGACCCGTCATACCAACATCTGGTCCAAGCGTTCGGCGGCAACGGTTTGCGACCCTACGCACCTGTGCATCTAAGGGCAAATTCGACCACCGTAGGGTTCGAGATGTCGTGGATACGGCGCACCCGGCTGGACGGTGATGATTGGTCTGGCCTGGATGTGCCCTTGGGTGAAGAAAGCGAGTCTTACCTGCTGCGCCTATTAGAAGGCGGCACGGTGGTGCGAGAAGTCGTCACGACCGAGCCCAATTGGTTGTATTCAACTGCGATGCAAGCAACCGATGCGCTGACGGGGCCATTCGAGGTGGAAGTTGCGCAAGTCTCCGCCGTTTACGGGCCGGGTCATGCGTCCCGTCTTACTATTGGGTAGGCTGTTTGATGCGCCCTGTTCTTCACGGTGATGTCAGTTCTGCGGCACGGGCTTTGTTATCTGTGCCGCAGATTGACCGAGAGCGTCTTTGCATTCGGATGATTGCTGAGGCTGAATTGGCCGACGCGCATGTCCTTAGAACCGGTCGGCTTCATCCGATCTATGGTAATGGCTCGCTCATGGTGGTTGCGCGAAACAGGTCGTTGCCGGACGAACCCGGTTTCGACGATCTTGGGTATTGTCAGTGTTTTGAAACGGTTCTGCGCCATCTTGTCCGATTTAAAATCAGCCAGCAGCACAGCTGACGCATTTGCTCGCCGCCAGATCCAAGTTCAGCCGCCCATTCGGAATGTCATCACCGCAATCCTCGCAATACCCATACTCGTCCTGTTGAATGCGGATTAACGCAGCCCTGAGGCGAAAGGTTTCGAGGTCACGGTTGGCCTGTTGTGCCTTCGCCATCGCCTGATTTTGTAATGCATCCATGCGGCTGAGGCGGCCAACGGCCTGCTGGTCTAGTTCTACAACGGCCTGCGCCGTCTGGCCTGACGCGGACAGCTGTACCAGTTCCGCCAAACGCGCGCGGATTTTTGTTTCGAAATGGGCGCGTTTTAACTCATTCATTCTTGTTGCATCGCCGTTCACAGGTTTGCGTTTGGTATTTTTGTCACTAAATGGCATTCTAGGCGCAGCAAAGGATCAAAAGCTATGTTTGAAACGCGCAGACAAGTGACGAATGTTGACCCGGTCTGGGATCGTATCACTTCTGAGGCCCACGAAGCGGTCGAGAAAGAACCCCTGATGGGTGGTTTGGTGCACGCCTGTATCTTGCATCACCGGAGTTTGGAGCGTGCCCTGTCCTACAGGGTGGCGGCAAAGCTATGCTCGAACGAGATGTCGATGATGGTTCTGCGCGAGATTGTCGATGAAGCCTATGTCGACGACCACAGCTTGCTTGAAGCCGCTCGTGCCGACCTGATGGCCGTCTATGAGCGCGATCCGGCCTGCCATCGACTGCTACAGCCGATCCTGTATTTCAAAGGCTATCAGGCCATGCAGGCCTATCGTGTGGCGCATTGGCTGTGGCGCAAAGGGCGTTATGATCTCGCGTATTTCTTCCAGATGCGGTCCTCCGAGATCTTCGGGATCGACATTCATCCGGCCGCGAAAATTGGCAAGGGCATCATGATCGACCATGCTCATTCCATCGTCATTGGCGAGACCGCTGTGGTGGGCGACAATGTCTCGATGCTGCATTCGGTCACGCTGGGCGGAACCGGCAAGGAAGAGGAACAGCGCCATCCGACGATTGGTGACGGTGTTCTGATCGGGGCCGGGGCCAAGGTTTTGGGCAATATCGAAGTGGGTCACTGCAGCCGTATCGCTGCCGGATCAGTGGTGTTGCAAGAGGTTCCGGCCTGTAAGACGGTGGCTGGTATCCCTGCCAAGATCGTGGGGGAAGCGGGGTGCGATCAGCCATCCATTTCTATGGATCATATGCTGGGCAAGGACCAATAGCCTGAGTTGAATGAACAAAAAAGCCGCCTCAAATTTGAGGCGGCTTTTTTGTGTGTGTTCGCCGGGTTAGGCCAGCATGACCATCGGGTTTTCCAGATTGTCGACTATGGCCTGCAAAAGCTGTGCGCCAAGCGCGCCGTCGATGACCCTGTGATCGACCGACATTGTCACGGACATGATGGTTGCAACAGTCAATTCTCCATCGTCGCCAACAACGGGTTTCTTTGCGCCAGTACCGACCGCCAGAATCCCCGCATGTGGTGGGTTCACAATGGCGTCGAAATTGTCGATGCCGAACATGCCCAGGTTTGAGACCGCGAAAGTGCCGCCCTGATATTCATGCGGCGCCAGTTTGCGTTCGCGCGCGCGACCTGCGAGGTCTTTCATCTCGGTTGAGAGTGCAGACAGCGATTTTGTGTCGGCGTCCTGCAAGACCGGAGCGAACAGACCGCCCTCGATTGCTACAGCGACGGCCACATCCGAGGGCTTCAGTTGCAGCACCCGGTCGCCTGCCCAAACGGCATTGCATTCGGGCACCTGTTGCAGCGCGTTGGCGACGGCCTTGATGATGAAGTCATTGACGCTCAGCTTCACGCCGCGGACTTCGAGTTGTTTGTTCAACTGGCTGCGGAACTTCAGCAGCGCGTCCAGCTTGATATCGCGGCGCAGGTAGAAGTGTGGGATGGTTTGCTTGGCTTCGGCCAGACGGGCGGCGATGGTTTTGCGCATCCCGTCCAGCTTGACCTCTTCGTACTCTCGGCCTTCGTACATCCGCGCGACCATATCCGCCGAAGGACCAGTCGGGGCCGCGGCCGCGGCGGGTGCTGCTGCCACGGGTGTAGGCGTGGCAACAGGTGTCGTTGCTGTTGCACCCTCTACATCGGCCTTGACGATCCGGCCATGTGGGCCCGAACCAGCAATCTGAGCAAGGTCGAGACCTTTCTGGGCAGCAATTCGGCGCGCCAGAGGCGAAGCAAAGATACGGTCGCCATCGGCTTTGACCGGAGCGGCGGGGGCAGGGGCGGGCGCCTCGGACACCGCTGGCGCGGCAGCCTCGTTGCCCGCGGCGGCTGCGGGTGCAGCCGCTGGGGCTTTGGCAGGTGCGGCGCCAATATCATCAGCGCTTTCGCCGTCTTCCAGAAGGATTGCGATGGCAGTGTTGACCTTGACCCCTTCAGAACCTTCGGGGATCAGGATCTTGCCGACGACGCCTTCGTCAACCGCCTCGAACTCCATCGTGGCCTTGTCGGTTTCGATCTCGGCCAGAAGGTCACCGGACGAGACGGTGTCGCCCTCCTTGACCAGCCATTTGGCAAGCGTGCCTTCTTCCATTGTCGGTGACAGTGCGGGCATCAGAATTTCAGTAGGCATCTGTCTGTCGCTCCTTACCGGTAGGTCACTTGTTTGACTGCGGCGATCACCTCATCAGTGGTCACCAGAGCCAGTTTTTCCAGGTTTGCGGCATAGGGCATTGGCACGTCCTTGCCGGTGCAGTTGATGACGGGGGCGTCGAGATAGTCAAACGCTTCCTGCATCACGACGGATGAGATATAACTACCGACCGAGCCTTGAGGCCAGCCTTCTTCGACCGTCACCAGACGGTTGGTTTTCATGACCGAATTGATGATCGCGCCGGTATCCATCGGACGGATGGTGCGCAGGTCGATCACCTCGGCACTGATCCCGTCTTCGGCCAGTTTGTCGGCAGCCTCAAGCGCGAACTGCATGCCGATGCCAAAGCTGACAACGGTCACGTCCGACCCTTCGCGCCAGATGCGGGCCTTGCCCAGCGGGATCGTCAAGTCATCCACCTGTGGCATGTCGAAAGACCGGCCATATAGGATTTCATTTTCCAGGAAGATGACCGGGTTGGGGTCACGAATGGCAGATTTCAAAAGGCCTTTGGCATCCGCCGCCGAATAGGGCGCGACCACCTTGAGGCCTGGAACCTGCATATACCATGCGGTGTAATCCTGAGAATGCTGGGCCGCCACGCGCGCCGCTGCACCGTTGGGGCCACGGAAAACGATCGGGCAGCCCATCTGACCGCCGGACATATACAATGTTTTGGCGGCTGAGTTGATGATCTGGTCCATCGCCTGCATGGCGAAGTTGAAGGTCATAAACTCGACAATCGGTTTCAGCCCCGCCATTGCGGATCCAACTGCGATGCCGGTAAAGCCGTGCTCGGTAATCGGGGTGTCGATCACGCGCTTTGCACCGAATTCGTCCAGCAAGCCTTGCGAGATTTTATAAGCACCTTGATATTCGGCGACTTCTTCACCCATCAGGTAGACATCTTCGTCACTGCGCATTTCCTCGGCCATGGCGTCGCGCAGGGCTTCGCGGACGGTCTGCTGAGCCATCTCGGCATCTGCAGGCCAATCGGGCGACAGATCAACGACCGGCGCGGCAGGGGCCGACGCAGGAGCGGTGGCCTCAGCCGCCACAGGGGCGGCATCGGCAACCGCTGCGGCTGCGGGTGCAGCCGCGGGCAGGGCCGAGGCGTCTTCGCCTTCTTCAACCAGAACCGCGATGGGCGTGTTGACCTTGACCCCTTCGGTGCCTTCGGCGATCAGGATTTTGCCAACGATGCCTTCATCGACCGCTTCGAACTCCATCGTGGCTTTGTCGGTTTCGATCTCGGCCATGATGTCGCCCGAGGATACGGTGTCGCCCTCCTTGACCAGCCATTTGGCCAATGTTCCCTCTTCCATAGTGGGTGAGAGTGCGGGCATGAGAATTTCGGTTGCCATGTCTTATTCGTCCTCTCAGGCGTAGATATCTGTCCAGAGCTCATCCAATGACGGCTCGGGGCTTTCTTTCGAGAATTCGGCGGCCTGGTTCACGACCTCTTTGATCTCTTTGTCGATTGCCTTCAGATCATCCTCGGTCGCATGTTTGCCAGACAGCAGCAGTTCGCGCACATGTTCGATCGGGTCGCTGTGTTCGCGGACCTTCTGAACCTCTTCGCGGGTGCGATACTTGGCCGGGTCAGACATTGAATGACCGCGATAGCGGTAGGTTTTGATTTCCAGAATGTAAGGGCCCTTGCCAGAGCGGCAATGTGCAACGGCCTTTTGGCCCGCTTCTTTGACGGCCAGCACATCCATACCATTGACGATTTCACCCGGGATGCCGAACGCCTCGCCACGGTGATAGATGTCTTTGGTCGAAGTTGATCGTTCCTGCGACGTGCCCATTGCGTATTGGTTGTTTTCGATCACGAAGACCACGGGCAGGTGCCAAAGGGCGGCCATGTTGAATGTCTCATAGACCTGACCCTGGTTGGCGGCGCCATCACCGAAATAGGTGAAGGTAACGCCACCGTTTTCTTTATATTTGTCGGCAAAGGCCAGACCCGCACCCAAGGGGACCTGCGCACCGACGATGCCGTGGCCACCGTAGAAATGCTTCTCTTTCGAGAACATGTGCATCGAGCCGCCCTTGCCCTTGGACAGACCGCCAATGCGCCCGGTCAATTCGGCCATAACGCCGCCCGGCTCCATCCCGCAGGCCAACATGTGACCGTGATCGCGATAAGACGTGATGCGCTTGTCGCCTTCCTGGGCGGCAGCCTCGAGGCCAACAACAACTGCCTCCTGTCCGATGTACAGGTGGCAGAACCCGCCGATCAAACCCATCCCATATAGCTGACCTGCCTTCTCCTCGAATCGGCGGATCAGTAGCATTTCGCGGTAATAGGTTTTTAGCTCTTCCGCAGAAACGTTTGGTTTCTTTGTGGTTTTTCGCGCAGCCATCGTGGCGATCTCCCCCTTCCGGACAGATAGTTTAGCTTTAAACTATCTCATAGAGTATTTGAGACAATCTGGCGAGTGGAAATGTGACGCAGCGTCGAAGCCCGCGGTTTCCGGCAGAGCTTAAGGCGTTGGAAGTCTTGAAGGATGTGTCTTAAGATCAACAGGCGGCAGGAGGCTATTGGATAACGATCTCGTCCGCGCGGATCATACCCAGGATCGATCGCGCTTGCTGATCGAGCAGGTCGAGATCCAGATAAGTGTCAGACAAGCGACGCGTCAGGTTTTCCATTTCGGCGATCTCGGCATCAAGCTGAGCCAGGTTGCGCGACAGGGCATCCCGTTCCGCAGCAATCTCGACCCGCCTGAACAGGCCATAGTCGCCTTGCACGGCAGCAAAGGTGAAATACACACCCAGCATGAAAGCCACCGAGAAAAAGACAACTGCGCCCAAACCGGGCCGATGGGAACGGGACACTCTGTTTACCGCCGTATGAAATCTGCCTCAAAAACGTGCCCTTTGCGGGCATCTGTCGGCACTATGTCACAGGTGATTCGCTATGTGAATCCCCTGATTCGCAAAAAGCGCCGAAATGCCTCTTGGCGCTTTGTCGTGATGTGCAAGCATCAGTAGGCCGGGTTAGTGCTCAAGTGCTGCAACACCCGGCAGTGTCTTGCCTTCCATCCATTCCAGAAACGCGCCACCGGCGGTTGAGATGTAGGAAAAATCATGCGCAGCGCCCGAAGCATTCAGGGCAGCGACCGTGTCGCCTCCGCCAGCGACCGAGACAAGTTGACCGGACCGGGTCAGCGCCGCAGCTTTCAGGGCAGCGGCATTGGTGGCGGTGTCAAACGGCTCCAACTCGAACGCGCCCAGCGGGCCGTTCCAAATCAGCGTTTGGCTTTGGGCAAAAACCTCGGTGATCTCGGCAACGCTGTCTGGGCCGGCGTCCAGGATCATGCCGTTATCTGGACATTGGTCGGCAGGCAGTACTTGATGCGGGGCGTTGGCCTCGAATTTCTCTGCGACCACGATGTCACTTGGCAGAACGATTTTGCATCCGGTTTTGTCGGCTTTGGTCAGAATATCTGCCGCCGTATCTTTCATCGCGGTCTCGGCCAGCGAGTTGCCGACGTTGATGCCCTTGGCGACCAGAAAGGTGTTTGCCATGCCGCCGCCGATCACCAGATAGTCGACCTTGTCGATCAGGTTGCCCAGCAGTTCCAGCTTGGTTGAAACCTTGGCCCCACCAACCACCGCTGTCACCGGACGTTTAGGGGCACCCAGCGCACCTTCCAGCGCCTCCAACTCGGCCTGCATCAAACGGCCTGCACAGGATGGCAACAGGCGCGCAATGGCTTCGGTCGAACTGTGGGCGCGGTGCGCGGCCGAGAAGGCGTCGTTGCAGTAGATATCGCCCAACCGGGCCATGCCAGCGGCAAGATCAGGATCGTTTTTCGTCTCGGCTGCGTGAAAGCGGGTGTTTTCCAGCAGCAAAACCTGACCCGGTTGAAGTTCTTCTGCTGCCAGTTCCGCTTCGACGCCGACACAATCAGCGGCAAACAGAACCTGGGCGTTGAAGGCGTTTTCCAGCGTGGGCACCAGTTGCTTCAATGACAGGCTCTCGCGCCGCTCGCCGCCGGGGCGTCCAAAATGGGCCAGCAGGATCGGTTTGCCGTCCGCCGCAAGAATGTCACGCACGGTTGGCACGATGCGCTGAATGCGGGTGGCATCCGTCACAGCCCCATCCACGACCGGCACATTAATGTCGACGCGCACCAGCACGCGTTTGCCGTTCAGGTCGATATCGTCCAGCGTTTTCCAGCTCATCGCGTGATCCCTAAGTGTTGAAACTGATTTAGGCGGTTCTTTTCCTGCATTTTGCCCTCAGGTCAATGCGTCACTTGGCATTCGTGCGCGTGCGTCATAGGTATTTGCGCAAGATAAAACGACAGGAGGGCCTCATGGCCGAGATCAAGGATCCCGAAAACACAATCATCGTCGAACTGAGTGGTGGCAATGTCATCATCGAACTGTTGCCGGATGTAGCACCGCAGCACAGTGCACGGATGAAAGAGCTGGCACGTGCAGGTGAATATGACAACGTGGCGTTTCACCGTGTGATTGACGGGTTCATGGCGCAGACCGGTGACGTACAGCACGGCGACATGGAAGACGGGTTCAATCTGCGCATGGCTGGCACCGGTGGATCGTCACTGCCAAACGTTCCGGCCGAGTTCTCGAAGCTGCCACATGACCGGGGCACATTGGGCGCCGCACGCTCGCAAAACCCGGATTCGGCCAATTCGCAGTTCTTTATCAACTTCAAGGACAACCATTTCCTGAATGGTCAGTACACGGTCTATGGTCGTGTGATCGACGGGATGGAGCATGTGGATGCCATCGTTAAGGGTGAGCCACCAGCGAACCCGGATCGTATGATTAGCGTCAAGGTGGCCGCAGATGCATAAGCTGGCCGCTGTTTTTGCCCTGCTGGCCAGCCCCGCGCTGGCCACGGGTCTACAGATCGAGGTCGAGGGTGAGGGCGCCAACGGCACGATCACAATCGACCTGTTTGATGACGTCGCCCCGAAACATGTCGAGCAAATCTCGGCATTGGCAACCGAAGGCCAGTATGATGGCGTCGTCTTTCACCGCGTGATCGAAGGCTTCATGGCCCAGACCGGGGATGTGGAATTCGGCGATCAATCCGCTGAAAACTTTAATATTAACAACGCTGGTCGCGGCGGATCCGCTCGTGCAGATTTGCCGGCTGAATTCTCGGACGTCACCTTTGATCGTGGAGTTGTCGGGATGGCGCGGTCGCAAGATCCCAACAGCGCCAATTCGCAGTTCTTCATCATGTTCGAACCAGGCCCGTTCTTGGACGGCCAATACACGGTTGTTGGTCAGGTCACCGAGGGAATGGATGTCGTTGATGCAATCAAACGTGGCGAAGGTCAGAACGGCGCGGTTGTCGGTCAGCCGGATGTGATGAAAAAGGTCACCGTCACAGAATAAACTTTAAGAACCCGGCGCCAATGGATGCGGCGGGTTCTAACTTGTCTGCCTGCTTGATGGTGACCGCACTTTTCCGGCAGAATTGATCCGCCCAAAGCCAGCGACGTTGACCAAAGCCCGGCGTCAGTTCACCTTCTCTGATGTCCGAGGTTCTGATCTGGACACGCTGTTTTTGATCCGTGCCAGCAATCCATTTTCGTTAATGTAGCGCTGATAGGCGCGGTAGGATGGCGCTTGTGACAGGCATCGTTCCTCGTGCCATGCGCGCAGGAAATAGATGGCATTCACACCCAGCAAAGCGATGCAATTGGCAACGCCCGCCCAGAAATCCACCGCGATGAAGGGGATCGAAACCAGCCACCAGCTGATGTTCTTGCTGATGTAAGATGGATGTTTGCTGATATTGTAGGGGAAGTCACAGGCGAGCCCCCGATATGTGAGGTTCGAAAACCTTAGGCCCATACGAGCTGCCGTCAGGCAATACATCCCCAAAAAGAACAGGATTGTGCTGCCCCAGATCGTATAGGCGACCGGGTAATTCCAAAGCCATGCGCCCCAGGCGAAATCGTCCTGAACATAGTTGAAGTAGTCTCGGGACAGGACTTGCCAGAATGGGGAATAGCAGATTATGCAAACCAGCCACCCTGAAACCGTGGTTTCGGTCCAGCGGATATGGGAAATCAATAGGCGCGTAGCAGTTGCATATCCTATGACAACAACGGTCAGGTCCAGGAAGAACGAAAACCTGAAAAGATACTCGTAGACTTCTGGAAACCCCGAGGCATCCCAAAGCGATCTGGACTGGAAAAACGTCCAGTCATAAACCAGATAACAGAACATCAGCGGCAGAAAGAACCCTTTGACGCCAAGGCCCAGCAGATAGACTTTCAAACCTCGCGCCTTGGTGGATTGGCGGCCCATGGTCAGGACAACCTGCCCAAGATGCCACATCCCGTCACGTGGGTGACGCATCATGAAATGAACCGATGTCACAACGGCCAAAACGACGCCCAGGATAAGCCCCCAATAGTCTGCCAATAGCGAGAAGAAAGGCGTGTACCAGTCGCCCCGGTACAGATCAGCCGACCAGTAGAGCAGCGCCAACAGGGCAGCGCTTGTGATCAATCCAACCAGCTTGATCTGAAAATCCCGAATATAGGTGGGGTCGGAAAAATTACGCAACCTGTAGACCAGACCGCTGCCCGGCAATCGATGCAGTTTGGCAAAGTAGAATTCGGACAACGCCATCAGACCGAAGACGGACAAGGCAAATAACACGGTTTGATCCCGGTCCGAAACACTCGGCATATCCGGCCACAGGTAGTGAAGAACCGGGATGCTGATCACAGCCACCAGACCGGTTGTTGCCGGGATCGCGGACGCGGGGCGTTTGAAACCAGTGCGGGATTTCATGAATTCGAACTCGTATACATATGGCCTGATTTTCGTGGCTTTTTACTGGAATTCAACCGGCCAATTCAGCAGTGCCGGAATCTTACACGATGTGTGACCTGCGAATTTCGAACGTTGCAACCTTGGTCGCACAAGGACCGGTCGGATCGACGCAATACAAACACGGTAGTCGACGCAACCGACATAGTTGCGCCTTTGAGTGGCTGTTTTACTTGTCTGCCGACATGATTTTCCAGATCACCGCGCCCAAGGCGCCACCGATTAGCGGAGCGACCCAGAACAGCCAAAGCTGCGATAGAGCAGGTCCATCGGCAAACAATGCCACGCCAGTCGATCGCGCCGGGTTGACCGAGGTGTTCGTCACTGGAATCGATACCAGATGGATCAGCGTTAACCCAAGTCCGATGGCGATTGGGGCGAACCCGGCCGGTGCTTTGTCCGATGTTGCACCCAGAATGATGAGAATAAAGAACGCGGTCATCACGATTTCGATCACCAGCGCAGACAGCATCGAATAGCCCTCGGGCGATGCGTCCCCATACCCGTTTGAGGCGAAACTGCCGACCCCGATAAAGTCCGGTGCACCGCTAACGATCAGGTACAGAACCGCCGCTGCTGCCATAGAGCCAAATACCTGAGCCGCCCAGTAGGGGATCAAATCCTTGGCTGGAAACCGTCCACCGATCATCAGGCCAAGGCTGACCGCCGGGTTGAAGTGACCGCCCGAGATATGACCGACTGTGTACGCCATAGTCAGAACCGTCAGGCCAAATGCCAAGGACACACCCAGCCATCCGATCCCGACATCAGCGACGCCCGCCGCAAGTACCGCACTGCCACAGCCCCCAAGGACCAGCCAGAAAGTGCCGAAGAACTCGGCCATGAGTTTGGAAGACATGAAAACTCCTAAGTCAAAACAGTCTTATGAAATTGTGCAACAAGACTTATCTTATGTCAGATTGGCGCGAATGGGGAATTTCGATTGATGTTTTGTCACATGCCAACTGGCTCGATGACCAATATCAGTTACCAGCTGACCGCCTTTCGCATGGCCGGCGCCGTTATGCGAAGTATCTTCGGACGGGCTAAACCCAGGTCGCGGGATCAAGGTGAAAGAGCTTTTCCAGTTGTTCGTAGACTTCCGGGTTCTCTTGTTTTAACGCCTGCGGTTTCTCAAAAAACACTTCGACGGCTACGGCAAAGAACTCTTCATGACCCTCTGCGCCATAGGGGTCGATAACAACTGGTTGCCCGGTTTCAACAGCGCGTACATGGGCATTGTAAGCTGTCAGAAAGACATTCTCCCATTCATCAAAGCTCTGTCCGCGGCTTAGAACGGGGACGCCATTTGTGCTGCCAGATAGATCGTCGATTTGATGCGCAAACTCATGAAAGACAACATTTTGGCCATCATGGTCATTCATCGCGCCTTGCTGACTGTGCGCCCAGGACAGGATCACCGGGCCGCGATTCCAGCTTTCACCGGTCCTTATGACTTCCTTCTCGGTCACGACATACCCGCTGTGTTTGCTTTGCCGGGATTTGAAGGCATTGGGATAAATCAAAATGGTCGTCAGGTTGTCGTACCACATATCATTGTTGGCCACGAGAAGACTCGCCTGTGCAGCAATCGACAGCTGCATCTCTTCTGTGACCTCCAGACCGTCACAACCGAAAAAGTTCACTTGATCCAGAAACAGGTTTACCTTTCCATCCAGCTTGGCGCGCAGGTCCGGCGGTAACCGTCGCACAATGGGAACGTGGCTTTCGATGAGGTCGCTTTGATACGTCGTCAGCGGAGCAGCCAGCAACGACTTACGCGCTTGCGACTTGGACCATTGGCGAAAGATCAGGGCCCCGGCGATCAGTGCGACAATTGTAAGAAAAATCAACATAGGGGAATTCTATCTGTATCAGACCCGAGTTGGAACTCTGATCACGTATCGACCTGCTCGTGGCAGCTTACCCCAACAAGAAACGCCGCAGGCTGACCTGCGGCGTTTGAATTTCTGTTGTTATGAAAGAACTTACTGTTTGACTTCGGCCGCCGGGTTGGCACCCGGTTTCGAGCTGCGGCCGGGGTTCAGCGGATCATCCTGACGCTGGACGGAGCCTTCAAAATGCGCGCCGCTTTCGATGGCGATGGTCTTGTGGATGATGTCGCCTTCCACACGTGCGGTAGAGGTCAGGCGCACTTTCAGGCCACGTACCCGGCCCACGATACGGCCGTTTACAACAACGTCATCCGCGGTGACTTCGCCTTTGATGGTTGCGGTTTCACCGATTGTCAGCAGGTGGGCGCGGATATCGCCTTCAACCGTGCCTTCAACCTGAATGTCGCCGGTTGTCTTTAGGTTGCCTGTGATGTGCAGGTCCGAGGACAAAACCGATGCGGGGGGCTTTGGCTTGGGCGCGGTGCTGGCCTTCGGTTCTGCCGGTGCTGGTGCCGCCGGAGTCGCCGGGGCAGCCGGTTTTGTTGCCTCAGCCTCTTTGGATCCGGGCTCGTTGATTTTGCTCTTAGAAAACATTTCTCGCAGCCTTGATGTAAGTCATTGGGTTAACAGGTTTTCCGTTCACGCGCACCTCATAGTGAAGATGCGTGCCGGTCGACCGTCCGGTGCTACCCATATCAGCAATATGATCCCCGCGCGAGACCCTTTGACCGACCTTTACGTTGATCTTGGTGTTATGAGCGTAAAGTGTCTCAATTCCAAACGCGTGTTTGATCTTGACCAGCCGTCCGAAGCCCGATTGCCAGCCTGCATGTGACACTACACCATCAGCTGTCGCGAAGATGTCGGTGCCCTGCGCACCGGCGAAATCTGCGCCGTTATGCATGCGCCGTCCGCCAGTTTTGGGGTCGCGCCGTGTGCCATATCCGCTGGTAAAGCGAACGGCGGCCCGAACGGGGCTGGCAAAAGGCGCTTTTTCTGCTGCGAGACGATAGAGGTTCAACTGATCCATCTGCTGCAGCAGTGTGTTGGCGCGGATCTCATCTGCGGACAGCTCTTCTCCGCGTGTGCTGAACGTTAAAGGGGTTAACGGACCGCCAATACCGCTATATCCGCGCCGGACCTCTTCGATGATACGATCTGTGGGCATGCCAGCCTGCCGGAACATTTTGTCTAATGGTTCGACCGAGATAACCATGGCCTCTTCCAGCTGACGGAAAATCTCGTCGCTGCGTTCCTGCATCAGTTGGATTTCGAGCTCGAGATCGTCGCGCTGATCCAAGGCGTTCTGCGCGTTTGCGGCGATCTGGTCACGCTCTTCGGCAGTGCGCGCCAGCGCTTCGGTCATGAATTCCATCTGGACAGGATTGGCGACGGCAGCCTGATACAAGTCCGCGCCTTCAGCGTCTTGTTGCAACTCTGCCAGTTCGGTCCGAACTGCCTCACGCTGCTTCATCGTCGCGCGCAAAGTGGTTTGGATCACTTCGATCCCGGTTTCCAGCTCGCGGCGGCGGTTTTCCGATGCCAGAAGTTCGGACTGCATCACTGAGATCTGGTCCAGCGCGGCGTTGAACCGATCTTGTGCGGCCAGTGCCTCATGCGCTCGTGCATCGCGTTCTGTCGACAACACATTCAGGCGCTCTTGATAGGTCGCTTGATCCCGTTTCGCTTGTTCGCGGAAATTTCCCGACCCGATACTGTCCATCAGCAGGATCGCTGTTGCGACTGCAGTCCAACCCACGATCACGGCGACACCTGCCACCGCAAAAAACTGAGTTTCCGAACTGAGACGTATAAACCGCGTGTCCTGATCCGATTTCAGGAACACACGACGTTCTGGAAATTGCCGTTCTAGTAGTGAGTGTAGTTTTATTGCCAGACGTGTTCTCACGCGCCTCACCTTTCATCCCCAAGATCGGGACCGGTCGTGAGTGGTTCGCCGCCCCTTGGGCGGACTGCATAAAGGGGCAGCCGCGTTCGGGCAAGTTTGTTGACTAATATGGGTCTGAGAACAGGCAATTCCCGCGCGTCATCGGCGAGAAGTTGCCGAAACCAACCTAAAAAGGATCACTTTGAGACTGAGCCGGGCGCGGGCACATCTTCGGTCAGAGGCCAGTAAAAATCTGGCGGCAGGCCCGCCTCGGCGCGTTTCTCTTCGTTGAAAGGCGGTTTCAGCTGCCCGTGAAAGTAGCGGCGGACCAGTTGATGAAACACTTCTTTCGGGTCCAGATTTTCGCGCCCGCACAGGAAATGAAACCATTTCGATCCATAGGCAACATGCCCGACCTCTTCGGCGTAGATCAATTCCAGCGCGGCGATCGCGTGTTCGGCCTTTGCGTTGCGAAATATGTCGATCATGCCGGGTGTTACGTCCAAACCCCGAGCTTCAAGAACCATAGGTACTACGGCAAGCCGCCCCATCAGATCTTCGGCAGTATCTTCTGCGGCGCGCCACATTCCGGCATGGGCGGGCAGGGCGCCATAGTGGCTACCCATCTGATCCAGGCACTCGCACACCATCTCAAAATGGCGCGATTCCTCTTCGGCGCATTTGACCCAATCGTCATAGAACCCGATGGGCATCGGGACATGACCAAAGCGGGCGATGATATCCCAATGCAGATCGACAGCATTCAGCTCGATGTGTGCCACGGCGTGCAGCAGCGCGATACGCCCGGCGTCTGTACCGGGGCGGCGTCTCGGGACATCACGCGGGGACAGCAATTCAGGTTTGTCTGGGCGCGCCGGATTCAACGGTGGTGCTGCGGTGCCAACCTCAATCTCGGGCGCGTCGCCCTTGCGCGCCGCAAACCATGCAGCGGCGTGGCGCTTGGATAAGGCGGTCTTGGCCCGCCCATCCGCGGTTGTCAGGACCTCAGTTGCCATCTCGGTCAGTGTTAAAGCCACGGGTTTGCTCCGCCTGTCATTGGTCTGGGTGCGGCATAAACCGGATGGCAACCCAGGTCGAGGGCGTTACAGCGCTTTGACCGCCTCCAGCACCGCGTCCACATGACCAGGCACTTTCACTTTGCGCCAGACATTTGCGATGCGGCCTTCGCCATTGACTACGAACGTCGACCGTTCGATCCCCATCGACTTGCGGCCATACATATTCTTTTCGACCCACACTCCGTAATCCTCGCAGACGGTCGAGTTCTCGTCCGATAGCAACGGCGTGGTCAGCCCATGTTTGGCGACGAATTTGTCATGTTTGGTCACGCTATCGCGTGAGATGCCAAAGACCTTGGCACCTGCATCGGCAAAGGCTTGAAGTTGCTCTGAGAAACCGATGGATTCCTTGGTGCAGCCCGGCGTATCATCACGGGGATAAAAGAACAAAACGACGGTACCGCCGCGCAGGTCCGATAAGGTCACTTCGCCGCCGCCGTCGCGGGGTAGTGTGAAATCAGGGGCGATGTCTGAGACGTCAGGCATTGGAAACTCCGCTAAAGATTCTTATAGGCTGCCCGATATCATAGGGCGGCACGGGCAGGTTGAAAGGCGTGGACACCAAATTGGCGCAGCAGGAACATGACGGGGGCGAACAGCCGGGTAAATCCCCGCGTCGTCGGTCGCGCCGTCGCACTGCGGGAATTTGGACCATGCGCGGCGTGTTGTTGCTGGTTTTTCTGGCCCTATTCGCGGGTTTCATGGTCATTGGCCAGCGCATGCACGCGCCTGCCTGGCTGCGAGACCGGGTCGAAGCGCGGCTGGAGCAAACGCTTGGCGGTCTGCAGATCCGTTTCGGCGATGTCAGCTTTGTCATTCACGAAGGGTGGCGGCCCCGTCTGAGGTTAACGGATGTCAGCATCAGCGACGCAGCAGGACAGCAGATTGCGCAAGTGTCCGATATGCGGGCCAGCCTTGCCATGCGTCCCTTGCTGCGGGGCCACGTCAGGCCGAAGCGCATTATCCTTAGCGGGGCACAGGTTGCCCTGACGCGCGGAAAAGACGGCGCGCTGACGCTGACCGTCGGCGCCGGAAGTGCGCCGGTGCGAGAAGCGCCAAACTTGGCGCAGCTGATCGAGACCTCGGATCAGGTCTTTCTGTCCGAAAACCTGTCCGCACTGACATCGGTGGAACTGGATGCGATTACCTTAGACTATCGCGATCTTCGGCTGGAACGATCCTGGGTTCTGGATGGCGGGCATATATTGGTAACCCGCAGCGCCAGCGAAATGCGGTTGGCGACGGGGTTTTCCGTTCTGGCTGGGCGTGATTACGTCAGCACGATCGAGGCAAATTACACCAGCGTTCTGGGGTCCCCCGCCGCGCGGTTCGGGGTTTCAATCACGGATCTGCCGGCAGAAGACATTGCCGGTCAAAGCCCTGCGCTGGGTTGGTTGCAGGTGCTGAGAACGCCGATTTCAGGCGCGTTGCGCGGCAGTATTGATGGCAAAGGCGCCGTCGGGCCATTGTTTGCCACGTTGAATCTTGGCGCTGGCGCAGTGCAACCAAATCCGGAAACCCGTCCCGTCCCCTTTGAATCTGCGCGCACATATTTCACGTATGATCCGCGCCGTCAGGCGCTCGATTTTAACGAGGTTTCCGTAAAGTCCGCTTGGGGGTCGGTGCAGGCCGAAGGCACTGCGTTCCTGGCTGGGGTCGAGGACGGCATCCTTGACAGTTTGGCGGCACAGCTGCGTTTAACCGGCATTAATGTAAACCCGGCAAAACTGTTTCCCGAGGCCCTTCAGCTGTCTCAGGCGGATCTCGACTTCAAGATGGAGTTTGCGCCCTTTCAGCTGCACCTTGGGCAAATGACCGTCTACGACACGGATCACACCGTGCGTGCGTCGGGTAATCTGACGGGGCGGCCAGACGGCTGGGCTGTTCAGCTGGATGCCCATCTGGATGGCATGTCATCGGAACAGGTTTTGGGATATTGGCCCGAGCGTCTGGCCCCAAAGCCACGCGAATGGGTTACAGAAAACCTGTACGAAGGCGACCTCTCGGACATGGATTTCGCCTTGCGGCTAGAGCCCGGAGGCAAACCAGATATCTATCTGGATTTCGGGTTCGAAAAAGCCAAGATCCGATTTGCCAAAACGCTGCCTCCGATCGTTGGGGCACAGGGGCAGGCCAGCCTGATCAATGGCAGATTTACCGCAACAGCCGAAAACGGGGTGGTTCAGGCCGATCAGGGCGGCGGGGTAGATGCGTCGGGGACGTCTTTTATTATTCCAGATACCGATATCAAAAAATCCGCACCAGCGATTGCGCGGATCAGGGCAAAAGGCAGCGTAACGGCTGCGTTGTCGTTGCTGGACAGACCTCCGCTGGAACTGCTGACCAAAGCCAACTTGCCGGTCGATCTAGCTGATGGGTCGGTGTCTTTGTCCGGAACACTGTCACTACCGTTGAAAAAGGGCCTGAAGTTTCAGGACACAGAATTCCACTTCGATGGCGATCTGGGGAATTTGAACAGCGGCCGACTGGTGCCAGGGTTTACGGTCAGTGCCGACATGCTTGATCTTAGCGGGGATCAGACAGGTGTTCAGATTGAAGGTGAGGGACTGTTCGATGGCGTTCCCATTCAGGCGAAATGGCGGCAACCTATTGATGGAGAGACCGCACAACGCAGCGAACTGACTGGCCAGATCGAGCTATCCCCGCGGTTGATGCAGGCGATTAACGCAGGCTTGCCGCAAGGTATGCTAACCGGGCAGGGCACTGCGGATATCGCCTTGGGGATCGGCGCAGGCGAACCACCCAAGCTATCCGCGTCCTCAGACTTGGAAGGGGTCGCGCTTGCCATTCCTGAATTGGGCTGGCGCAAGACCAACGGCAGCAAAGGAAACCTAACGGCCGAGGCGACATTGGGACAGAGGTTGAGTGTCGACTCGTTGCGGCTGGACGCTGCAGGTCTGCGCACGGCCGCATCTATCTCGTTTCGGGAAGATGGCGGTTTTGACCGCGTCCGTTTCAGCTCGTTCGAGATTGGCGATTGGCTGGCTGTTCCGGCAGAGCTGGTGGGGCGTGGCGCTGCAGTGCCAGACATTCGGATTCTGGGTGGTGTTATAAATCTAGGCCGTGCAACGTTTGCCGAAGGCGGAGGGGCCGGGGACAGCTCGGCAGCCGCCGGGCCAAAACTGGATGTAGCGCTGGATCGATTACAGGTCACTGAAACAGTCGCCTTAACCGGGTTCAAAGGCTCGTTTGCGACCACTGGGGGCATCAATGGCGGGTTTACGGCACAGGTCAACAGCGGAGCCTCTGTTCGCGGGCAGGTTATCCCGCGTGGCGGTCGCAGCGCAGTCACCCTTACGTCCGAGAACGCAGGCGCCGTTCTGCGATCAGCCGGTCTGCTGACGCAAGCACGGGGCGGCGGTCTTGATTTGCAGTTAGAGCCGGTTGGCGCGCCGGGCAGCTATGACGTGATCCTGAAAATCATCAACACGCGCATTCAGGACGCACCGGCCATGGCTGCATTGCTCAACGCCATCAGCCTGATCGGGCTGCTGGATGAGATGGCAGGGCAGGGCATATTCTTCTCGACGATCGAAAGCCGGATGCGGCTCACGCCGACGGAAATCAAGGTGTTGAGCGGCAGCGCCGTTGGCCCTTCTATGGGGTTGTCTTTTGACGGTACCATTGATCCCGTCGCAGGGATGTTGAATTTGCGTGGCGCCATCTCTCCGATCTATCTGGTGAATGCGATTGGCAGCGTGTTCACCCGCAAAGGTGAGGGCATAATAGGTTTCAACTATACGCTGACCGGACCGCTGGATTCGCCGCAAGTGTCCGTGAACCCATTGTCTGGCCTTGCCCCATTGTTCTTGCGAAATCTGTTGCGGGCGCCAGCCCCCACCGTTTCGGACGGACCCAATGCGCAGCCGCAGAAACCTGATGAACCGAAGCGTACTTTCGGATCCCCCCCCAGAGACAACTGACCGGGGATATGGCCGAATCTTTTCCTGCCTAGTATGGCGCATCCATGAAACTCAGCGATTTTGATTTCCAACTTCCCGAAGACCTGATTGCAACGCGGCCCGTCAGCCCGCGCTCGTCCGCGCGCCTTTTGGTGGCGCATGGGGGTGCGATCGCAGATCGTCACGTGTTTGACCTGCCGGATTGGCTGCAGCCCGGCGACCGGTTGGTGTTGAATGACACGCGGGTGATCCCGGCGCGTCTTAGCGGGCGGCGCCATCGGCACAGCGTGCAGGGCGCGGTTTCGGCGGCGATCGAGGCGACTTTGCTGGACCCACGGGCTGATGGGACATGGTCCGCACTGATCAAGCCTTTGAAAAAGGTAAAGCTGGGCGAAGAGATCTTGTTTTCGGACCAGCTCAGCGCGACGCTGGAGCAGGTCAGCGATGGTCAGGCCTATCTGCGCTTCAACCTGACAGATGATGATTTCGACGCCGCGCTGGAACAAGCAGGGGCCATGCCACTGCCACCTTACATCGCCGCCAAACGCCCTGCAGACGACAAAGACAAGATGGACTACCAGACGATCTGGGCGCGCAATTCCGGGGCGGTCGCCGCGCCAACGGCGTCGCTGCATTTCGACGAACCGCTTATGAGCGCTCTGGCCGAGCGCGGTGTCGAAGTCAGCCATGTCACATTACATGTGGGGGCGGGCACGTTTTTACCGGTCAAGGTCGAGGACGTGACCACTCATAAAATGCATGCCGAATGGGGATGTGTCAGCGCGGCGGCAGCCGAAGAAATCCGCGCGACCAAGGCCGCCGGAGGGCGGGTCATTCCGGTTGGTACAACGGCCCTGCGCCTGATCGAAAGCGCGGCGCGCGGTGGCGTGATCCAAGACTGGGAAGGCGAAACGGATATCTTTATCTATCCGGGCTTCAAGTTCGCTGTGACCGACGCTTTGATGACCAATTTCCACCTGCCGAAGTCTACTTTGCTGATGCTGGTCTCTGCCCTGATGGGGCAAGAGAGGATGCAAACCGTCTATGCCCATGCGATTGAGCAGAACTATCGCTTCTTTTCTTACGGGGATGCGTCGCTTTTGATCCCCTGAAGGGCGTGTTCACGGGATCGACATTTGGGAATGTCGTAGACAAGCGCGACCAGAGCGTTTTTTGATCGCAAAACGATTCCAAAACTCAGGTTGATTTAGTTCGGAGGCCCCAATGCTTCAGGTCCTTTCCAGCGCGTGGGCGCTATTGCTCGGTATGGGGCTGCTTATGGTCGGCAACGGCCTGCAGGGTACCCTTTTGGGCGTGCGCGGAGACATTGAAGGGTTCTCGACGCTAGAGATGTCGTTTGTGATGTCCGCCTACTTTGTCGGCTTTCTGGGGGGGTCGCGCCTGGCCCCCGAGATGATACGACGGGTAGGCCATGTGCGTGTATTCGCCGCTTTGGCCTCGTTTATTTCCGCCGTCATGATTATGTACCCCATGCTCACAGACCCGATTGCATGGTCGCTGGGCCGCGTCGTGATCGGGTTCTGTTTTTCAGGAGTTTATGTCACAGCAGAGAGTTGGCTGAACAACGCGGCGAGCAACGAAAATCGTGGTCAGGCCCTGTCACTATACATGATCGTGCAGATGACGGGCGTTGTTACCGCGCAGGCGCTGTTGCTTGTGGGTGATCCAGCAGGGTATGAAACCTTTGTAATTGCATCCATTCTTGTGTCTGTATCGTTCGCGCCCATCTTGCTCTCGATCTCACCAACGCCCGCCTTTGATACAACCAAACCAATGACACTGCGCAAGCTTATGGAAACGTCGCCGCTGGGTTGCGTTGGCATGTTCCTGCTGGGTGGAGTGTTTTCGGCCCAGTTCGGGATGAGCGCTGTTTATGGAGCACAGGCAGGACTGTCGCTGATCGAGATTTCGTCATTTGTGGCGGCTTTCTACATTGGCGCCGTTCTACTGCAATTTCCCCTGGGATGGGTATCAGACAGGGTTGATCGACGTATTTTGATCCTTCTGGTGTCAGCGGTTGGAGGCGGCGGTGCATTGATTGGCATGATGTTCGGCACCACTTTCACAACCTTGTTGTGTGCGGCTTTTATCATCGGCGGCATGACAAGCCCGCTGTATTCACTGCTGGTTGCCTACACAAACGACTATCTGGAATATGATGATATGTCGGCGGCCTCTGGTGGGTTGGTCTTTATCAACGGTCTTGGTGCGATTGCCGGGCCAGTGATCACAGGGTGGTTGATGGGTAGTGGAGTTGTCGGACCACCGGGATTTTTCCTGTTTATTGCTACCTTGATGTTTGCGATGGCGGTTTATGCGCTCTATCGGATGACACAGCGTGCCTATGTGCCTGTTGATGAAACCGGAGCCATCGCCCCGATCTACCCAACCTCGTCACCGATCGCGATGGAAGTCGCGCAAGAGGTTGTCATCGAAGCTGCGCAGGAAGAGCAGGACGCGCAGGATACCGCCTAGGACACGAAAATATGTCGTAAGTGTTGCAATATGTTACTGTAACACTTCTGTAAAACCGACTTAAATGACGTTACGTCCCTGGGGAGGGCAAAAGACGGAGTTTAAGGCAATGGTTGGGCCTGAAGAGGTATTGAGTTTTTGGTTAGACAAGGTTGGTCCCGAAGGGTGGTATCTGCAGGATGACGCGTTAGACGCTGAAATCCGTGACCGTTTCCAAGAGGCCTGGAAGGCAGCGAGTGAGGGCAAGTTTTCGCTCTGGCTGACCTATCCAAGCGGGGCATTGGCATACATCGTTTTGATGGATCAATTCCCTCGGAACATGTTCCGCGGAGAGGCGAGGGCCTTTGCATCAGATCGCGCAGCACTCGCAGCCGCGAAATGTGCGGTCGACAGAGGCTGGGACCTTAAGATTGATGAACCGGCGCGGCAGTTCTTCTATCTGCCGATGATGCATTCTGAGAATTTGTGTGATCAGGAACGCTGCGTGCGCCTGATGTGCCAGAATCTGAGCAGTGACGATCCGAGCAATCTTTTGCACGCCCGGGCGCATCGTGAAGTAATCCGCAAGTTCGGCCGCTTCCCGTATCGCAACGAAGCCCTGTCTCGGCCAACAACCGAGCCAGAGGCGGCCTATGTGAATATGGGCGGCTACGGTTCGACGGTTCGTGAATTGCAAGCTGCGGGTTAAGTCTCCGGCACACATCCTCGAATGTCTTTGACCCGGTCGGCCACTGCGTCGGCCGACAGGTCTATGGCCTGTTCGATCAGCATCTCAGGAGACTCTGCCATTTCCGCGAACCGGGCTTGGGTGGATTGAAGTTTATCTTCCACTGCGTTCAGTTTATCCAGAGCCTCCGCGATACGCGCCGCAGTTGCGCTGTCGAGAGTGCCTCCGTCCACAGGAATCGCGGCCAAATCACTCCGCAGGGCAGCCAACTCACCGCGAATTCCCTGGGCTTCTTCCCTCAGCGGGGTGACGATCTTCAGGTTCTCAGAGAAACTTGTGGTGATGTTGTCCACTGAAGATGCCAGTTTCCATCCCAGGAACAAGCATAATGCAATCAGTACAAGCGTGGCGTTCAGCAGGGCGAGCACTAAATCTTTGAGCGTCTTGGCCATGGTAAGCCTTTCGAATGACTTGTGAAAAGGAACGTCCAAGGGGCATTTGTTCTTCTTTTCTAGCCTTTGTAACGTCCCGGGTATAGGCTGAAAGCAGCACAACCTGAACATGCCGATCTTGCGTCGCATATGTCGCGCAGGCAGCGTGTTGATGCGTCGCGGAATTTAGTTTAATGGTAAACTAAATTTGAACCGACCTGCGCCGAGAGGGACATATGGCTGCACAATCTTTTGATCTGATCGTAATCGGCGCTGGTCCTGGGGGCTATGTGGCTGCAATCCGCGCCGCTCAGCTGGGTCTGAAAGTGGCCGTGGTCGAGCGCGAGCATTTGGGCGGGATCTGCCTGAACTGGGGATGCATTCCGACCAAGGCGCTTTTGCGCTCGTCCGAAGTGTTCCACCTAATGGAGCGCGCCAAGGATTTCGGCTTGAAGGCGGACAAGGTCGGCTACGATCTGGACGCCGTTGTAAAGCGGTCGCGCGGCGTCGCCGGGCAGCTTTCCGGTGGTATCGGTCACTTGCTGAAGAAAAATAAAGTGACCGTAGTGATGGGAGAGGCAACGATCCCGGCCAAGGGTAAAGTCAGCGTCAAAACCGACAAAGGCACTGAGGAGCTGACTGCCAAGAACATCGTTCTGGCCACCGGTGCGCGGGCACGAGAATTGCCGGGGCTTGAGGCCGATGGCGATCTGGTCTGGACCTATAAGCACGCACTTCAGCCGCCTCGGATGCCTAAGAAGCTGTTGGTGATCGGTTCGGGCGCTATCGGTATCGAGTTTGCCAGCTTCTACAATACGCTTGGCTCCGATACGACGGTCGTCGAAGTCATGGACCGCGTGTTGCCGGTCGAAGATGCCGAAATCAGCGGACTGGCCAAAAAGGCCTTCACCAAGCAAGGCATGACCATCATGGAAAAGGCGATGGTCAAGCAGCTTGATCGCGCCAAGGGCAAAGTGACCGCGCATATCGAGGTGAAAGGTAAGGTTGAGAAACACGACTTTGACACCGTGATTTCTGCAGTTGGGATTGTCGGTAATGTCGAAGGCCTCGGGCTCGAAGCTTTGGGCGTCAAGATTGATCGCACGCATGTGGTGACAGATGAATTCTGCCGCACGGGCGTCGAGGGTCTCTACGCTATCGGCGACATCGCCGGGGCGCCGTGGTTGGCGCACAAAGCCAGCCATGAAGGCGTTATGGTCGCAGACCTGATCGCCGGGAAACACGCGCATCCGGTGAAACCTGAAAGCATTGCCGGCTGCACCTATTGCCAGCCCCAAGTGGCATCTGTGGGCTACAGCGAAGCAAAAGCCAAGGAGCTTGGCTATGACATCAAGGTCGGTCGCTTCCCGTTCATCGGCAACGGCAAGGCCATTGCTTTGGGCGAACCCGAAGGTCTGATCAAGACCGTTTTCGACGCAAAAACCGGAGAGCTTCTTGGAGCCCACATGATCGGTGCCGAGGTGACCGAGTTGATTCAGGGGTATGTTGTCGGGCGTCAGCTGGAGACAACGGAAGAGGACCTGATGAATACAGTCTTCCCGCATCCGACATTGTCAGAAATGATGCATGAAAGCGTTCTGGATGCCTATGGCCGCGTGATCCATATGTAAATCTGCTTAGACCCAATCAAAAAAAGGCACCGTCAATCTGGCGGTGCCTTTTTTAATTTATTTGGTCAACGCATCCAGAATGCGCGCCCATGAGCGGATGCCCTTGTGAAAGCTTTTGACATCGTATTTCTCGTTCGGCGAATGGATGGCGTCATCATCATTGGCATATCCAACGAGCATGGAATCAAGCCCAAGCTCTGTGTTGAAGTAACCAACCACAGGAATTGATCCGCCCATACCGGTGAATACAGCCTCGCAGTTCCATTCGTCCGACAACGCGCCGCGCGCGGCTTCGAATTCAGGACGGTCCAGGTTCATGACCGAGGCAGGGGCACCTTCCAGATCGTTGTCCCAGATGACTTTGGCATCCACGGACAAGCGGTCCTCGACATGTTTGCGAATTTTGTCGCGCAGCGCGTCGGGATCCATGTCGCCAACCAGGCGGCACGTTATTTTACAATGAGCCTCTGACGGGATGACGGTTTTTGATCCGGCGCCGTTATAGCCGCCCCACAGACCGTTCACCTCAAGGGTCGGGCGTGCCCATTGTTGCTCCAGGGTTGAATACTTCTTTTCACCATGGGGTTGGCTGTACCCGACCGAGTTCAGATACTCTGCCTCATCAAATCCGCAGCTTTGCCATTGGCGCAGCTGCTCGTCAGACACCTCATGAACACCGTCATAGAAGCCTTCTACCGCGACGCGCCCGGTTTCGTCGTCGTGGAAAGAGGCGACAATTTTCGAAAGTTCGCGCAACGGATTCAGGCCGGGACCACCGTAGTGACCGGAATGCAAATCGATCCGGGGGCCGACAATGGTGAATTCATCCTTCAGCATCCCGCGCAGTTGGGACGCAATCGACGGCACGCCGCGCGACACCATCGACGTGTCGCAGACCAGCGCCAGATCCGCCTTCAACTCGGCCGCGTTTTCGCGAAGGAACGGCACCAGGGACGGGGATCCTGATTCTTCTTCCCCTTCGAAGAAAAAGGTGATGTGACAGGGCAGGGACCCATGCACCGCTTTCCAAGCTCGGCAGGCTTCGACAAATGTCATCAGCTGCCCTTTGTCATCTGACGAACCTCGCCCCCGAATGACCGGGCCATGGTCTGAATCTTCGATGGCCGGGTCAAATGGTTCACGATTCCAAAGCTCCAAAGGGTCCACCGGCTGGACGTCGTAATGGCCATAAAACAGGACATGCGGCCCGTCGCTGCCCTCACCAACATGTCCGACAACCATCGGGTGGCCGGGTGTTTCCCGTTTCTCGGCCGAAATGCCGATGCTTTGCAGGTCGGCAACCAGCCAGTCTGCGGCCTGACTGACCTGTTCGTTGAAGGCAGGATCGGTTGAGATGGACGGGATGCGCAGCAGCTCCATCAGGCGGTCGATTGAAGTTTGCAGATCTGCATCGATCTGGTTCAGCACGGCGTCTAGCGACATGGGTGGCTCCTGCTTTTGGGTGTTTTCAGGCGCGAACCTATCAGCGCTATCGCCGCCGTCCAGTGCGGTTCAGGCGGAAATTGGTTTAGTATCGGAAACCTGCCGATCCCGGATAGTTTGCCTGCGTCGTTTCCTCGCGTCTGATGGACGTAACTTTACTTGTCGGAGCAAGCGCAAACTTATATTTGATGCAAATCAAAGTTGGGTTCACTGGTTCGGCTGTAGGCAGTTAGGTCAGAGGAACGCAAAAACCGCGAAAACAGTGTATACTGTGCGTTGTGGTGGAATACATTGTCCGGGGTCGGAATGATCGCCAGGCATTCAAGGAGGGTCCGTTGGACTATACTGCTCAGCTCGATTCAGCGATTGCCAGGCTGCATGACGAAGGACGCTACCGGACCTTCATCGACATCGAACGTCGTAACGGACATTTTCCGCACGCGGTGCGCACACGCCCTGATGGGTCACATCAGAACATCACTGTCTGGTGCGGCAATGATTATCTCGGCATGGGTCAACACCCAGTGGTTCTGGATGCTATGCATGACGCCGTTGATGCGGCCGGGGCAGGATCCGGCGGCACGCGCAATATCTCAGGTACCACTGTCTATCACAAACGCCTCGAGGCGGAACTGGCCGACCTGCACGGGAAAGAAGCATCGCTGCTGTTCACCAGCGCCTATATTGCGAATGATGCCACGCTCAGCACGCTGCCGAAGCTGTTTCCTGGCCTGATCATTTATTCTGATGCGCTGAACCATGCCTCGATGATCGAAGGCGTGCGCCGCAATGGCGGGGACAAGCGCATCTTCCGTCATAATGATGTCGCTCATCTGCGTGAGCTGCTTGAGGCTGACGATCCCGCTACGCCCAAGCTGATCGCGTTTGAATCTGTCTACTCGATGGATGGCGATTTCGGTCCGATCGAAGAAATTTGCGATCTGGCCGATGAATTCGGCGCGCTGACTTACATCGATGAAGTGCACGCCGTTGGCATGTACGGTCCGCGCGGCGGTGGCGTGACCGAGCGTGACCGGCTGGCCCACCGTATCGACATCATCAACGGGACACTGGCCAAAGCGTATGGCGTCATGGGTGGCTATATCGCGGCAAGCGCCAAGATGTGTGACGCTGTGCGCTCTTATGCGCCGGGCTTCATCTTTACGACATCCTTGCCACCCGCTGTCGCAGCGGGGGCAGCGGCTTCGGTCGCCCATCTGAAACATGCGCCCGAGTTGCGCGCGCAGCATCAGACACAGGCCAGTATCCTCAAGCTGCGTTTAAAAGGGCTGGGCATGCCGCTGATCGATCACGGCAGCCACATCGTACCGGTGATCGTTGGCAACCCGGTGCACACAAAGAAGCTCAGCGACATGCTGCTGGATGATCATGGCATCTATGTGCAGCCAATCAATTTCCCAACTGTCCCACGCGGAACCGAGCGTCTGCGCTTTACCCCGTCTCCGGTGCATGGACCCGACGAAATGAACCGTCTGGTGCACGCGATGGACGAACTTTGGTCACATTGTGCGCTAAATCGCGCCGAACTTGCCGGATAACCTAACGCCAAAGTGTGCAACTAGTTTGTCGCGTGTTAAGATTACGCTAACAAAAGTAGCGGACGAATCGTTATGGGGACGATTCGCTGCGAGCGCGACACACGCGGCGGGCAGAATGGGGCAGTAGGAATGATTGGGCGCAGATCACAGCGCGATTCCGAAGAAGACATGGAAGTCAGGCCAAAGGGCTATGACGACTATGAGGTGCGGCTTGGCGATACGATGCGCGGCGAACGCGCGACGATGGGTAAGTCTCTTCTGGATGTACAACGCGAACTGCGGATAAAAGCCAACTACATCGCCGCCATTGAAAATGCTGATCCTGACGCATTTGACACACCCGGCTTCATCGCCGGGTATGTGCGTTCTTATGCGCGATATCTGGGAATGAACCCGGACGAGACATTTTCTTCCTTCTGTCAGGAAAGCGGGTTTGAAGTCGCACACGGAATGTCTGCAGAGGCGTCGGTCGTGCGCAAGCCCACCGGCGATTTGCCTTCGCGCGGGCCGATGGGGCGCGATCCGTTCATCTCACCCAACACGCCGTACATTCCGGGCAAAGAATCATTGGTCAGCCAGATCGAACCGCGTGCTGTTGGTTCCTCACTGGTCTTGCTCGCATTGATTGGCGGCATCGGCTATGGCGGCTGGGCTGTTTTGAACAAGATCCAGCAAGTCCAGGTGAGCCCTGTTGAACAGGCCCCTGTGGTTCTGTCCGATCTTGATCCGCTGGACGCAGCGCGCAACAACAGCAATGTTGATGAAACTACGTTGGCGTCAAACTCCGAAGCGCTGGATCGTCTTTACCGTCCTCAGGCGCTTGACGTGCCGGTGTTGGTGGCGCGTGATGCTCCGATCTCAACGCTCGATCCACGGGACGTGGGCACCTTCCGCCCGCCTGAGCTGCCACAGATTCAAGTCGCTGAGATACACACAGTCGAAAGACCTTCGCTGCCACAAGTTGTCGAGCAGGTTGATACGACCCTGAAAATCGTGGCTGTTGATCCGTCTTGGATGCGTGTAACCGCAGCCGATGGCAGCGTGATCTTTGAGGGTACGCTAGGTACAGTCGAACAAGGCAGCACCTTCGAGGTGCCGTTGACCGAGGAACCACCGCAACTTCGCGCCGGTGCATCAGGCTCAGTCTATTTTTCAATGGATGGTGAACACTACGGACCTGCTGGCGCGCCGGGCACGGTTGCCAAAGGTGTCGTCCTGTCCAAGGATGCGGTCTCCGAAGTCTATAGCGTTGCCGATCTGAACTCTGAACAGAACAGCGCGCTCAAGCAATTGGTGGCCGAACTGCAGACCGAGGCGACAGAACAGCCCGCCGAGTGATCTAGCCATTGCGGAGACCTGGTTGCCGAACTATCTAAAGATGCAACCTACGCAGACGCGGATCCGTCCATATGTCCCTCAATCACGTACGTCCCTGGCGCGATATCTATCGCCGTAAATCCCGTCAGATCATGGTTGGCAACGTGCCAGTCGGAGGGGATGCCCCTATCGCCGTGCAAACCATGACCAATACGCTGACCACCGACGTTGCAGCGACGGTTGCGCAGGTTCAGGCCGCCGCCGAAGCAGGCGCGGATATCGTGCGGATTTCAGTTCCGGATGAGGCATCTTCGAAGGCGTTGAAAGAAATCGTGCGTGAAAGCCCGGTTCCGATCGTGGCGGACATTCACTTTCACTATAAGCGCGGCATCGAAGCGGCCGAAGCCGGTGCTGCCTGTCTGCGGATCAATCCCGGGAATATCGGGGATGAAACTCGGGTCAAGGAAGTCATCAAGGCAGCGCGTGACCACAATTGTTCGATCCGGATTGGCGTGAATGCAGGCAGTCTGGAAAAGCATCTGCTTGAGAAGTACGGCGAGCCGTGCCCCGAGGCGATGGTCGAAAGTGGGCTGGAACATATCCGCATCCTGCAAGACAATGATTTCCATGAGTTCAAGATCAGCGTAAAGGCCAGCGATGTCTTCCTGTCGGCGGCGGCCTATCAGGGTATTGCCGAGGCGACTGACGCGCCAATCCATCTGGGCATCACCGAGGCGGGCGGGTTGGTCTCTGGCACCATCAAATCCGCCATCGGTCTGGGAAACCTTTTATGGATGGGGATCGGCGACACGATCCGCGTCAGCCTGTCGGCCGATCCGGTGGAAGAGGTCAAGGTCGGGTTCGAAATCCTGAAGTCACTTGGCTTGCGGCATCGCGGTGTCAACATCATCTCATGCCCGTCTTGCGCGCGGCAGGGGTTTGACGTGATCAAAACGGTCGAGGCGTTGGAACACCGCTTGGAGCACATCAAGACGCCGATGTCCCTGTCGATTATCGGCTGCGTCGTGAACGGTCCGGGAGAAGCGTTGATGACTGATGTCGGTTTTACGGGTGGCGGGGCAGGGTCTGGCATGGTCTATCTGGCCGGCAAGGCCAGCCACAAGATGTCAAACGATCAGATGATCGACCACATCGTCGAAGAGGTCGAGAAAAAAGCGGCCGCGCTTGACGCTATTCAGGAAGCGGCAGAGTAGCTTAGTTCCTTCATATTGTGTTGAATGTCAGCGCTGAGTGGACGGTGCAGGCGAGAGCAATCGGCTTTCATTGACCGTCAATGATGTCCGGGCTGTATGCGAGAATGCCAAAGGTTCTTTACCAGCCAATTCGGGAAAAAGTTCAAAGATTTCGTCGCGGGCGCTTTGACACAACGCTCCAAGACTTTGATCTGCCGGAAACAGGCTTTCTGTCGGCACGCCATCCGAATAGATGATCTCATGTGTGTCGAACAGGATGTGGTAGTAGTCTACATATCCGCCGCGTTCGAAGAAAATGGATCTGTCATTGACCAGGGCTTTCGCGGGAACCAAAACCTCGTCCTCGCCGAACAGCAATTCAGCCCGCCAGCCAGAGATCAACAGCCTGTGCTGCGGCGATAGTTTAAGAACGCGGGTGTTGCCAACTGCGCCCTTCTCGAAAACGACCGGGGCGAGTTCGCCAGCTGCAAACCTTCGGGCAGAACCGATCCAACGAATGGGTTGTAGGCCGTTATCTTTGGTGACGATCTGAGCGTCGACCGCCAGATCTTCGACCGCAACCTCGCCATCCGCAGTTTGTATCTTTGTCCCGGCTACAAAGCAGACAACCACTTCGGACGGAACGTTTACAATTCCAGAAGCAGTGTAGGTGGTTCCGGTGACAATCGGCGTACCGCCGGGATACTGAACAAGATGTGTCGAGATGAAGTTGGATCCACCGCCTATCACCATGCCCAAAGCATCCGGACCGCCGGTTCCGTCGATCTGCTGCTGCCAACCAAAGGCAAGGGTTTGTCCAACCCAGCCTGCGGGCAAAGTGCCTGTTACGCCCGTGATTACCGGAAGCGCGGCCGTTTCTGTATCGGGGTTGTTGTCACCAATGCCAAATGAGTCATCGTCTGAAAACGTGATCGTGCCAACAACGCCCAAGGACGTAAAAGTTCCCCAAGCCGTACCGGTTACACCGATAACGTCGATACTGAACGTGGGCATCCGACCCCCCTGACAAACTAAACGCGCAACAAATCTCTCGGTTAGGTATCATGTGAAACGTTCTTAAAAAGGGTGAAAAAGTGCAAATAAGTTGCAATTTTCCAGTTTTTCGCGCGTCTTGCATCACCAAGACGAGCCTTAGTGTTCACTGAATTTCTGATCATATTGTGGCAGATCTGCGTTCTTTGGAACGCAGGGCGGGGAAAAGCCCGTACATTCTTCTATACGAATGGCATCTGCTGCGTGGCGCAGTGAATGCCCCCGCCGAGCTCTCCCAACACGTCGACATTCAAGGACACGATCTCTCGCCCCGGATAATGTCGCGCCAGTGTTTCACTCGCGATGGAATCTGTTTCCGGATCACCAAACTGCGCCATAACGACCGCACCATTGCAGACATAATAATTCGCGTAGGAGGCGACAAATTCGGGGCCGTTGGTGCGTACAGAATGCGGTTCCGGAATGACCTCAACTTGCAGGCCGTTAGCCGCCAAACGATCATATGTCTCCAGTGCGGCAACGTGGAACCGATCAGACATGTCAGGATCGTCGGGCAGGTTTATCAAAACACGCCTTGGACCTGTGAACCTTGCAAGACTGTCGATGTGATAATCTGTGATGTCTTCACCGTACACGCCCTCTGACCAGATCATGTGGCGCGCGCCGTATGCGGCAAGCAACCGCTCTTCGATCTCGTCCCGGGACAGGCCAGGATTGCGGTTGTCATTCACCCACGAGCTTTCGTGCGCCATAAGCAGGCCATGACCGTCTTGTTCAACGCCTCCTGCCTCGCCCTTCAGACCGGTTGGCAGCAAGGGCAGCCTTAGGCGTTCCGCTACTCGTCCGGCGACACGGGCGTCGTTTGTGTGCACCTGCTTTTGGCCCCACCCGTTGAACTGAACATGGCTGACGGCTAATTCCTTTTTGCCGTTGATCGCGAAAATCGGCCCGGAATCCCGGCACCAAAGGTCCTCGGTGGGTATGTCCCAAAGCTGGACTTTGGCCGATAGTTTGCGGCGAGCCTCAGCGTGACGTTCGGCCGCCGCCAACATAATCACGGGCTCAAAATCTGAGATCGCATTGGCGATGTCTGCGATGGTTTGCTGGACCATCTCCAAAAAAACCGGATCCCGATAAACCTTACGGCTAACCGGCCACTGCATGAATGTCCGCTGATGCGGGGCCTCTTCTGCAGGAACAACAAAGCCGGTATCAGTCTGGCCGTATGATTTGCCGGGCAAACTCATCAATCCCACCGCTCCTCCGGCGAGAACAAAATCTCGCCGGTTTATCACAGACCGCCGCGCCATCATCAGATCATTTGTTCCCGCTTAGCCCCGATCAGCGCGCACGCCTTCGGCGATTTGCAGCATCTGATCCGCCGATAGATACCCGCGCAACATTTCAGTGCCCAAAACAAAGGACGGGGTTCCTGAAATCTGCATGCGCTGCGCCAGCGCGCGGGTCTGCGAGATTTCATCGGTGACCTGCTCGCTGTCCATGGCCGCTATGATCGCATCGCTGTCCAGTCCAAGGCCATCTGATATCCGGCGCAGAGTTACTTCGGAGGGGTCGCCGCTAAACTCCAACAAGGCATCATGTACCTGCTTATAGGCATCGTCACCCGCGACGTGCTTGGTCGCCACGGCAAAGCGTGACGACAGCACCGATGCATCGCCCAGGATCGGGAATTCCTTGATCACCAGGCGAATATTGCCGTCCTCAGACAGCAGGCTGGCCACTTCGGGCACGGCACGACGGCAATAGCCACACCGGTAGTCCATGAATTCGACCAGAGTGATATCGCCCTCGGGGTTGCCGCCAACCCAGCTATAACCATCATTGAACAGCTCATCCACATTGGCCGCGACAAGTTCCTTATCCGTCTCGGCCTCGGCAGCGGCGTTGCGCTGTTCAAGGATATTGATCGCCTCGATGATGACGTCTGGGTTTTCCAGCAGATATTCTCGGACCTGCGCGCCGAACTCGGCCTTTTCGGTCTCGGTCATCGCGTTCAAATCCAACGCCTGTGCTGGGCTGGTGAGCAGGGAAAGCCCCAGAAGGGCGGGTGCAGCATGTCTGAGGATCATTTCCGTTTCCTTTTCGATTTCTTTGCGCGTTCTGAGGCAATCAACACATCCTGCGCCCTTTGCCAACCCGGAGACCCTTCGGGCAATTGCCCAACGGCCCGTCTTGCATGGATACCTGCATCGGCCAAGCGGCCTTGCAGAGCATACCGTTCGGCGGTGACAGCTGACGCCATTCCGTTGTTGCCAACCTGCGCATATGCCGCGCCCAGATCCCGCATCAACCGGGCATTCCGATAGTCACGTGCACGCGCCTTTTCAAGGACTTGCAGGGCTTTCTTCGTCTGGCCCTGACCCAGCAACGCACGGCCATACCCGGCCAGAATCAACGCGTTGTTCGGAGCCATTTCAACGGCCTGACCATAAGCTGTGATTGCGTCCTGAAACTGCCGGTTTTCCAGCAGAATTTGCCCCTTCAACTCGTAATAGAACGGATCATCCGGGCGAATGGCCAGCGCCGCATCAATTGCCGCGCGGGCGCGGGCAAGATCGCGATTCTGGTGATGGGCCGAGGCTTCGCGCATCAGGCGGATATCGCGGTCAGTTTCTTCCTTGGCACGGCGTAGTGTCCATGTCGGTGATCTTAGGAACGCCGACAGCTTGCCCTTAACGCGAGCAAACCAATAGTCGGCATTGGCATTTGGCTCTGCCTTGTCCCCAAATTCGTCCAAAAACGTCTCGGCCGCGCGCAGGCGTTCGCGGCTGGTGGGGTGGGACCGCATATATGGGTCTTGATTGGCGGTGCTCAGCAATTCCTGACCGGCGAATTTGCGGTGCAGTTTGACCATGCCACTGGGCGAAATACCTGCCCATCGCAAATAGCTGGCTGCGCTGCGATCGGCCGAGGATTCTTCAGCCCGCGTATGACCCAAAAAACTGCGCAGGGCCGAGGCAGATGTTCCGGCGGCGATGCCGGCTGCGGCCTCTCCGCCGCCCGCAGCCGCAGCGATTATGGCCAGCGCGGTGCCGAGACCTGCGTTTCGCTGCGCGGCACGCAAGTTTTCAGCGCGGCGCGCCAGGTGGCCATTGGCGATATGGGCGGCCTCATGCGCGATGACGGCTTGCAGCATTTCGGGGCTGTCCACGGTCAGAATCAAGCCGTAGTTCAAGTAGATGGCGTTGTAGTCGATGACAAAGGCATTGAACGTGTTGTCATTGACCACAAAAATTCGAACGCGGTTGGTATTCAGCCCGGCGGCGCGCAGGACCGGAAAGGCCAGTTCGCGCAGCCCATATTCGATATCCGGATCCCGGATCAGGCTTTGCGCGTTGCTGGATGCCGCGGCTGTCAGCCAAACGGCAACCGCCAGCATCAGGGCCGGGATTGACGCCAGACGGGATACGCGTTCAAAAGCCATGGTTGCAACATGGGAGATGGGCATGAGAAACTCAACCCGATCCGGGGTCGATCCCTTCATCGTGATGGATGTGATGGAGGCCGCACGCAAGGCGGAAGAAGCCGGACGTCACGTGATCCACATGGAGGTCGGCCAGCCCGGAACCGGAGCGCCAAAAGGGGCGGTAAAAGCCCTTGCCCAAGCCATGGAACAGGCCCCGCTGGGCTATACAGTGGCGTTGGGTCTGCCCGCGTTGCGACAGCGGATCGCGCGACTTTACGGAGAGTGGTACAATGTCGACCTGAACCCGGAACGTGTGGTGATTACACCCGGGTCTTCCGGTGGGTTTCTGCTGGCCTTCACAGCACTTTTTGACAGCGGCGATCGTGTTGGCATCGGTGCGCCCGGCTATCCATCTTACCGGCAGATTCTGAAAGCTCTGGGACTGGTTCCGGTCGACCTGCCCACAGCTCCGGAAAACCGTTTGCAGCCGGTGCCCGCAGATTTCGCAGGAATAGATCTACAAGGTCTGATGGTCGCATCCCCCGCGAACCCGACCGGCACCATGCTGGATCACGCTGCGATGCGCGCACTGATCGGTGCGGCTCAGGAGCAGGGAGCCTCGTTCATCAGTGACGAGATTTATCACGGTCTGGAATATGAGGCCAAAGCCGTCACTGCGCTTGAACTGACCAACGAATGCTATGTGATCAACTCATTCTCCAAATACTTCTCGATGACCGGGTGGCGTGTGGGTTGGATGGTGGTGCCTGAAGATCAGGTGCGGGTGGTGGAGCGTATTGCCCAGAACATGTTCATCTGTGCGCCGCACGCCAGTCAGGTGGCTGCACTCGCCGCAATGGATTGTGAGGACGAGTTGCAGGCCAATCTGGATGTCTATCGGCAGAACCGCGCACTCATGCTGGACGGGCTTCCCAAAGCAGGCTTCACCAATATCGCACCGCCAGATGGGGCGTTTTATGTCTATGCCGATGTCTCGGACCTGACCAATGACAGCCGGGCCTTCGCGTCAGAGATTCTGGAAAAGGCCGGTGTTGCCGTGACGCCAGGGTTGGACTTCGACCCGCAACAGGGCCATACCACCCTTCGGTTTTCCTATGCGCGCGCCACGGCTGACATTCAGGACGGGTTGGACAGGTTGCGTCGCTTCATGTTCGAAAAGGGTGCGATCACCGAACAGGTCTGAAGCGTTCACAAAGCCCCCCGGTTGGTATAGGGTGCGTTCCAAACGATCTCGGGAAAACTTGAGGCCATGAGCAGGATCATCTTTTGCATTGCGCTGCTCTGGGCGCTGGCCGGTACGGCCGTCGCGCAGGACTTCAGCGCGCTTGCCCGTGTGCAACCGGACCAAAGCCGGATTGTCGATACCGGGCGCGCGGGTATTCGCGTGGACATTGGCCTTAGCCAAGGTGTGCCATACCGCATTTTCACATTGCGCGATCCCTACCGGATGGTGCTGGATTTTCAAGAGGTTGACTGGACCGGTTTGACCCGAAAGCAGTTCCTGAAATCCAAACGCGTCAGCGACGTGCAATTCGGCGCCTATGTGCCCGGATGGTCCAGACTGGTTCTGGATCTCGGCGCCCCGATGGCTGTGGAATCGGCGAACCTGAAGATTGACGAAGGATCCGGTTCAGCGCTGTTATCGCTTTCCCTGAAAGGTACGGATTTCGACGCATTCAATGCGACTGCGGGTGCGCCGCGCAATCCGGGCTGGGACTTGCCCGAACCGGCGGTGACCAAGCAGGTCCGGCCGCGTGATGGAGACCGTCCGCTGCGCGTGATGCTGGACCCTGGCCACGGCGGGATCGATCCGGGGGCCGAATTTGGCGGGATCGACGAAAAAACAATGATGCTGACTTTTGCCCGGGAACTGCGAGAGCTTTTGTTGCGATCAGGTGGTTATGAGATCGTGTTGACGCGTGTCGAGGACCAGTTTGTTTCGCTCGAACGACGCATCGCATTGGCCCATCGGGCCGGGGCGGATTTATTCATTTCACTTCATGCCGACTCGTTGTCCGAAGGGCAGGCGCATGGCGCTGCGGTTTATACTCTGTCCGAGGATGCCTCGGACGTGGCCAGTTCAAAACTTGCTGAGCGACACGATCGGGGCGACTTGATTTCGGGGATCGACCTGAACGGCACGGATGATCAGGTGGCCGATGTACTGTTGGATATTGCGCGCCAGGAAACCAAGCCACGCACGGATGCGCTTGCCCGGGCGCTGGCCAATGGCATGGCGCAACAGGGCGGGCCAATGAACCGCCGCCCCCTGCGCAAAGCCTCGTTTTCTGTGCTAAAAGCGGCCGATATCCCGTCGGTTCTGGTTGAACTTGGGTTTCTGTCCAGCCCTCGCGATCTGAACAACCTCAAAGATCCTGAATGGCGTGCGAAGATGGCATTGGGGATTTATCAGGGGTTGGAAGACTGGCGTCAGCAGGACCTGATCCGGCACTCCCTGATTGGTCAGTGACCCGACGACGCAAACCAGCTAGAATATGCTTGTTGTTTTGACCCTTGAGCAGCGCGACACTATATAGGCGGCAGCGCGAGAAAAAGGCAGTAACGTGATCCGGTTCATTCTTTCGATTTTTGGGGCTATTTTCAGCCTTGTTACATTGGGTATCTTCATGGCTGCGTTGGTTGTTGGCGCGGTGTTCTGGATGTACGGGCGCGATCTGCCCAGCCACGAGTCGCTGGCACAATACAAGCCGCCGACAATCAGCCGTATCTATTCCGGCGAGGGGCAACTGATCGACGAATTTGCGCAGGAACGCCGCTTGTTCACGCCGTCCGAAGAAATCCCGGACTTGGTGAAACAGGCATTCATTTCTGCCGAAGACAAGAATTTCTACACCCATCAGGGCTACGATCCGCGTGGCATTATTGCGGCCGGTGTCGAAGCTGTCCGGTCTAAAGGCGAAACTGTTCGTGGTGCATCGACCATCACCCAGCAGGTGATGAAGAACTTCCTGCTGTCTGGAGACCGCCGGGCCGAACGCAAGATCAAGGAAATCATCCTCGCCACGCGGCTTGAGGATACGCTGGACAAAGAACAAATCCTCGAACTTTATATGAACGAGATTTTTCTGGGCCAGAACTCCTATGGTGTAACGGCTGCGGCACAGACATACTTTAACAAAACTCTGCAAGAGCTGGACCCGCATGAGGCCGCAACACTGGCCGCGATGCCCAAAGCGCCTTCTGATTACCATCCGGTTCGGCAAAAACAGCGCCTTCTGGATCGCCGAAATTATGTTCTGCGCGAGATGCGCCAAAATGGTCATATCGATCAGGCGACCTTCGAAGTTGAGGTCGACCAGCCCTTGCGCTCGGTTCAGAATGGTGACTTCGAAAGCTTCCGCACTGCATTGCCGCCCCGGGATTACTTTACCGACGAAATCCGCCGCCAGCTGAGCGAGGATTTTGGCGAAGGTGAATTCTTCACTGGTGGATTCACAGTACGTGCTTCGGTCGATGAAGAAATGCAGGTCGAAGCCGCCCGGTCTCTGCGTGAAGCCTTGCAGAAATACGACCGCTCTCGCGGCAAGTGGCGCGGAACTGGCGAAGTGATCGCCGAAGAAACCTTGGCAGACGAAGCGCAATGGCGAGAAGCACTGTCGATTATGGAGATCCCGCGCGATGTGGTTCTGCCGACCAAGTGGTATCCGGCGGTTGTGATGGATGTTGCGGAACAATCCCTGACGGTCGGGATTGAAAATGGTCCGGCAGATGGCGTCATCCCGCGTTCCGACATCAAGTGGATGCAGGGCGATTTCGCAGCGAATTTCAAACGTGGTGACGTGATACTCGTCGTCGCCGGGGAAGAGGGCCAATGGTCCGCCCGACAGGTACCCGAAGTGCAGGGCGGCTTTGTCGCGATGGACGTGAACTCGGGCCGTGTTCTGGCGATGCAAGGCGGGTTCTCGTATCAGGACACGGTGTTCAACCGGGCCACGCAGGCGCAACGCCAGCCGGGGTCAAGCTTTAAGCCCTTTGTCTACGCGGCTGCGTTGGATAGCGGATACAGCCCCGCGACCATTGTGGTGGACGCTCCGATTGAAGTGAACACGCCGCAAGGCCTGTGGCGGCCCAAGAACTCTTCCAACAAATTCTACGGCCCGACGCCACTGCGCACGGGGATCGAACAATCGCGAAACCTGATGACCATTCGACTGGCGCAAGAGGTGACGATGCCCGTTGTCGCCGGGTATGCGGAGCGGTTCGGTGTCTATGACCGTATGGGCGCGTTTCTGGCCAACTCGTTGGGGGCAGAAGAAACCACCTTGTACAAGATGGTGGCCGCCTATGCGATGTTCGCGAATGGTGGCGAGAGGGTTGAGCCCACATTGGTCGACCGTATTCAGGATCGGTTCGGCAAGACAATCTATCGGCACGATGATCGTCAGTGCCTGGACTGCAATTCTAACTGGTTGCAACCGGATGAAGCCCCGACGATTGAGACCAACCGCAGCCAGGTTATGGATGCAGTCACCGCGTATCAGTTGACGTCCATGATGAAGGGCGTCGTAGATCGCGGAACGGCCTCGCGTGTTGTCAATCTACCGGTTCCTACCGCCGGCAAGACAGGCACGACAAATGAATCGAAGGACGCCTGGTTTATCGGATTTACCTCAAACATCGTGGCGGGTTGCTACATCGGGTATGACCGCCCGCGCCCGATGGGGCGTGGCGCATACGGTGGTACATTGTGCGGACCAGTCTTCCAGAGCTTTATGGAACAAGCCGTGGAAAAATACGGCGGCGGTCCCTTCGACGTACCGCCGGGCGGGCGTTTCATAAAGATCGACCGATTCAGCGGCGCGCGTCTGCCTGACAACGCCAGTGGCGACTATGTTGTGGCCGAGTATTTCCGCGATGGCGTCGATGGCTTCATTGACCGGATCTACGATGGTGGTTTTGCCATCGGATCTGACCTGCCGCTGTTCGAAGAGGTGCAGCGCGCGGGCGTTGAGGTGCAGACATCTACTGGTGAGACTGTGACCGTCGGCCCCAAAGCTACGCAAGGCGATCTGTCGACTGGCGGGCTTTATTGATTGGCAGCCTTTAACAGCAGGCGCAACAGATCGGCTTCGGCATCTTCGGTGACGAGGCCGCTCGCTCGCCAGAACATCGACAAAGCGCACTTTGCCGCTGCCCATTTTGCCAGGCGCTGGCGCGGTACAGCCATCGCATCAGCGTAAAGTGTCAGGCACTGTTCTATTTGCTGCGTTTGGCGAACAAGGCCTTTCATGCCTTTGGGATGACGCAGCGCATTTGCCAGCTCAAGCGCGGAATCTCCCAGATATCCCTTGGCATCTATCGCGCGCGGTCCGGTTTGGGTCTGAATGACGTTGTCATGATGCAGGTCCCCGTGCAGTGGAACTTGCGCGGTTTGCTTATCCAAAAGATCGCGGGCCAATCCGATCGCTCGTTTCATGTCCTTCGCCAAAGAGGCGGGGCACGTCTTGGCAAATCGGCACTCAAACACCGGGGCAAATACTTGGGCCAGAGGCTTCAATCCAGCGCAGTCAATCATTGGACGGTGATGCAGACGGCGCGCCGTATCCGCCAAGCTTTGAACCGCTTTGTCCGGCTGCCCGGATCGTGCAATATCGCCAAGGGTCGGCCCGGACAACCATTCCATCAGCACTGCGTTTTCGGCAACTTCAAGAATTCTGACAGCCCCGCGATCCCGCCACGCTGATAACAATTGCGTCCCAGGCGCCTCGTTCCCGCGATCCAGTCGGCGATACAGTTTGAGCGCCGCGTGCGTTCCATCGGCTTGCTGCACTTTCCAAACCTGTGCAGCGCCGGTATCTGCAACGGCGTCAAGCAGTATAAGTGCCCATCTGTCCAGAAACTCTTGTGGTGCGCCTTGCATTCACGCCTCGCCTGTCTTGTGGTGCCTCGCACCTCTTGCTATCACGCAGGCCTGATTGAGCAAGTTGGGACCGTACCATGCGCGCCGAAACCCAGAATATCGTGGCGGAAATCGAAAAGTCGCTAGAGCTGTTGGCGCAGCGCATGGACTATGAAACCGCACCGCACCGGTTGGAGGAATTCAACGCGCGTGTTGAAGATCCCAATTTGTGGGACAGCCCTGAAAAGGCGCAAAAACTGATGCGCGAGCGTCAGATGCTTGTGGATGCAATTGAGACCTACGAGTCGATCAAAACAGATCTCGGTGACAATATCGAGCTGATCGAACTGGGCGAAATCGAAGAAGATGAAGAGGTCGTCCAAGACGCCGAAGGGGCCATCAAAAGCCTACAGCGAAAAGCGGCCAAGAAAGAGCTTGAGGCTCTGTTGGACGGCGAAGCAGACGGAAACGATACCTTCCTTGAAATCAATTCGGGCGCGGGCGGTACTGAAAGCTGCGACTGGGCCTCGATGCTGGCGCGCATGTATGTACGTTGGGCCGAGAAAAAGGGATACACGGTCGAGCTGCAATCCGAGACCTCGGGCGAAGAGGCGGGGATCAAATCGGCAGCTTACAAAATTTCGGGCCACAACGCGTATGGCTGGTTGAAATCCGAAAGCGGTGTGCACCGTTTGGTGCGCATCTCGCCCTTCGACTCGGCGGCCAAACGGCACACGTCGTTCAGTTCTGTCTGGGTCTATCCCGTCGTGGACGACAATATCGAGATTGACGTGAACCCGTCTGACATTCGTATCGATACCTACCGATCCTCTGGCGCGGGTGGTCAGCACGTCAACACGACAGACTCGGCGGTGCGGATCACGCACATTCCGACTGGGATCGTGGTGACCAGCTCTGTCAAATCGCAGCACCAGAACCGCGACATCGCCATGAAGGCCTTGAAATCGCGCCTGTATCAGCAAGAGCTGGATCGCAGACACGCCGATATCAACGCAGCCCACGAGGCTAAGGGTGACGCGGGCTGGGGCAACCAGATCCGGTCTTACGTTTTGCAGCCCTATCAGATGGTCAAAGATCTACGGACCAACCACGAAACGTCGGACACCAAGGGAGTGCTGGACGGAGATCTAGATGAGTTCATGGCGGCGACACTCGCGCTAAATGTGGCTGGCAAAAGTCGCTCCGAGGCGCAGGGCGAAGGCTAATTGCGTCAGCGTCTGACCTTTGCTGCAAACCTGATCACAGGCCATTGGCAGTTGATCGCCATTGTCGCAACCGTGTTCTTGTTGTGGAACACGCCGTTCATTTTTCCACTGAAGATCCTTGTTGTCTTCCTGCATGAGCTTTCGCACGCTTTGGCTATTGTTCTGACCGGCGGCTCTGTCGAAAGCTTCTCGGTTTCGCCCCAGCAGGGTGGTCTTGTGATCGGGCGGGGCGGCAACCGGTTTGTAAGTCTGTCTGCCGGATATCTGGGATCGCTCTTACTTGGAATGGGCCTGCTGATCATCGCCTTGCGCACAGATATGGACAGGGCCGTGCTTGGCGTGTTCGGCGGGGTCATGTTGCTTGTGACGCTTCTTTATGTCCGCGATCCCTTTGCCATGGCGTTCTGCGCGGGTTTTGGTGCAGTTATGCTGGGTGCTGCTTGGTATCTGAGCCGCAAGCTCTGTGATCTGGTACTACGAGTTATCGGGTTGACCAGCATGATCTACGTTCCGTTTGATATCTTTGACGACACCATAAGGCGCGCCGGTTTACGCTCGGATGCGTACATGCTGGCCGAAGAGTTTGGCGGAACAACGTTGATGTGGGGCGGGTTATGGTTGGTCCTCAGCTTTGTCATGATCATCTATTGTCTACGCTATATGCTGGGCCGCGATAGCAATCTGCGGTTTGACATCCGCGCCAGGTAGCCAAAACTCTCAGAACAGTGTGTTCGATTGGCAGGGTGAAAGATACATCCAAACTACGGGTTTAATTGAGTTAAAGCCCCGGCTAGGCTGATCGCAACAACAGAAAAGCCATAGCAGCTGAGGCCCCAATGACCCTAACCCAGACCTCTGCAACTGCATTGCTGTCGGAGATATGCGCCAGTCGATTGTCGGCATCGGAATTGATGCGCGCGACGTTGGACCGGATCCAAGCCATCAACGGTGAAGTTAATGCGATCGTGGCATTGCGCGATGAAGATGACTTGATGGCCGAGGCCAAAGCTATGGATGCCGCGCCAATCAAAGGCGCATTACACGGGCTGCCGATTGCGGTCAAAGATCTGGTCAATGTCGCAGGGGTTGTGTCATCGCAAGGGTCCCCGGTTTTTCGTGACTTCGTACCGGAAAAAGACGATCTGATAGCAGCCCGAATGCGACAGGCCGGGGCGATCCTGATCGGCAAGACAAACACGCCTGAATTTGGACTGGGGTCTCACACGTTTAACCCGGTCTACGGTGCCACACGAAATCCATATAACAGCGCACAGACCTGCGGCGGGTCGTCCGGTGGGGCAGCGGTTGCGTTGGCGACCGGTATGGTCGCTCTGGCCGATGGGTCTGACATGATGGGCAGCCTGCGCAACCCAGCAGCCTGGAACAACGTCTATGGATTTCGTCCAAGCTGGGGACGGGTCCCGCCCGAGCCTGTGGGCGATGCGTTTCTGCATCAACTGTCGACGCTTGGTCCGATGGCGCGTAGCCCCGAAGACCTGGGCGTGCTTCTGGATGTGATTTCAGGCCCCGATCCACGTCTTCCTCACGTTCATCACAGCGATGCTGTCTCGCCCGTCCAGGCTGCCGATTTGAAGGGGATGCGAATTGGATGGCTTGGGGATTGGACGGGCGCATTCCCGACCGAGGCGGGCATTTTGGATGTTTGCGAAACTGCGCTGGACGTTTTCGAAAACCTGGGCGCATATGTTGACCCGATAGCGGCGCCATTTGATGCCGAACAGATCTGGGACAGCTGGATCACGCTGCGATCCTGGAGTGTCGCGGCGGGGCTGGAGCCATTGCTGGAACAACGGGCATCCCTGAAAGACACCGCAATATGGGAGCTGGACCGAGGCCTCGCCATGACAGCGATGGATGTTCACCGCGCCAGTGCCATCCGATCCGATTGGTTCAGGCGGGCAGAAGAGTTGTTTCGCGACTATGATGCATTGGTGCTACCTTCGGCTCAGGTGTGGCCATTTGAGATCGAGGTGCCTTACCCCACCCAGATTGCGGCGCAGTCGATGGACACTTACCACCGGTGGATGCATGTGACTTTGCCGGTAAGCTTGCTGGGCTTGCCCTGTCTAGCGGCACCTGCTGGCTTCGGATCCAACGGGTTGCCAATGGGCCTGCAAGTGTTTGGCCCGCGCGGTGCGGATGCAAAACTGCTTTCGATTGGTGCAGCTTATCACGCCGAAACCCAGTGGCCGCAAAAGCATCCGGCAATGATTTAGCGCTATAAGGGAGGAGGAACAGAACATGGAAAAGCCGTTTGGTGCTCCACAGATGCGGCCGGTAGATGCGCAGATGCTGCGTGTATCCCTGCGGCAGGCCTGGGCTGACTTTCTGCGTGCGCCACAGTTTGGTTTGATCTTTGCTGGCTTCTATGTGCTGGCCGGTTGGGCAATCGCGTGGATCACGGTTCAGACAGGAACGACCTATTGGCTGGTTCTCGCTGCTATCGGGTTTCCGCTGATCGGTCCGTTTGCAGCCGTGGGTCTATATGAGGTGTCGCACCGGTTGGAGCAGGGCGAACCACTTGATCTAAAGTCGATTTTCGGTGTCGTTTTCCAGCAAAGCCGCCGCCAGTTGCCCTCGATCTGTGCCATCATAGTGGTGATGTTTCTGTTCTGGTTCTTTCTCGGTCACATGATTTTCGCATTGTTCATGGGGCTGTCGACAATGACGAATGTGTCCTCGTCGATTGATGTGTTTCTGACACCCAACGGATTGACGATGCTGGCGGTCGGAAGCGTTGTTGGGGCGGTGTTTGCGACCGTGCTTTACATGCTCACTGTTCTGTCGATCCCAATGCTATTGGATCGGGAACTGGATTTCGTCACTGCGATGATCTCAAGCTTTTCGTACGTCTCGGCCAATGCGCCCATTATGCTGGTCTGGGGGGCGTTCATTGCTTTGCTGACATTCGCGGCAATGGTGCCGTGGTTTTTGGGGTTGCTGGTCATTCTGCCCCTTTTGGGACACGCTAGCTGGCACTTGTACCGTCAGATTGCGCAAGGCAGCGACGAGGATTCACAATAACGGGTGATCAGGTGGTACGAGCCTCGGCCAATAGCGAACTGGTTTTCGAGGCACCGCAGTTTGATTTCCGCGCGGTGTCGAGCACCGCAGCCGTGTCCGCGTCAAGATGCTTGAGAACAACAGGCATAGGGCTTTGTGCCGAGGAAGGTTTGGTCACTGTGCCGAACCATCGGGTGGCATCACCTTCCAGGTCACGGGTCACCAAATAGACACGGCTGTCTTCCCCGTTGCGGCGCGATATCAGCATGTAAATGTGATCGTCGGCGCACACGGCAAACCCTTGTCTCTCGCGCGCCAAAGGCGGGGCATCGGGCATATCTCTGCGCGCGGTAAATCCGCGCAAAAGCGTGCATTGCGGCAGATGTCGCGCGTAAAGAAGACTAAGCTGTCGGTTGGATGATTCACCTTCAGTGACTGCATAGAAGCCCGGCGAAAGCGTATTTCTGTCATTTGCCTGAACACCCGACGTCAGAAAACTGGTCAGGGTGGTTAAAGTGCGGTTTTGATCCAGCGCCGGGATATCATCTATAGGCTTCAGCAGAATTCGGGCATCTACATTAAAGAACCTGCAGATCCGGTCGAGAACTTCAGCTCGAGGCACGCTTTCGCCAAACAGATACCTGTTGAACTGGGTGCGATTGACACCCAACTGACGACACAAAGCCGCAACAGACGGGTAGTCCTGTGTCAGCTGCCTGAGGTTGGCACCAAACATGGCGCGCAATTCAGCAGGGCTGCGAGTGTTGTTCGTCATAGTCGTCCCGGGCATTGGTCAATGCATAGTGCAAAAACGACAGCGTTGACCCGCAGGCCGTACGCATATCAAGAAATCGTACAGATGACCCCAAGCAACGTTTCCCCACGTCGCGTTGCGGCATCGAAGCTAGCGACCCGGATGGCAAACGCAATAGGCTCGACGTGAAAATGTGCGATCTTTTGGATGAAGAAGTCGGGTTATTGAAAGTCTAACGCGCAAAACCGATGGATTGCGTTGGAATTCCAGGTGCAATGCCACCCGGAGTTATCCCCGCCCCAGTCTTTTATGCAATCTAGGGCAGGGACGACTTTCGATCAGTCGCCACGCAGCAGGGCGGCGACTCCGGTGCGGGCAATTTCTGCAAGGCCTAAAGGGCGCATCAGGTCGGCAAAAGCATCGATCTTGTCCGGCGCGCCGGTGATCTCAAAAATGAATGAGTTCAGCGTGCTGTCTACTACGTTCGCACGGAAGATATCGGCCAGTCGCAGCGCCTCGACCCGCTTGTCGCCGTCACCCACCACTTTGATGATGGCCAATTCGCGTTCGACCGACGAACCCTCGACCGTCAGATCATGTACATCGCGTACCGAAACAATGCGGCCAAGTTGAGCCTTGATCTGTTCTATCACCTGCGGCGTGCCGGTAGTGACGATGGTAATGCGGCTCAGGTGGCCGGTATGATCCACCTCGGCCACCGTCAGGCTCTCGATGTTGTAACCACGGCCCGAGAACAAGCCGATAACACGGGCCAGGACACCCGGTTCGTTCTCGACAAGAACCGCAATGGTATGGCGTTCCTGTACGTCCGAGAAGGTTGGCCGTAGATTATAGGCCGAATGGCGTGTGGAGCCTTTTTTGATATGTAGGGCAGACATTAGACATCGTCCTTCTTTAGAGTATCCTCAGGAAATGGGCCGCGTACCATCATGACATCCAGTGCTTCTTTCGCTGCATCCCTCAGCTCCTGCCATGCAGAAAGCTCAAACACTTCCTGCAAGGAAGGCAGCGAAGCAGGTGATTTTTGGCAAACATCATTGAATACGCAAGAGTATTTCCGAAGCGCGATTTCCTCAGATTGTGAATACAGAGGCCCTGAGAGCTGTGATTGGTCACCATGGAAGACGTCATCAAATTGATTGATGACCTCACTTGGAACCGAAACCTCGGGAGCCTCATTTTGGTATTTCAGTTGAGCAGGCCACGAAGACGCCAGTTCCAACGCCTCAATTTGACGATTTCGAAGGCGTTGCCTGACAAGCATATTCTCTTGGTACGCCATCAGTCTCAAACTAAAACCGATCCCTTGCTATCGATCACGCCTTGCGTTTCGGCCTCGCCCAGCAGCATCTCGTTGTGGGCTTTGCCTGACGGGATCATGGGAAAGCAGTTCTCGTGCTTTTCGACGAGGCAGTCAAAGATCACCGGGCCGTCGTAATTGATCATCTCCATGATCGCATCGTCCAGATCAGCAGGGTCGGAACACAGGATACCCTTGGCTCCGAACGCCTCGGCCAACTTGACGAAATCGGGCAGGGCTTCGGACCAGCTGTGCGAATAACGCTCGCCATGCAGCAGTTCCTGCCACTGGCGCACCATGCCCAGACGTTCGTTGTTCAGGATGAATTGTTTTACCGGCAGACGATATTGAGCTGCAGTGCCCATTTCCTGCATGTTCATCAGCCACGACGCCTCACCAGCCACATTGATCACCAGAGCATCCGGGTGGGCCATCTGCACCCCGATTGAGGCGGGGAAGCCATAGCCCATGGTGCCCAGCCCTCCGGATGTCATCCAACGGTTGGGATCTTCGAAGCCAAGGTACTGCGCGGCCCACATCTGATGCTGACCAACTTCGGTGGTGATGTACCGATCGTGCTTTTTGGTCAGTTCCTCAAGCCGTTCCAACGCATATTGCGGTTTGATGGTCTTTTCGCTGTTGGTGTACGCAAGGCAATTCACCTTGCGCCATTCAGCAATTTGACCCTGCCACTGCTTAACGTTCGCGGCATCCGTTTTGCGGCCGCGCGCTTTCCAGACCTTCAGAATATCCTCAAGCACATGACCCACATCGCCGACAATCGGGATGTCCACACGGATCACTTTGTTGATCGAGCTTGGGTCGATATCAATATGCGCCTTTTTCGAATTGGGCGAGAACGCATCGATCCGTCCGGTGATACGGTCATCAAACCGCGCCCCGATATTGATCATCAGGTCGCAGTCATGCATCGCCAGATTGGCTTCATAAAGACCATGCATGCCCAGCATGCCCAGCCAGTTCTTGCCTGAGGCCGGATAGGCGCCCAGACCCATCAGGGTCGAGGTGATCGGGAATCCGGTTGCATCCACCAACTCGCGCAGCAATTGGCTGGCCGCGGGGCCGGAGTTGATGACGCCTCCGCCGGTGTAGAAGACGGGTTTCTTTGCGGTTTCAATTGCGGCAACCAACTCGGTGATCTCTTCCAGATCACCTTTCAGAACAGGTTGGTAGTGTGAGCTTGACGGTTTTGGTGCGCTGTATTCACCATTTGCAAACTGCACGTCCTTTGGAATGTCGACAAGAACCGGGCCGGGGCGGCCCGAGGTTGCGACATGGAATGCCTCATGCATCGTTGTGGCCAGCGAATCCGTGTCCTTCACCAACCAGTTGTGCTTGGTGCAGGGGCGGGTGATGCCAACGGTGTCTGCCTCCTGAAAGGCGTCCGAGCCGATCATGAAGGTGGGCACCTGTCCGGTCAGAACGATAATCGGGATCGAATCCAGCAAAGCATCTGTCAGGCCGGTCACCGCGTTTGTGGCACCGGGACCAGAAGTCACAAGCGCGACACCCGGCTTGCCGGTCGAACGGGCATAGCCTTCGGCGGCGTGAACCGCGCCCTGTTCGTGACGCACCAGAATGTGACGGATGTCGTTTTGCAGAAAGATCTCGTCATAGATCGGTAGCACGGCGCCACCGGGGTATCCGAATACCGTGTCCACGCCCTGATCCTTGAGGGCCTGAACTACCATCTTTGCGCCGGTCATCTCACGTGTCATCTGCTTTGCTCCGTTCGCGACATGTGTCTTGCGTTTGACAAAAAAAAGCCCCCGATCATTCGGAGGCGCATGGGTTCGATTATGGTTTACCGTTACCGGCCCATGCGCGTGTTTCCTACGATTACGACTAGCGTTCTCATCGCCAGAGGCTCCTTTTTGCTTGGAAGGGACATTATGGGCGAGCGAAAGGGGCGTCAACAGGCAATTGCGCCAATTTTCTAACTTGAGGGCGGGATTTTGCGACATTTTATTGCGCAAATTGCCGCATGATCAGAACATCCGGGAAAATTTAGGAAAAAATAGCCCCGTGTGCGGTTTTTCTGACTTGTCCGAAAGCGTCAGGCCGGTGTCCAAAACTGGCATGATTTGAGATCTCTGCTGCGTCACGCTGATCCTGAGAGCGCAAACACGGGAGGCGGCGTATGCTACACGATTTAGTGGATCTTGGACGGTATCCGATCGATCGCCCGGATTCGCCGGCGTATGACCGGATGATCGAGGATTTGCAGCGCGAGCTGGGTCAGGATGGATGTGCTGTGATGCCTGGCTTTGTACATCCGAAGGGGATTGAACTGTTGGTCAGCGAGGCAGAAGCCGTTGCGCCCTTGGCGCATCGTTCATTCAACCGCACCAATGCTTACTTCACCAAGGACGATCCGAGATTTGGCGTGGGTCATCCGATCCGGCGGTTTTACGACCGTTCAAACGCTTTTGTCCCCGCTGATAATTTTACCAAGTCCGGTCCCTTGCGGAGGATCTATGAATTCAAAGGATTTCTTCCCTTTATCCGTGCGGCATTGGGGAAACCGGCCGATCGGTTTTTTCGGTATGATGACCCGCTTGCGGATGTGATTGTCAACGTGGTTGAAGAAGGGCAGGGGTTTCCCTGGCATTTTGACACCAACAATTACACCGTGACGCTGGCCATCCAGAACGGTGAGGCAGGCGGGGCGTTTGAATATGCGCCCAATTTGCGCACATCCGAGGATGAGAATTTCGACAAGGTTGCATCGGTTTTGGATGGCAACGGGGCCTTGGTTCGTCGCCTTGAACTGCACCCGGGGGATCTGCAGATATTCAGGGGCCGGTATTCTCTGCACCGGGTTGCGCCGGTGACGGGTAAGCGCCGGCGGTATGTCGGCATATTCTCGTTCGTTGAAGCTGAAGGCATGTGCGGTGGCATTGAACGGACCCGGCAACTTTATGGGCGTGTCTTGCCGCACCATCATGCCCGTGAAGGGATGCGTAAGGATCAGTTGCTGGATTGAGAGGCGCCAGCATGTAACGGCGTTTTTTCAAGCGGGATGTCTCGGACGCCAAGGCTATCGCAGTTCACGCCGTTTATATTGTGCAGTTCACTGAAGGCGCAGATCGATTTTTACTTCGGCGGCCGTGGGTTACGTGCGGGCTTACGCAAGAGAACCATGCATTTTTGCGCAATAGCTTGGTGGCGATCAGTTGGCTGAAATACCCGCTCCGAACTGATGCCAAGCTGTTGCGCGATGACCAATCCTTTTCCATTGATGTTGAGGGGATAGACGCGCTTTTTGAAGTCTTGTGTCTCAGGCTGGAGGATTGCCGGACGGGCGTGTCCGGCCTCCGTTCGACCAATCTTATCAACAGCGTGAGTTCGATGAGTTGGATGAAAAGAGCACGTTGGTGTTTTCGGGGAAGGCATTCAAAGCGGGGCGTAAATGCTCCCGCCCATCGTCAACGCGCTTTCAGCGCATGTCCTCTGGTTGGGCTGCGCAGCGCTGCGCGCTGCGGGTACGCATAAGTTAGAAGCCGACCCCGGTGCCTTGCAGCACGCCATGTTCAAGCGCGTAGCGGGTCAGGCCGGCTGTTGAAGAGATACCCAGTTTGCGTTTGATATTCTTGCGGTGTGTCTCGACCGTGCGCACTGAGATATCAAGCGTCTGGGCAACCTGTTTGTTGGATTTTCCCTGCGCCAGCTCCAGCAGAATTGTTTGTTCCCGACCGGTAAGCGCCTCGCGTGTGCTGTCACCTTTGGGCTGCAGGGACAGGCTGGCACCGGTGCACAGATATTGCTCGCCGCGCATAACCGCATCGATGGCCTGTTTGATCTCTTCCGTCGGAACATCCTTAAGAATATACCCCTTCGCGCCATGGTTGAGCGCGGTCGAGATGTATTCAGGGCTGTCATGCATTGACAGGATCAGAACGCGGGTTTCGGGCAATTGTTCGAGAATGATCTCGGTTGCGCTGAGCCCGCCAAGGCCGGGCATGTTCAAATCCATCAACACCACATCCGGCGCCAGTTGCGTGGCCTGATCCACCGCCGCCTGCCCACTGCCCAATGTTCCAACCACCGCGATCTCGTCATAGGATTCGAGGATGGATTGAATACCTTCGGCGACCATTGGATGGTCATCAACGATCAGAACTCGGATCTTTTCGGCGCTCATGTACCGGCCTTTCGGTTCGGAGTTGCGTCAGTCTGTGGCGGCAGCAAATGGCTCAGCGGCAGGCTGGCTTCGATCACTGTGCCGCCGCGCGGCCCGCGTGATGACAGAATGCGCAGTGATCCGTCAAGCTGCTCAATGCGCTCCTGCATGTTGCGCAAGCCGATACCGGTGCCAGTTTGTCCCGGTTCTGAACGCAACCCCCGGCCATTGTCGGTGATGCGCATGGTCGCCCCCTTTTTGTGCCCGCGCAGATCAATTGTAACACGAGATGCATCTGCGTGGCGTTCAATGTTTGTAAGGGCTTCCTGCGCAATCCGGTAGAGCGCGATCTTGCTGTCTTGATCCAGCCGGTTGCGGAAGACCACGGTTGAGAAATCCGTTTCAATCCCCGTGCGGTCGCGGAAATCATCGGTCAGAGCCTTCAGGGCAGGGCCAAGACCAAGATCATCCAGCACGCCGGGTCTTAAATCACGGCTGATGCGGCGCACCTCGGTGATCGCCGATCCCAGATGATCGATACCCTTGTCCAGTGGCGCACGTGCCCCCTCATCATCGCCGCGGGAAAGCCGTCGTCGGGCGTTGTCCAACGCATAGCGGACACCCACAAGGATCTGGCTGATGCCGTCATGCAATTCGCGCGCGACCCGGCCGCGCTCTTCTTCCTGAGCGTCGAACACGCGCTGCGTCAGCTCTTTCAACTTGGCGTCTGCGAGACGTCTTTCGCGGATGTTCAACAACATTCCCGAGGCGAACACGATCAAAACTGCAGCGGTCACAATTGCGCCGATATACATAAATGTGCGCTGTACCCGTGCCTCAACCTCGGCTCGGGCATTGGCGACAGTGGCTACGATATCGTCAATGAACACGCCGGTGCCCACAACCCAACGCCAGTCTTGCAACCCAACCACATAGGCGATCATCCGGGCCTCTTCCCCGGTTGACGGCTTTTGCCACATGAAACTGTGCCACCCCGCACCTTGTCGCGCGAGGCGAATGAACTCATCCACAATCGGAGTGCCGTCGCTGTCGGTCAGGCCTTCCCAGTTGCGGTTGATGAATTGAGTCTGACGAGGGCTCACCAGATTTTTGCCGTCGTAATCATAGACAAAAAAGAACCCATCCTGACCATAAATCATGGCAGACAAGATTTGCGAAACAAGATTCTTTGAAACTTCGTCATCCGGTTCGGCCCGGCCATAAATATAGGCAAACCCGTTTCTGGCCTGGGTTACATAGTTCCGCAATTCTTCCTTCTTGGCCTCGATCAGGCTGCGCTCCAGCGCCCGGATTTCCCGCTCGGCGGTTGCGCGCGCCTCATAGGCGACCAGCACGGCAATCGCCGCAACGGCGAGGACCAAGGGAATTGCCGCTACCAACGACAGTTTCTGGGCGTAGTTCAGCGAGACCATGTTTCGAAATCTTTGCATGGTCGAATCGATACGCAAGCGGCGGCGAAAATGCAAAAAGATTGGGCGCGCGCGGGTGATATTGCCCCAGTTACCCGTCCTAGGCTGGCAAATCGCCCATATTTTTTGGCGAAAACCGGAAAGAAAGCCGGATCTCTACGCAGTAATAGGTATTCCTTTTCAGGTCGCGGACACTAGTCTGACGCTCACTGAATGCGACAGGCCCAAAGTTTCTTGGGTCAGGACTATTAAGGGGAGGAATACTCATATGGATCGTCGTTCATTTCTGAAAAAATCCGCGCTGGGCGGCTCGGCTGCTGCGGCAACCACTTTGGCAGCACCGGCATATGCGCAGGGCAAGCGCACTCTGACCATGGTCACCTCGTGGGGTCGTGGCCTTGCGGGCGTCTTTGACAGCGCTCAGCGTTGTGCCGACAGCATCACGACTATGTCGGATGGCAATCTGAACGTTGAAATCAAAGCAGCTGGTGAACTGGTTGGCGCCTTCGAAGTGTTCGACGCCGTGTCGTCGGGTCAGGCCGACATGTACCACGCGGCGGATTACTACTTTGTCGGTCAGCATCCGGGCTATGCCTTCTTTACCGCAGTTCCATTCGGAATGACCGCGCAGGAACTGGTGAACTGGTACTACCACGCCGGTGGCATGCAACTGCATGACGAATTGGGCGAGATCTTTGGCCTGAAATCCTTCTTGGCCGGCAACACTGGTGCCCAGGCAGGCGGCTGGTTCTCGAAAGAGATCAACAGCCCTGAAGATTTCAACGGTTTGAAATTCCGTATGCCAGGTCTGGGTGGCGAGGCGCTGGGTAAACTGGGTGCATCTGTTCAGAACATTCCGGGTTCAGAAGTGTATCAGGCCCTGTCATCCGGCGCGCTTGACGGAACCGAGTGGATCGGTCCATGGGCCGACGAAAAGGCGGGTTTCCAGGAAATCACCAAGACCTACTACACCGCAGGCTTCCACGAACCGGGCGCGGGACTGTCGCTGGCGACAAACCGCGAGGTTTATGACAGCCTGTCAGCAGCGCAGCAGAAGATCATCGAGATCGCCGCAGGTGAATGCCACCAGTGGAACCTGGCGCAATTCCTGGCCAATAACGGCGCGGCGCTGCAGCGTCTGCAGGCCGCTGGCGTCAAGGTCTTGGAATTCCCTCAGCCTGTTTGGGATGCCTTTGGTCAGGCAAGCCAGGAAGTGCTGGATCAGTATATGGGTGATGACCTGTTCAAGCGTATCCACGACAGCGCAATGACGTCGATGGCGGCGTCCTCGGCTTGGAACAACCTGTCATCGGGTGTCTATACCGCAGAGCGTGACCGCGTTCGCGGCTAACATACACCGCTGAGATCAAACGGTTTCCCCGCGACTGTGGGGAAACCTTTCCTGTTGCAATTGCGTGGGTTGGACAAGCCCAATAATCAGCAAGGCAACTGACGCGACCTGGGGACAACATGCAGGACGAAAACGGTATCTCGTTCTTCGGCGCCCTGTGGAACGGACTGGTCTGGTTCGTTCAGAACATTGCCGAAGCCTTCTATAATTTCGGATACGCCATCACGCATCCGCATCTCTGGCTGAACTGGTCGGACAAAGAAGCGATCATGCGCTTTGTCTATTACGGCGGGTCGGTCGAGTTCTTCTTTGTGATCTTTGCCCTGTTTTTGGTTTTGACGGCTATCGGCCTGTACTACCGGAATTTCATGTGGGGCATCGTGCGGGGCCTTGAGGGCTTTGCCAACACAACCGGGCGGTTCTTTGCCTGGGCGGGTTTGTTGATGGTGATCCAGCAGATCGTGATCGTTTTCATGCAGCGGGTTTTTACACGACCGGATATGGCCTTTGGCTTGGGTATTCCGTTCCAGATGGATATCAGTTGGTTCGCGGAAGAGCTCAAACTCTACAACGCTATGGTCGTCTGCCTGTGTTGCACCTACACCTTCGTGCAGGGCGGACATGTGCGGGTTGATCTGATCTATGCAGGGATAAGCCACCGTGCCAAACGTGTTGTGGATATGCTGGGCGCGGTTCTGTTCATGATGCCTATGGCTGTGCTGACCTGGATGTATGGTTGGTATTTCATGTGGCGCCACCTGATCGTACCGAAACCATCAGCCAGCGATACACTGGATCGCTTGGTCATGAAATCCCGCGCGATGCGCTGGAATGTCGAAACCATCGGGTTCAGCCCCAACGGATTCAACGCTTACTTCCTGTTCAAAATCCTGCTGGTGGCCTTTGCGGCGATGGTGTTCCTGCATGCGATCGCGTTCCTGTACCGCTCGTATCTGGAATATGTCGAAGGACCGGAAAGCGCTGGAAAATACCTCGACAAGGACAGCCTTGGTGAGGGTGAAGAAGCCTACGAAGGCGCACATTAGGGACGGAGACCCAGACAATGTTATTCGGACTTGATGGCGTCGAGATAGGCCTCATTATCGTATTTTTCTGCCTTTTCGGAGGCATCCTTTCCGGTTTCCCTGTGGCCTTTGCCATCGGCGGGGCCGGGGTAATCTCATTCGGAATCATCGCTGCGCTGGACAGTTCCGGCCTGCTGATACATCAGGCGATCGATACAAGCTCGCAGATGTATCGGGATCTGGTTGCGACAGGCGTCAAACCCGACGCGGTATCCGTTTTCCGATATCCGGACTTGCCGAGGATAGGCGAGCCTGTGTTCCCCTCGGGCTGGGAAACTGCGCTGGACCGCAACGTATCCTTCATCGTGAACCGTATGAACGAACGTGTTCTTGCGGGGCAATCTATCGAAACGCTGCTGGCAGTTTTGATGTTCGTTCTGATGGGCATCACGCTGGAACGGTCGAAAATCGCGAATGATCTGCTAACCACAATGGCCCGGGTGTTTGGCCCGCTGCCGGGTGGTCTGGCTGTATCCATTGTGGTTGTGGGCGCGTTTCTTGCGGCCTCGACCGGGATCGTCGGCGCAACCGTGGTGACGATGGGTCTGTTGGCCCTGCCGACTATGTTGCGCAACAACTATTCGCCGGAGCTGGCGACGGGTGTGATAGCGGCTTCGGGGACATTGGGACAGATCATTCCACCTTCGATTGTGATCGTTCTGTTGGGGACGCTGGCCGGAGACCTGTATTCATCGGCGCAGGAAGCCCGTGCAGTTGAGGCAGGTTGTAGCGATGCGTTGACCTATCTTGGTGAACCCGCGGTTGTGTCGGTCGGCACGTTGTTTCAGGCAGCCTTGCTGCCGGGGATCATGTTGGCGTTGCTTTATGCGCTTTATGCATTTGGCTATGCGCTGTTGAACCCCGACAAGGCACCCGCTGTGCCGATGTCCGGTGGAAGTGGCGAACCGATCACCCGCGCGGAAGGCCTGACCTGGTTGCTGGCAGCCCCGGTGGGTCTGATCGTTGGCGCCGTGTTTCTGGGCAGTGTTGGACTGATCGGCAGCCAGAACGTCACGGTATCAGCATTCTCGGATGTCGGGCAGGGTGCATCACTGCGCACCAATGTGCCTGAAGAGTGCAAGATTTCGATGATTGATCTGCATGGTCAGGCGGCGTGGGATCAAGCGATTGCCGAGCAGGAAGAGATCGACGCAGCTGGTGGTGTATCGAATGCGGAACGCCTGAGTGAGGAAGATCTTGTCGCGGCGCGTGACGCGAAGATTGCGGCAGCAGCTCCGATCGGGAATGGCGTGGCGGTTATTGCAGTTCTGCTGGGGCTGACGTTGGTTTTGGGTCGGGGCATCGCACCGTCGCGGACACCGCAGCCTTTGATCGTTGGTGCGATTGGTTTGTTGTTGATGCTGCTGGTCGATGTCTTATTCATCTCGCCAACAACATCGTCTGGCTGGACTTTCGTTCGATTGGCAGGCCCATTTGCCCTTGCCATGTATGGCTGCAAGGAAGCCGCTGCGCGCTGCGCGACAAATGATCTGATCCGGGTGGTGTTCCCACCTTTGGTTCTGATCATCGCGGTGCTGGGCTCGATCCTTGGCGGTGTGACCAATCCGACCCCAGCCGCTGCTTTGGGTGCGGGCGGCGCGATCATGCTGGCGGCCTATCGGAAGCTTCAGGATCAGGGTCGGTCCAGCAGTGTGATCATCTGGTCGACCTTTGCCGTCATCATCTGCCTGCTTCTCGGCGTGAATTTCGATTTGCGCGTCAATCAGGGCGGGGTGTCGTTCGAAAGCTGGGTCGCGTTCTTCCTTGCTTATGCCGCCTATATCTACGCCCTGTTTGGCTTGGTTTACGGATGTTGGGTCTTGTTCACCGGTGGCGTCCTGACGCCTGTGGTGCGCGAGACGGCCAAGGTGACGTCGATGGTGTTCACCATCCTGATCGGGTCGCAATTGCTGAACCTGGTGGTGATCTCATTTGGTGGAGAGCACTATATCCAGCAATTCCTCAAGAGCTTTGACAATGAATTCACCGTATTCCTGATCGTGATGCTGGTGTTGTTCATCCTTGGCTTTGTGCTGGATTTCCTAGAGATCATCTACATCGTCATCCCCATCGTGGGTCCGGTGATCTATGGCGGATCGTTTGATCCGAAATGGGTCACAATCATGGTGGCTGTGAACCTGCAGACGTCGTTCCTGACGCCTCCGTTTGGGTTCGCGCTGTTCTATTTGCGAGGGGTGGCACCAAAAGAGGTGACGACCGGGCATATCTATCGAGGGATCATCCCATTCGTGATCATTCAGGTGGTGGGTATCGCGATCTTGTGGTTCTTCCCAACGATCGTGACCATCGTGCCGGATCTGATCCCGAATTGAGGATCGGCGAAGCTACTGGTTAAAGGAAAAGGGAGCCAATCGGCCCCCTTTGCTTTGTGCCGGATATTAAGGGGCTCTGCCCCTTCTTGGCCTTAGGCCAATTCAACCCCGGGATGCTTTCAGCCAGATGAAGATTTGGATCAGGTGAATTGAATCAGATCCCATCGATTGCCGAACGGGTCGCGCCAAACTGCAACGGAGCCATAGGGTTCGTGGCGGGGGGCTTCTTCGAAGGTGACGCCTTTGGCCAGCATGGCAGCGTGGTCGCGGGTGAAATCGTCTGTTTGCAGAAAGAAGCCGACGCGCCCTCCGGTCTGATTGCCGATTGCAGCGTGTTGTTCCGACCCGACCGCTTCTGCCAGCAAAAGCGATGCGTCGCCCGACCCCGGAGGCGTTACGCGGACCCAGCGTTTCCCTCCCCCAAGATCGATGTCCTGTACCAGTTCGAAATCCAGCGTTTCGGTATAGAACGCGATGGCATCATCATAGTCAGGCACCACAAGGGTGACTGCATGGAGGGATTGCTGCATTTGACTTCTAGCCTTTGGTCGGGTGACGATCCGGCAACTGAATGTTGGCGACCTGCTCGGCGATCGGGGCGGATGAGAGTGGATGATGTGACGGATCCTGATACGCGGTCGGGTCGTCGATCTTCTGCCATTCGCCCTGAACATAGGCTTCCAACCCTGCGAACTTGGCTTTGTAGCCCATCTTGGGGCTGCCTGGGACCCAATAGCCTAGATAGATGTAGGGCAGGCCAGCCTCGCGGGCGATATCGATGTGGTCGAGAATCATATAGGTACCAAGGGAATTCTGCGGCTGCACAGGGTTATAAAACGAATAGACCATGCTAAGCCCATCATCCAGGACATCGGTCAGGCTGACGGCGATCAAATCGCCGTTTTCGGGATCCGTGTATTCGACGATACGGCTGCGGATCGGGGTCTCTTCGATCATCGCCGCAAATTCAAACACGTCCATGTCCGCCATACCACCGTCGGCATGTCGGTTGTCGAGATATCCGCGAAACAGATCGTACTGCTCGTCGGTTGCCCAAGGAGATTTCGCGCTGCGTTGCAGGTAAGAATTGCGCTTGATTGCGCGCTTCTGACTTTTTGAGGGTTGGAAGGCTGAAACGTCGATCCTTGCGGACAGACACGCAGAGCAGTCCGTGCAGGAGGGTCGATACAAGACGTTTTGTGACCGGCGAAACCCTTGTTGCGACAGCGAGTTGTTTAGCTGATCCGCGCCTTCGCCCTGCAGGGCGGTAAACAACTTCCGCTCCATCCTGCCCTCAAGATAAGGGCAGGGCTGAGGGGCTGTCACATAGAATTGTGGCGCAATGGGCAGCGTGTGTCGCATGAAGGTCCTGTGTAGCCTCAAACCGGATGATAGCAACGGTTTTTCTGGCCGCCAAGTGATTCACACGAAGGATTTTCAGGCGCGTTGATTGATCATGACAGTGCCGAGGAACGCATCTGTCAGTCCCTGACAGCGCGCGCTGGTCATCATCATGATAACCGAGATGATCTGGATCACCGGGAACATCATGCTGACAAAGTAGCCGGCAGTGTGGGCAATCGCCTTGCCGGTGTCCATCTTTTCACCGAATGCATCGCGCAGCTCGATCCCCATGAAGCGCATGCCCAATGTGGCCGATCCGTTCGCGATCGTGACGACGCGGTAGACAAAACTGACGACCGCGTAAATCAGCGCGAGGATGAAAAACCCAAGTCCGAAAGTCAGCAGGATTGCCACGGTGCACAGCAGTGAAATAAAGGCGATATCGAACAGCCAGGCGACAAAGCGTTTTGTCGTCACAGACCTGTAGAATTCAGGTTGGCGATCGGGATCGGGCAGGTTTGTCATAATCGGAATATCCAGGTGATGGTGTCAGATAACCCTGTCCCGAACAATCGGAACAGGGCAAGCGGGATCAGGCAGGTTCACCTTTGTCAGTTTCTTCATGGTTCTCGCGAGCGCGATCATTCATGAACTGGTCGAATTCTGCCTTGTCTTTGGCTTCACGCAGTCGGCGCAGGAAGGCTTCGAAATCCTGTTGTTCGCGTTCCAGACGAGCCAGGGTGTCCGATTTGTAAGCGTCAAACGCACTGTTGCCGGACGGCTTCATCGTGCTCATGTGGCTTTGCCAGGATTTGCGGCGACTGCAGGACTTGCTGAACATTCGTTTGCTCCAGATCATATAGGCCAGAAAGGCAAGGCCGATCGGCCAGAAGAAGATGAATCCAAGGACCATAGCAGCGATCCAGGCGCCTTTGCCTTTGTCGTCAAGCCAGGCCTCGGCACGATAGAACCATCCCGGGTTTTGCGGGGTGACGGGTTCAGTTAGTGCAGTCATTTGGGCTCTCCAGGGTTGATGTAAATTCCTTTCACATTGTCTAGATGGGGTCCATTTAGCTGGATGCAAGAGGTCGATGTGAAAAAGATTTACATTTTGCGATTTGGTTGACGCGGCATGGGATCACGCGCAGTTTGCAGGTATGAGTATGACTGAAAACAAGGCCGCCCCGACGGTTGACGCGATCCTTGATCTGGAAAAGCAGGTCTGGGCCGCGCTGGTCTCGGGCAACGCGCAGGCAGATCGAGCTTTGCTGAGCCCGGATTTTCTGGGGGTCTATCCTTCTGGATTCGCCAACAGGGATGATCACGTTGGCCAATTCGCCGATGCGCCTACCATGGCGACATTCGAGCTGAGCGAGGCCAAGCTGATGGTTTTGACGCCAGACATTGTCCTGCTGTCTTATCGTGCCGATTACCAAAGGCCGGATGCCGATAGGTGGGAGACGATGTTGATTTCTTCGCTCTGGGAACGGCGGCACGAGGTTTGGGTAAACAGTTTCAGTCAGGACACGCCACTGGAGACAACCTGAGGGGTTTGCCCCATTGACGACCCGACACGGCAATGCGCAGGTTGCGCTTATGACTGATGTTCTTACCATCTCCCGCCTGCCGCGCGCTTTTGATCCAGCTCTGGGGGATGAAACCCGTGCATTGGTGCCGGAGTTGTCTGCTGAACATGGCGAGTTGATTGCAGGGACGGCCGGATCAAGCCCGTACCTGAAGGGCCTGATCGAAATTGAGAAGCCATGGCTGCCTCAGGCGTTGCAGCACCCGGATCAGGCGATGACAGATGTGATGGCCGCCGCGCGGGCCTTGCCGCCAGATCAGCTAAAGCCGGGTTTGAGGAAAGCCAAACGCCGCATGGCCTTGCTGACTGCCCTTGCAGATATTGCCGGGGCTTGGCCCTTGGAAAAGGTCACGTCAGCGCTCACGGATTTTGGTGCATTGGCGGCGGATGTCGCGGCCAAAGCTGAAATCGCGACCCTGGTGCGGCGCGGCAAGCTACCGGGGATGACAGAAGACGACGTCCAATCGGCCGCTGGAATGGTCATCCTGGCGATGGGTAAAATGGGCGCGCATGAGCTGAACTATAGCTCGGACATCGACCTGATCGTATTGTTCGATGAGACGCGCTTTGATCCCGATGATTTCTACGACGCTCGGCAAGGCATGGTGCGGGCCACGCGCAATTTCTGCTCAACGTTAAGCGAAAAGACAGCCGATGGCTATGTGTTCCGCACCGATCTTAGGTTACGCCCGGATCCTGCTGTCACACCGGTCTGCATGGCGATGGAGGCGGCCGAGCGATATTACGAAAGCCTTGGTCGCACGTGGGAACGTGCCGCCTACATCAAGGCACGCGCCTGCGCAGGCGATATAGCAGCCGGAGAGCGGTTTCTGGATGGCCTGCGCCCCTTTGTTTGGCGGCGCCATCTGGACTTTGCGGCCATTCAGGACGCCCATGACATGCGCCTGCGTATCCGAGAGAACAAAGGGACCGGCGGGGCATTGTCGATCCCGGGCCATGATATGAAACTGGGGCAAGGCGGCATCCGCGAGATTGAGTTTTTCACCCAGACACGCCAGCTGATCGCCGGAGGGCGCGATCCTGATCTGCGGGTGCGGGGTACTGTGCCGGGCCTTGCTGCGCTGGCCTCAAAAGGATGGGTGCCAACGGACGTCGCAGATAAACTGACCGACCATTACCGCGCCCATCGCGACGTCGAGCACCGTATTCAGATGGTGCATGATGCCCAGACCCATAAGGTGCCTCAATCCCCGGACGGGATCGAACGCGTTGCCTGCCTGATGGGGATCAACAGTGCGGCGTTGACCTCGGATCTGACTCGACGCCTGATTGAAGTTCATGAATTGACCGAAGGTTTTTTTGCGCCGGGTCAATCAGCGGGCTCAGTTCAAGTGCAAGAGGTCGCATTCGACAAGAGCATTCTGGCCCGCTGGACCACCTATCCGGCGTTGCGCTCACAACGGGGGCGGCGCATTTTTGAACGCCTCAAACCGGAACTCCTGTCGCGGCTTGCGAAATCCGCGCAGCCGGATGAGGCGTTGCTGGCTTTGGATGGGTTTCTCGCAGGGCTGCCAGCAGGTGTGCAGCTGTTTTCGCTGTTCGAAGCCAATCCGCAGTTGATCGACTTGCTGATCGATATCGTCGGGACCTCTCATGCATTGGCCACGCATTTGTCCCGCAACGCCGCTGTTTTTGATGCGGTGATCGGCGGAAGCTTTTTTGCCGACTGGCCCGGGCAGGCGGCGTTGCAGGCAGAGCTGGCAGGTGCCTTGGCTGAAGAAACTGACTACGAAACGCAGTTGGATTTTGCCCGTCGCTGGTGCAAGGAATGGCATTTCCGGATCGGTGTGCATCACCTGCGTGGGTTGATCGATGGGGCGCAGGCGGGTCGCCATTACGCCGAATTGGCGCAGGCGGTTATCGCGGCGATCCTGCCCCACGTGGCCGCAAGTTTTGCTCAAAAACATGGGCCTGCACCGGGACGCGGGGCCGCAGTCCTGGGAATGGGCTCAATCGGGGCAGGGCGGATTAACTCGCAATCTGATCTGGACATGATCGTGATCTATGACCCGCAGGATCAGGACATGTCCGACGGTCCACGACCGCTTGCAACGCGCACATACTACGCCCGTTTCACGCAGGCCCTGATTACGGCATTGTCTGCGCCGATGTCGCAAGGGCGTCTTTATGAGGTCGACATGCGCTTGCGCCCGTCAGGTAATCAGGGGCCAGTCGCGACCAGTTGGGCCAGTTTTACCAACTATCAGCAAAAAGATGCATGGGTTTGGGAACATCTCGCTCTGACACGTGCCCGTGTGGTGGCTGGGGATGCCGGCCTGGCGGAAGATATCGAAACGTTTCGCGCTGACTTTCTGTCCAGTTCGCGCAACCGCGATCAGGTCCTTCATGAAGTGGCCGAGATGCGCGCGCGCCTGGCAGCGGCAAAATCACCTGCGGGGATCTGGGATGCCAAGAACGGGCCGGGTCGCTTGTTGGACATCGAATTGATGGCCGAAACCGGGGCGCTGTTATCAGGCAGCCCGCAACGCGATGTGCATACCGGACTAGACGGGGCGGTCGCTGCAGGCTTGTTGGATGTCGCGCAGGCACAAACGCTGAAAGACAGCTATGACTTATGCTGGTCGGTGCAATGTGCGGCGCGGCTGCTTTCGGGCAAGGTCATCGAGGCTGACAAAATCGGTGACGGCGGTACGGCGTTTCTGTGCCGCGCCACCGGTTATGAACAGGTCGAACAGCTGCAATCCGCATTGCAGGACAGTTACATCACCGCCGCCGGTCTGATCGGCAGCGTGATCAAGGAGGGCGAAGATGGCGCGCAGCACTGATCCGAACGATCCCAAAGGGCTGATCCGCGAGGCTTATCGCATCGATGGCATCGCTTTGCCCGAATGCCGCAGCATCTTTCTGGATTGGGCTTTGAGCTTACCGGATAATCTGGATCAGAAACAGGCGCTGACCGATCTGCACGCCGCTTATTACGCGCAGGATTCTGAACACCCGATGACACAGGTGCTGGCCGAAGGGTTGCAAACTGCCCAAGCCCCGAAACGGCGTGGCGGATGGCGCGCCCGTGACCGAGAGACATAGGGGCTTTTCCATCAGCGCCTTCGCGACTATGAGGGCGTCATGACGCAAAATGCCGTGACAGACCGCCCTCGTATCCGCCTGAAACCCAAAGCCAACGCGCGCGGCCTGCGCCATGGCTTCCCATGGATTTATGCCAACGACATCGTAACCGACCGCCGCACCCGCAAGATCGCCGCCGGGGCACTGGCTGTTCTCGAGGATGACAAACGCACGCCCATCGCTTTGGTTGCGGTTAACCCGGAGTCAAAGATCATGTGCCGGGTCTTGGACCGTGATATCGACGCGCAATTGACGGTCGACTGGTTCGAAACCCGTTTAAGCCGCGCCTTGGCCTTGCGCGCGCGCCTGTTTGACACGCCTTATTACCGGCTGGTCCATGCCGAAGCAGATGGCTTTCCTGGCGTGATCATCGATCGGTTCGGCGATGCCTGCGTGATCCAGCCCAACGCCGCCTGGGCCGAGGCACATCTGGACGTTTTGATCGATGCTTTGGTCAAAGTTACTGGTGTGACAACTGTGCTCAAGAGCGCCTCCGGCCGTACGCGCGGTCTGGAAGGTCTAGACGACCTGAGCTTGACCCTGCGCGGCGCAGCACCCGATGCACCTCTGCCCGTGCCGATGAACGGCGCGACCTATATGGCAGACCTGACCGGGGGGCAAAAAACCGGCCTGTTCTATGATCAGCGCCCGAACCATGCCTTCGCCGCAGGGTTGGTCCATTCCGGCGCGCATGTGCTGGACATGTTCAGCCATGTCGGCGGTTTTGGTTTGGCGATGCTGGCAGGTGGCGCAAAGCACGCCTTGTGCGTAGACGGGTCCGCCCCGGCATTAGAACTTGCAACGCAGGGTGCCGACGCTTCCGGGTTTGCTGGCCGGTTCCAAACCCGACGAGGCGACGCTTTCGACGTTTTGACCCAGTTGGGCGAAGAGGGGGCGCAGTTCGATGTCGTCATCTGCGATCCACCAGCCTTTGCACCGTCAAGACAAGCGCTGGATGCCGGATTGCGGGCCTATGAACGCATTGCCCGCTTGGCCGCGCCACTGGTTAAACCGGGCGGCTACCTCGGCCTGTGCTCTTGCTCGCACGCCGCAGACCTTGGACGGTTCCGCGATGCCTCATCTCGTGGCATTGGCCGTGCCGGGCGACAGGCGCAATTGATCCACACAGGCTTTGCCGGGCCAGATCATCCGCAACTGCCACAACTGGCCGAAAGCGGGTATCTCAAAGCGGTGTTCTACCGGTTGTGAAGGCGGTTCTGGATACCTGCATCATCTACCCGACGGTGATGCGTGAGATGTTGTTGGGTGCGGCTCAACTGGGCCACTTTACCCCAATCTGGTCTGCACGGATCCTCGAAGAATGGGCGCGTGCCGCCCGAAAGCTGGGCCCTGAGGGTGAGATGCAGGCGCGGGCCGAAATCGCACTGACACAAGCACAATGGCCTAACGCCGAACAAGGCGCTGCTCCGGGGCTCGAACAACGGCTGTGGTTGCCGGACGCCGCTGACATCCATGTTCTGGCCACCGCCATCGCCAGTTCTGCGGATGTGATCGTCACCGTCAACGCAAAAGACTTTCCCAAAAACATCCTGGCCGAGGAAGGTCTGGAACGACACGATCCCGACAGCCTCTTACTGGGGTTCTGGCTCACTGATCCTGAGGGCCTCGAACAGGTCGCAAGCCGTGTGCTGGCCGAGGCCAATCGGCTTTCCGGAGCGCAATGGGCCTTACGGCCTCTGATGAAAAAAGCCCGCCTGCCGCGTCTGGGGAAAGCGCTCAGCCAAAATCCTTAATCCCTTCATCTGGCTAGAAATATCCCGGAGAGCGCGAGAGGCTGGCCTCTCGCTGCCGGTCGATCAGCCACGCCCCCAACGCTGCTCAAGCGTCTCAAGCGCTGCAATACGCTCATCCGTCTTCGGGTGGCTCATCAACCACGCAGGCACCACGCCCGAGCGTTGTTCGGTCAGCGCTTCAAGCTTATGAAACAGGGACTTCTGCGGCCCGATCCCAATCCCGGCCTTGGTCAGCAGGGCGGCCGCATACTCATCCGCCTCATACTCATCCGCACGGGACAGGCGCGACGCCAGTAGGCTCGTCAGCGCATTGGCAATGATGGCACCAATAAAGGGAATGAACCGGTTCAGAACCATCATCAGCGCTGTACGCATGGCATTTTGCCCGGAAAAATCGATCATCCGACGCCGGGCATGGCCGAGTGCCACATGACCCAACTCATGCGCAATGACGCTGGCCATTTCTTCTGCTGAAACCTCACCATTCCGGAACTTGCGATAGAACCCACGCGTGATGAATATCCGCCCATCCGGTGCAGCCAATCCGTTCACAGGATCGATCTCATAAATATAGACGGGAACACGGTCCACATCCAACGCCGCCGCCAGCCGGTCTGTCAGGCGTTTTAGTGCAGGGTCAGCCAGCTCTGTCGATTTTGCATCCAACTCGCGATGCGTGCGCCAGACAGAAATCCGGTACATCACAACGGCATAGGCAATGGCCAGCAGGATCGGCGTTAAGCGGAGCATGGGTTAGATATGGGATTTCAACCGCGCAAGAGCAAATGTAAAGTTGCATTCTGGCCGGAGAACGCCTCCAAATTCAACTTAGATCAGGCTAACTCTTTGATTTTGAACAACAGCGAAGCCTAGTCCTGCCGGGGTGACGGCAGGGTTGATCCGATGTCATAGCTTCGCTCCAAAAGCGCTTGCCGCCGTTTTGCTGATCCGGTCGACCCGTGGAGCACTTCGATCTTACGGGGCGAAAGGCCAAAATAGCCGAACGTTCCTTTGGTCCAAGCGGTCTCAAGTGCATGATGATATCCGGCGGCTTCCATTTCGTCTGAACGCGCCCCGGCAGGGATCAGCAACACCCCGGATCGAGGTTTTTGCAGTGACTTTTCCGTATCCTGCAACTGGTCGTAGGCCCAGCCCCACGTCCAAACCCGATCCACCCAGCCTTTCATCATTGAGGGCATACCCCACCAGAACAAAGGAAACACAAGGCAGATGGCATCGGCACGAGCGATCCGCTTTTGCTCGGCTGCGATGTCCGGCGGCGGCGTTGAGCTTGCATCCCCTTCAATATCCGCCATAGACCAGCGCGGATCAAAACCTTCGGTATGTAGATCGGCAAGCTCGACGGTGTGGCCAGCTGTTGTGGCACCTTTCATGAATTGTGCAGCGCTGGCCGCCGTAAACGAGTTCGGGTCCGGATGATCCAGAATTGTCAGTACGTGCAAGGGTAAGCTCTACGTTGTTGTCAAATGAACTTTGGTCACTGTGGAGGCTCAACGTAGCTTGAGGTCAAGAGGAGATGTTCGCCGTGTATTCGGCAATAAACTGGTTAGAGACTACTACCGTGTCAGCTCTCGCATTCCTTGCTCAAGCCCCGCCAATGTCATCGGGACCATCCGATCCTCGAAAAGTTCTCGGATCATGCCGATGGAATGGGTGTATTCCCAGTATTTCTCGGGCAACGGGTTGATCCACAGGTTTGAAGCCCACTGTTCGCGTGCGCGCTGCAACCAGACCTGACCGGCCTCCTGGTTCCAGTGCTCATTGGCGCCACCGGGATAGGCAATCTCATAGGGGCTCATCGAGGCGTCGCCGACGAAGATGCATTTATAGTCCGGCCCATAAGTGCGCAGAATTTCGTGGGTAGGCGTTTGCTGATCCCAGCGACGGCGATTGTCGCGCCAGACCCCTTCATAAAGGCAGTTGTGGAAGTAGAAATACTCCAGATGCTTGAACTCGGTGCGGGCAGCGGAAAACAGTTCCTCGACCACCTTGATATGCGGGTCCATGGATCCGCCCACGTCCAGAAACAGCAGCACTTTGACAGCGTTGTGACGTTCGGGCCGGGTTTTGACATCCAGATATCCATGCTCGGCCGTGGCGCGGATGGTGCCGTCCAGATCCAGTTCCTCGGCTGCACCTTCGCGCGCCCAACGGCGCAAGCGTTTCAGGGCGACTTTGATGTTGCGCGTGCCCAGTTCAACTGTGTCATCTAAGTTCTTGAATTCGCGCTTGTCCCAGACTTTCACAGCGCGCTGGTGACGGCTTTCTTTCTGACCGATCCGCACGCCTTCGGGGTTATAGCCATACGCCCCGAACGGAGAGGTGCCAGCGGTGCCGATCCACTTGTTGCCGCCCTGATGGCGGCCCTGTTGATCCTTGAGCCTTTCGCGCAAAGTGTCCATCAACTTGTCAAATCCGCCAAGGGCGTCGATCTCGGCCTTTTCTTCTTCTGACAGGTGCTTTTCGGCCATTTTGGCCAACCATTCGGCGGGGATATCAACCGCATCAAGCACCTGATCGAAAGTGATCTCGTTCAGGCCTTCGAAACTGGCGGCAAAGGCGCGGTCGAACTTGTCGATATTGCGCTCATCCTTCACCATCGAGACGCGCGCCAAGTAGTAGAACGCTTCGACATCATAGGTTGCCAAACCCTTTTTCATGCCTTCAAGAAACGTCAGATATTCCCGCAAAGAAACGGGAATGGCTGCTTTTCGGAGGTTCTCAAAAAAGGGCAGGAACATCGCGCTAAACCACCAACCGGACCAGCACCATCGAGATTATGAGACCGGCAAGCGCAAAAGCGATTCCAAACCCGGCGGCATATTGCGCCATATCAGCCGCGTTTCCATTGCGTTTTCGCGCAGTCAATGCGCCCAGGATTGCACCTAATAACGCCATTCCGAGAACTACTAACATGGCTGTGTCATCCGCCTCAGTTGCTGTTGGAAGGTCTGACTGTCGCGTCCTGCAATAGGGATTGAACCACCAGATCCGAGCCAAAGCCGTATCGCGCCCATCCCAGACTGTCCAGCCTGACTGCGCGTGCCTGTTCCGGCTTTCCGGCCTGTTTGAGGGCTTCGGATTTCAACAACAGTAGCGTGGCAAGAATTGAGGCGTTTTCGGCCCGCGTCATGACGTTGATGGCCTGATCAAGCTGGGGCAGAGCACTGGGGCCCTGATCCTGCGCCAACGCAAAAGCTGCAGTCTGGGTGGTTACATGGGCACGGTGGACCTCGGTTCCCGGCGTTTCGCGCAGGAATTGCAGGGCAATCTGGAACTGGCGCTGCGCCTCTTGCGGGTCGTTGAACTGCATCATGCGCCCCATCAGATAGTGCGGATACGCCCGGCGGTGATCGGTCCAGCCCAGCTGCTGACCGATTTGGGCGGCCTTTCGGGCCGCCCGCATTTGTCTGGGTGAGCTGGATCCCGGGCCCAGCGATTTCTGAATCGCATCAATCCATTCGCGCGGTGTGTCCGAAATCGGCTGCGCGGGCAGCCTGTCGCCGCGCGGGTTCAGGCGACTCAGAACACCGGGAATGACAGCAGCGACCTGGTCGCGGGTCATTCCGGTTTGCAGCTCGGGGGCATAAGCTGCTCGCAGGATCAACATGTCAAAGCCGGTCAGAACGGTATGGATGTTGTCGTCGTTGAACACCGAGTCCGGCAGGTGATAAAGGTCATTCAACGGCCCCAGCGCTTGCGCCAGCTCTTCATGCAGGCAGTCGCGCATCTCTTGCGGGCTGACATCATAGGGGATAAAGATACCGATCCGTTCGCGGCTGCGCAGCTCGGTCCAGCTGCTTTTGGCCTTACGTCGATCGCGGCTGTATTCCTCAAAGCTCGAAGCGTTGGGTACAACGAAACAGGCTGCATTCGGCAGGATACGATGGATCTGCCTCTGGCTGACCGCCTCGATTGTAATATTCGCCTGACCCTCGTTGATCTGCCGAATGTCGAGCCTTGCCTCGCGGCGCAGTCGTTCAAGCAACTGGCCAAGGTCGCGCCGCATACTGGCGGTTGACGCGCCGGTCAACCGCACCGTGATCGGCATTTCGAACCGGGTGAAAACAGGCAGTTGCGCACCGCTTTCCAGTTCGAAATGCAAGGATACAAAGTCAGCGGCAATGTTCTTGTTGGATCGTGCGGGCGGGGCAGGTCGGGGGGCGGGGAAGGTTTTTGTCGGGGGCAGCGAGGCCTCGATAACCTTGACCTCAGCCGGCAACTCGATCGTCTCAACAGACGTGCAACCGCATAGTGCCACTGCCAGAACAAGAGCGCCCCACCGGATCATGAGCGGTTGTACTTAACAAACGGTGTCAGTGTTCCGATGCGATCATAAAGCTGACGCGCCGTATGATTGAACTCTTGTGTCAGCCAATAAACGGATGGAGCGCCTTTTCGATCTGCTTGGTCATAGACCGCCTGTATCAGGGCGCGGCCGACACCTGTCCCCCGGGTCTCGGGTCGGGCGTACAGGTCCTGAAGATAGCAAACCTGTTCCACTTTCCAGGCATGTCGGTGAAACAGAAAATGCGTCAGGCCAACAAGTTTGCGATCTTGCTCGGCGACGAAACAGGAAAAGTCTTGCGGGTCGTCGCCAATCAACCGCGAAAAGGTCGTGGCATAGATCGCTTCAGGAACGGTGGTTTCGTAGAAGGCGAGGTAGTCCCGCCACATCTCGGCCCATGCGTCCCTGTCTTCGGTGCGCAGGGCGCGAATTTTTACTGCGTGGGCCACGGGACACGTCCTGTTTTGTGTGTTCGAGCCGAACACAATCTTTCTGATGCTGACATCCGGTCTGCGCCAAGGCAAGCCGCGATCACCAGATGTTCAAGCGGGTTCAGCCTTTGCGGCGTGCCATAAAGGCTAGACGCTCAAAAAGATGCACATCCTGCTCATTCTTCAGCAAGGCACCATGCAGTTTTGGCAACGCGTTGACTCCGTCGCGCTTGAGGTCCTCGGCAGTCAGGTCTTCGGCCAGTAGCAGCTTCAACCAGTCCAGAACCTCGGATGTCGACGGTTTCTTCTTCAGCCCCTGAGTCTCACGAATTTCATAAAACTGCGTCAGCGCGGTTGTTAACAGCGCATCTTTGATGCCGGGGTGATGCACCTCGACGATCCGGCGCATCGTGGCGTCATCGGGAAAGCGAATGTAGTGAAAAAAACAGCGGCGCAGAAACGCGTCCGGCAGTTCTTTTTCATTGTTCGACGTAATAATCACGATCGGACGGTTTTTGGCCCGGACAGTCGCGCCGGTCTCATAGACGTGGAACTCCATCTTATCGAGTTCCTGCAACAGGTCGTTGGGGAATTCGATATCGGCCTTGTCGATCTCATCAATCAGCAGAACCACCTTTTCATCCGCCTCGAACGCCTGCCACAGCTTTCCCTTGCGGATGTAGTTCGACACGTCATGCACGCGTTCTTCACCCAACTGGCTGTCGCGCAACCGGCTGACCGCATCATATTCATATAGGCCCTGCTGCGCACGGGTGGTGGATTTGACGTTCCACTCGATCATTTTCAGCCGCAACGCACCGGCCACTTGTCTGGCCAGCTCGGTTTTACCGGTGCCCGGTTCCCCCTTGACCAGCAATGGGCGTTCCAACGTCACAGCGGCATTTACAGCGATGGTCAGGTCGTCGGTGGCAACATATTCAGCTGTGCCTTGGAAACGTGCGGTCATGGGCCCCTCGTGTGGTTATGCGCGATGAACGAGCAAGAGTGTGGTGTCCGGGTTACAGAGGGGCAACGTTTTTGACAACCCAGGCCCCTGCGTCGGATGAAGCGAATTTTTACAACAAGTCCAATCTGTTTGGTTTGATTCGGTGAGAATCCGCTCATGCAGCACATGAAAATTGCCTTGAAATCGCCTGCTGAATTTCACAGAAAAACAAGGTTTTGTTGTTTTAAGTCTCATATTTAGACAGGCCCGACTAACGGCGTATCGGTGCGACGTTTGTGTAGTGACATTCTTACGCGCGTCGGATAAACGCTGCGCAGAAGGGGGTGCCAAATGTCAGGTGAAACGACCGCGACCGACGTTTCTGGCCATACCAAGGGAGCCAATATGAAGCAGGAAGTTTTTCTGCCGGAAGATTATCGCCCGGCCGAAGATGAACCGTTCATGAATGATCGACAGCTTGAGTATTTTCGTCGCAAGCTGCTCGATTGGAAGACTGAACTTTTAGCAGGCAGCCGCGACACGATCGAAGGATTGCAGGACAATACCCGCAACATTCCCGATGTAGCTGACCGCGCAAGCGAAGAGACCGACCGTGCGCTGGAGCTGCGTACGCGGGATCGTCAACGCAAGCTTGTGTCCAAGATTGATTCCGCATTGCGTCGGATCGACGAGGGTGAGTATGGGTATTGCGAAAAAACAGGTGATCCTATCTCGCTGAAGCGTCTGGATGCTCGTCCGATCGCGACCATGACGCTTGAGGCACAGGAACGCCATGAACGCCGCGAGAAAGTCCACCGCGACGATTGATCGCTCGGATTTGGCGAAGCAAATACGCCGGGGCTTATGGCTCCGGCGTTTTTTGTGCGATAAGTCTGCCTTATGAATGTTGAAAATCTGAAAGTCGGCGTTGTTGGCGCCGGAATTGGCGGCTTGGCGGCTGCGATTGTGTTGCGTCAAAAGGGTGCCGATGTTGTCGTTCTGGAACAGGCGCCTGAAATCGCTGAAGTCGGGGCTGGTTTGCAGATCAGTGCAAACGGCCTGACCGTTCTCAAGGCGTTGGGTGTTCTCGGCGACGGTCCTGATATGGGGCAACGGTCCTACGGTACGATCCTGCGCGACTACAAATCCGGGCGCTTTATCAGCCGGATCGGAGAGCCCGCTGCCGGTCCGACATACTACTACCACCGGGCGGATCTGATTGACCTGCTGCTCAAATCCGCAGGTGAGGTTGGTGTTGAGGTTCGCCTTGGCAGTAAAGTTCAGGAAATCAATGAACACCCTGAAAGAGCCGAAATACTATTGGCCACTGGGGATATCCTGCCGGTGGATTTTGTGGTTGCAGCAGATGGTGGCCGCAGCGCGATCCGCCCCATCCTGAACGGAGAGGAAATCCTTGGTTTCACCAACCAAGTGGCGTGGCGTGCGACGATACCGTGGGATCGCGTGTCGAAACTGCCCAAAGCGCATCTGACCATGGGGCCCGGGCGCCACGTGGTAACCTATCCGCTGCGCGATCAGAGCCTTCTCAATATCGTTGCCATCGAAGAGAGGTCGGATTGGCAAGGCGAAGGCTGGCGTTTGAAAGGCGATCCGAACGATCTACGCGCACGGTTTTCGGATTTTGGCGGCAAAGTGAACGACGTATTGCAGGAGGTTCAGGATACTTATCTCTGGGCTTTGTTCCTGCGTCCGGTCGCGCGAAAATGGCAGAACGGGCGCGTCGCTCTGCTTGGGGATGCGGCGCATCCGACGTTGCCGTTCATGGCCCAGGGCGCATGCCTTGCGCTTGAGGATGCATGGATTTTGGCGCGGTCTTTTGAAGGCAACGATGTTGCCGATGCATTGAGCGCCTATGAGGCCGCACGCACAGCACGGGCTCGGAAGGTTGTCGAATTGGCCTCAGCCAATGCGCGAAACTTTCACTTGCGCGGACCCGCGCGCATTGCAGCCCAAATGGCTCTGACGGCGTTCGGAGGTCGATTGGGGCGCCGATACGACTGGATCTACAGCTACGACGCAACCGCCTGAGCGATCACAGATCGAGATTGACCCAGACGGGAACATGATCTGAGGGTTTCTCATGCCCTCGAACCTCAGCGTCGATCTGACAATCCCGCATGAGGTCTGCGGCCTGCGGAGTCAGCAGGAAATGATCGATGCGAATACCGTCATTCTTGTTCCATGCACCCGCCTGGTAGTCCCAGAAAGAATAGTGACCAGGCCCGTTGGTACGCGCCCGGAAGGCTTCGGTGAACCCCAGGTTTAAAATCATGCGAAACGCCGCGCGGCTTTCGGGCCGGAACAACGCATCCTCACGCCACGCATCCGGGCGTTTGGCGTCCTCGGCTTGCGGAATGATATTGTAGTCGCCAGCCATCAAAGCTGCGTCTTCGCTGGCCAGCAAGTCGCGCGCCCGGTCGTACAGGCGTTCCATCCATGCCAGTTTATACTCGTATTTTGGTCCAGGCACAGGGTTGCCATTTGGCAGATACAACCCACAAATTCGCAAAGCTTGCTTGCCAATGACCGTCGCCTCGATCCAGCGCGCCTGTTCATCTTCGTCATCACCGGGAAGGCCGCGCGTGACATCCTCGAGCGGGAACTTCGACAAGATCGCCACACCGTTAAAGCTTTTCTGCCCGTGGGTTTCGACATTGTACCCGCGCTCTTCGAACAGCTCGCGGGGGAAGTTCTCGTCAATCGACTTGATTTCCTGCAGCAGAACGACGTCGGGCTGCGCATCATCCAACCAGCGCGGCAGAGCCTCGGCCCGCGCCTTGATGCCATTGATGTTGAATGTGGCGATTTTCATGCGCAATCCTCCGAAACACTATGGCAACCTATCGCCCAGATTAGAACCAACGGCAAGTTGCTAGGCGATGTTGCGAGGCTCTGCCTCGCGCTCCGGGATACTTTTGGCCAGATGAAGAAACGCATTCTTAACCAATTTATTTGACCAAGTGTATGCGGTACAGGCGGGGACGCCGATGACCGTGCCAGGTGAAGCTCTCCGGCGTAACGGTCGGAGAGCAGACCCCTGCTTCATCTGGCTGAAAATATCCTGGGGGTTTGGGGGCAAAGCCCCCAATTGGCGATCACATGGAAAAGGATGTGCCGCAGCCGCAGGATGAGGTGGCATTGGGATTGTTGATCACAAAGCGCGCGCCGATCAGTTCCTGGGTGAAATCGATGACGGCGTTTTCGAGAAATGGCAGCGAAATCGAATCTACGATCACCTTCTGACCTTTGCCTTCCAGCACAAGGTCATCCTCTTTCGGCTCATCCAGCGCGATTTCGTATTGAAATCCGGAACACCCGCCGCCTTCCACTGCGACGCGCAGGGCCTGACCCTGATCCGCTGCGCCGATTTCGGCAAGGCGTTCAAAGGCGCGTTCTGTGACTGATGGGGGCAGATTCATGCCGGACTCCAAAGGTTTCTTTCCTCTACGCTCTACAATATAGAAAGTGCAAGGACAGGCGACAAGGACAAGACCATTGGAGCGAGCAGGTTTTGCCTCTGATCCAGGCCGCGCAAGGGGGCGGCTTGTACCAGAGGAAGAAAGCAGTTTCCGGACATGCTTTCAGCGCGACCGGGACCGGATCATCCATGCAAGTGCCTTCCGACGGCTCAAACACAAAACGCAGGTGTTTGTGGAACATGAAGGCGATAACTACCGCACGCGGCTGACCCATTCGATCGAAGTGGCGCAGGTGGCGCGTACGATTGCGGGTGCGTTGGGGCTGAACCCCGAATTGACCGAAGCGGTTGCCTTGGCGCATGACCTTGGGCACACACCATTTGGCCACACTGGTGAAGATGCGTTGCACGCGCTGATGGCGCCCTATGGCGGGTTCGACCACAATGCCCAAGCCATTCGAATCGTGACCAAACTGGAACGTCACTATGCCGGTTTCGATGGCTGTAATCTGACTTGGGAGTGCCTTGAGGGTATTGCCAAACACAACGGCCCGGTGCTGGGTGAACTGCCTTGGGCCCTGGCGGAGTTCAATGAACACTTTGATCTGGAATTGCACACGCATGCCAGTGCTGAGGCGCAGGTCGCGGCGTTGTCAGATGACGTCGCCTATAACAACCACGATCTGCTGGACGGGCTGAGGGCTGGGCTGTTCTCGGATGACGATATCCGGCAATTGCCTATTGTTGGGGATTGTTATGCTGAAGTGGACCTAAAATACCCCGGTTTAGAAGCTTACCGCCGCCGTCACGAGGCGTTGCGCCGCGTGTTCGGCGTTATGGTGGCTGACGTTATCGACACATCGAGTGATTTGCTTGTCGGTTCAGGTGCGCAAACGGTCGAAGAAATTCGTAACATTGGCTACCCGGTGATCCGGTTTTCCAATGACCTTTGGGTGCAACTGAAGGAAATCAGGGCCTTTTTGTTCACGCGGATGTACCGGGCGCCCAGCGTCATGACCGTTCGGGACGAGGTGAGCAAAGTCGTCGAAGATCTATTTCCCATCTACCTCAGCGACCCCAAACAAATGCCTGCGCGGTGGCATAGCGATATTGAGGCGGCAGGTAGTGAGACGGCGCTGGCGCGAATTGTCTCGGACTATATTGCGGGTATGACGGATCGCTTCGCGTTGCAGGATCATGCGCGGCTTATTGGGGGCTGATCACTCAACCCCGATATAGGCTAGTGCCCACACCTGTTGCCCGGATTGTTCTTGCGCAAGACCGGCGTCATCAGTGGGTGGAAAAACAATCATTGTCGGACCGTAGCCACCGATTCCCATAGGCGCACCATCCGCATGGGTTGCGACAATCGGTTGATGTGCAGTGATGCTGTCCCATGGAATCTCCGCCTGATAGCCGTCCATGGCCATAGGCATGGCCGTTGTGCCCTCGGCCCCTGCCACTTTCATAACTTCTGAAAGGTGTGGGCCGGAAAAGGCGATGTCGCGTTGGTTGCCTTCTGGGCCATAGGTGATTGTGATCTCGACTTGCTCAAGCTGATCCAGCATCGCGGCGTCAAACCCCGCGCCGCCGTTATGCTGGACTTCAAGATATCCAAGCAATCCGCCATCATTTTCGTCGCGCGCGGGCAGGTTTGTCTGGGTCACGGCGCCGCCCAGCGTTAACAACACGTGGCCTTGCGGGGCGGGCATTTCAGCCCATACCGGTGTCGCAGCGGTCAGCAGTAGGCTTAGCGGCAGTGTAAGGCGCATGGATCGATCTCCGGTTCCTGAGTTTATGCCGAGATTAGCGAGCTTTGACGCGAAACCAAGCCCAAACCGATCGCTTGCATTGACCTTGCCGCCTTGCGTGGTAAACCGCCCGGCAAGCAAAAGGACATCCGAAATGAACCTGTTTTCCGAGATCCGCGGCCTGGTGCTGGACGCGCTGGCACAGATGCAGTCCGAAGGCGCTCTGCCCGAAGGGCTTAGCTTTGACAACGTGGCGGTCGAACCGCCGCGTGACGCGGCACATGGAGACATGGCGACAAATGCGGCGATGGTGTTGGCGAAGCCTGCCAAGATGAAGCCGCGCGACATTGCCGATCTGTTGGCCGGGAAACTAGCGGCGGATGACCGGATCACCAGCGCCGAAGTGGCAGGGCCCGGCTTTCTGAACCTGCGGCTTGCGCCATCGGTTTGGCAAGGCGTTCTTGCCGCGGTGTTGGAACAAGGCACGGATTATGGTCGCTCGACCATGGGGCATGGGCAAAAGGTCAACGTGGAATACGTTTCGGCCAACCCTACCGGTCCCTTACATGTAGGTCATACGCGGGGTGCTGTGTTTGGCGATGCGCTGGCAAGCCTTCTGGCCTATTCGGGCCATGACGTGACACGCGAATACTACATCAACGACGGCGGCGCACAGGTGGATGTGTTGGCACGGTCAGCGTATGAGCGGTACCGCGAAGCCAACGGTCTAAGCCCCGAGATTGCCGAAGGGCTCTATCCCGGCGACTACCTGATCCCGATCGGTGAGGCGTTGAAAGAGAAATATGGCAACAGCCTGGTCGACAAGCCCGAAAGCGACTGGCTGGAAGATCTGCGTGAGTTCTCAACCGAGGCGATGATGGACCTAATCCGCGCCGATCTGAAGGCGCTGGGTGTCGAGATGGACGTGTTCTTCTCGGAAAAGTCGCTCTATGGCACGGGCCGGATCGAGGCTGCGCTGAAGTCACTGACCGACAAGGGGCTGATCTATGAAGGCGTGCTGGAGCCACCCAAAGGCAAAAAGCCCGAGGATTGGGAGCCGCGCGAGCAGACACTGTTCAAATCGACTGAACACGGCGACGACGTAGACCGCCCGGTCAAGAAGTCAGATGGCAGCTGGACCTATTTCGCCCCGGATATCGCCTATCACTACGACAAGGTGAGCCGTGGGTTTGACGCGCTGATCGATGTGTTCGGTGCGGACCATGGTGGCTATGTCAAACGGATGAAGGCGGCTGTGTCAGCCCTGTCCGATGGTCAGGTATCGCTGGATATCAAGCTGACCCAGTTGGTGAAACTGTGGAAGAACGGCGAGCCGTTCAAGATGTCGAAACGGGCAGGGAACTTTGTCACCCTCCGCGATGTGGTCGATCAGGTCGGGCCGGATGTGACGCGTTTTGTCATGCTGACCCGTAAGAACGACGCGCCGCTGGATTTCGATTTCGACAAGGTGCTGGAGCAGAGCCGCGAGAACCCGGTGTTCTACGTGCAATATGCCCATGCCCGGGTCATGAGCGTGCTGCGTCGCGCGGCTGTGGCTGGGATAGACGCGGAGGATACCACACTTAAAGGCGCCGACTTTGGCAAGATTGATCACGCGTCTGAGCTAACTGTCGCCAAGAAACTGGCCGAATGGCCACGGCTGGTCGAGATCGCCGCGCGCACTAATGAACCGCACCGCGTTGCCTTCTATCTGTATGAACTTGCAGGGGATTTCCATGCATTGTGGAATAAGGGCAACGAAGAAACCCAATTGCGCTTCATTCAGGATGGCGATGTGGCCACAAGTCAGTCAAAAATCGCACTGGCCCGCTCCGTTTCTGTTGTGATTTCAGCGGGCTTGGGTATTCTTGGCGTTACTCCGGCGCAGGAGATGCGGTAACCAATACCGCCCGAACCGCCGGCCTGAGGCAGACAAGAAATGACCCGCGCACCGTTTTTTAAGGCGCAACCGGGCAGTGAGGCGGATATGTCGAGTTACGATTACTCGGGGCAAGCGCGCCCCGAGCAGATGCAATACACGAATCAAGCGTATTCTGACGATGCGTATGGTTATCCCGAAGGTATGCAGGATTATGAGGCCCCGCGCGGCGCAGCCGGGCTGGCACGCGCTATTAATATGTTGGGCGCCGTTGCCTCGCTGGCGCTGGTCGCAGGTGTTGCGGTTTGGGGATACCAACTGGTGATGCGCGATGTCAGCGGGGTGCCCGTTGTGCGCGCGGCGGAAGGGCCGATGCGCATTCAACCCGAAAACCCGGGTGGAACACCCGCCGATCATCAAGGTCTTGCAGTTAACGCGGTCGCCGCGGAAGGGTCGGCCGCGGCCCCGGCGGATCGTTTGATCCTCGCGCCGCGCCCGGTCTCTCTCACAGATGAAGATTTGCCAGCGGGTGAATTGAAGCCGACGCCCGCGCTGCATGTTGTTGAGGAGCCGATTTCCAACAATGAGGCTGCCGAATTGCGCCAGAATGCCGTGGATGCTCTGGTTGCAGAGCTGGCTGGACAAGCCAATGCATCTGGTCACCCGGCAGAGCAAGGGGTTCAACTGGCCGCACTGGTAACACCCGAAGAAGAGCCGGCCATTGATCCGGCGGATCTGGCCGCATCGCTCCCTGATCCAGCTATTGCAGCGCTGCCGGGCGTGCGGCGGTCCTTGCGACCACATAACCGTCCGGCCCGTGCGCTCAGCGGCAGCGTGTCGCCAAGCGAAAGTTCTGAAGACGCGATCAACGCAGCCGTCAAAGCCGCTGCTGGTCTGGATGTCGATCCCGACACCCTGAGCAAGGGCACACGCATGGCGCAGCTCGGCGCGTATGAAAGCGCGGAAGTTGCAAAGGCGGAATGGGCGCGGTTTGACGGTAGATTTGGTGAATATATGGATGGAAAACAGCGCGTTATTCAGCAAACTTCAAGTGGCGGCCGCACCTTCTACCGACTGCGCGTGCTTGGGTTCGAAGACCTGAGCGACTCGCGCCAATTCTGTGCCGCTCTGGTTGCCCAAGGCGCTGATTGCATCCCGGTGGCCGTACGGTGACATTCGGTGCCACGATCACCGATGCCGAGGGTCTGCGTCTAAATCCGGAAGAACGGGCCTTGTTCCGCCAGATGAACCCGTTCGGGTTTATCCTGTTTACTCGCAATATCGAAAGCGCGGATCAGGTGCGGGCCTTGTGCGACGACTTCCGCGAGGCGGTCGGGCGCAATTGCCCGATCACCATTGATCAGGAAGGCGGACGGGTACAGCGCCTGCGCGCACCTTTAGCGCGCGAATGGAGACCGCCGCTGGATCATGCCAGGCAGGCTGGGGATGAAGCCGAGAGGGCCATGTACCTGCGGTATCGTCTGATAGCGGATGAACTTTTTTCTCTGGGGATCGACAGCAATTGCGCCCCAATGGTGGATATCGCTCAGCCGGAAACACATGCGTTTTTGCGCAACCGCTGTTACGGGTCAGATGCCAAGGCCGCCTCCCGGATTGGCCGCTCCGTCGCGCAAGGGCATCTGGATGGCGGCGTCTTGCCGGTTGTAAAGCACATCCCGGGCCACGGCCGCGCGACGTTGGACAGTCACCATGATCTGCCACATGTGAATCTGTCGCTGGATGAGCTGGAGCACAATGATTTCGCCCCGTTTCGCGCGCTGAATGATCTACCAATGGGTATGACGGCGCATTTGGTATACGATCAGATCGACCCGCAGCCAGCGACGATATCTGCCCCGATGATGAACTTGATCCGCGATAAGATCGGGTTCGATGGTCTGGTGATGACCGATGACATCTCGATGAAAGCGCTCAGCGGATCACTGTCCGAGCTGGCAGGGCTGTCGTTGCAGGCGGGGTGTGATCTGGTGCTTCATTGTAACGGAACATTGTCCGAACGCTCCGAAGTCATGGAGGCCGCTGGTCAAATGACCGACACGGCGCAATCCCGCGCGGAACGGGCTTTGGCTATGCGCAAAGCCCCTCAGGAACTTGACATACAGGCCGCCGAGGCGGAACTATCCCGCCTAATGGGCGGGCAGGTGTATGAACGATAACCTTTTCAGTGAAGACCCGGTCTCGGTTGCGGATCGGCTTGCAGCCGAGGCGCTGATTGTCGATGTGGACGGGTTCGAAGGCCCGCTTGATGTGCTGCTGACATTGTCACGGACGCAAAAGGTTGATCTGCGCAAGATTTCGGTTCTTGCCCTGGCTCAGCAGTATTTGGCCTTTGTTGAAAAGGCCCGTGCGTTGCGGATTGAATTGGCAGCGGATTATCTGGTGATGGCAGCATGGCTTGCCTTCCTGAAATCGCGCTTGTTGCTGCCGCCTGACCTGGATGACGAAGGTCCATCTGGCGAAGAACTGGCCGCACATCTGGCATTTCAACTGGAACGTCTGCAGGCCATGCGCGATGCGGCGGCGCGCCTGATGGCGCGCGATCAACTGGGGCGAGATTTCTTCCGGCGCGGGCAGGGCGAAGATGTCACCCGCATCCGTACAGTAACGTATTCTGCCACGTTGTTGGACCTGATGCAGGGCTATGCCCGCATTCGCACGCGCGATGAATTCCGACCCTTTGTTATGGACCGTGACGCGGTGTTCACGATGGAACAGGCGCTGGAACGGATGCGCCCGCTGATCGGATTCGCCGGAACCTGGACTGATATGGAAACCTATCTGCCCGAGGGCTGGGATGCTGATCCGGTGCGCAAGCGCTCGGCCACTGCGGCGACGTTTGCAGCCTCGCTGGAGTTGGTGAAAGAAGGACATATGGAGATGAAGCAAAGCGAGAGCTTTGCGCCGATCCAACTGCGCAAGAGGACCGAGACTTGACTGACGCCCCCAAAGACGATGGCACCGGCACCCTGTTCGAGGCGCCTCCGCTGGCTGAGCAGGAGCGTATGGTCGAGGCTGTGTTATTTGCCAGTGCTGAACCCGTGACGATTGCCGATCTCGAAGTACGGATGCCTCATGGCAGCGACGCGGCGCAAGCGGTGGAAGTTCTGCAAAAGCGCTATGAAGGGCGCGGTGTGCGTGTGGTCAAGGTGGGTGAGGCCTGGGCCATTCGAACCGCCCCCGACCTGGGGTTCCTGATGCAAAAGGAAACCGCTGAAACCCGCAAGCTTAGCCGGGCCGCGATCGAAACTTTGGCTATTGTAGCCTATCATCAGCCCTGTACCCGGGCCGAAATCGAAGAGATCCGGGGCGTGTCGGTGTCGCGTGGAACCATTGATCAACTCCTTGAAATGGAGTGGATTCGTCTGGGCCGCCGTCGCATGACACCGGGCCGTCCGGTGACGTTTGTGGTTACCCCGCAATTTCTGGACCATTTCGGGTTGGAAAACGCGCGTGATTTGCCGGGTCTCAAGGAATTGCGTGCCGCTGGACTGCTGGAAAACCGGCCGCCTCCGGGCGCGATGCCCATTGGCGAGGGAAGCGACGACGAAGCGGACGAGGATCAAACCGAACTGTTCGAAGAAGAGTGATCGCACGGCCCTTTTGTTGCCGTACAGATCGCTTATGTTGTGGGTCAGGGAACCGGAGTTGAACAGATGAACGCAAATCGGATCATCGACATGATCGTGCGACAGGTGGTACGCCGCCTAGTCACACGGGGTGTGGACAAAGGGTTTGATCTGGCTGATCGGACCACCCGTAAACCTGGCCAGACATCCGCGCCACCCAGTGATCCTGAAGCCAAGCGCCAAATGGCAGACAGCTCAGGGCGGCAAAAACAGAACATGAAACAGGTGCAGCAACTGACACGTCAGATGCGACGATTCATGAGGTTCTGAAGATCAGCCTGGAGCTTTGAAGTGTTTAGACAGCTTCAAACCCTGGCCTTGATAGTTTGAGGCAATGCCGGCACCGTATAGCTGCGTTGGCATTTCGGCCATGCGTTCATAAACCAGCCTGCCAACAACTTGCCCGTGCTCCAGCACAAAGGGCGCTTCGTGACAGCGTACTTCCAGCACGCCGCGCGATCCTGCGCCACCTGCTTCGGCATGGCCAAAACCGGGATCAAAGAAGCCTGCATAGTGCACGCGAAACTCGCCAACCATCGCCAGATAGGGGGCCATTTCGGCTGCATACAAGGGTGGGATATGCACGGCTTCGCGGCTGACAAGGATGTAGAAAGCACCGGGGTCCAGGATGATACGCCCGTCCTTGGTGCGCACTTCTTCCCAGTAATCCTGCGGATCATATCCACCGATGCGATCCAGATCGATCACGCCTGTATGTGGTTTGGCGCGGTATCCAACCAGATCGGTGCCCGGCAATTGCAGGTCTACCGAAAACCCTAACCCGTCTTGAATCACGGCGGGTCCGTCCACCAAGGGCGAGTCTGCATGTAGTGTATTCAGCTCATCATCTGACAAAACGGCCTGACCCTGACGGAACCGGATCTGGTTCAGCCGCATGCCGGGCCGCACCAGCACCGAGAAGGAACGCGGACATATCTCAGCATATAGCGGGCCGGTGTATCCTGAGGGCACCCGGTCAAACTCGGTGCCGCCATCGGTGATCGTGCGGGTCAGCAAGTCCAATCGACCGGTCGAGCTTTTGGCATTGGCCACAGCATTTGTGCCGGATGGAAGCGCGAGCGACTCCATAAGCGGCACAAGATAGACGCAGCCCTTTTCCAGAACGGCCCCGCCGCTGATATCGATGCGATGCATCTCAAACTCTGTCAGGCGATCTGCAACCGTTCGGCCCTCGCCAGCCAGGAACGAGGCGCGCACCCGGTAAGCCACTGTTCCCAAACGAAGGTCAAGGCTGGCCGGCTGAATTTGCGCAGGCAAAACGTCTGGGCTGGCCGAGATTTCGCCACGCCCGATCATTGCTTCGATCTGCTGGTTAGGGCACACGCCTGTCATTCTATTCCCCTCTGCGACAGAGGAGGATCTGGCCTGTCTGCCATAAACGTCGGTGTGATTTGGTCGGGCTAGCAGGACTCGAACCTGCGACCTTCCGTCCCCCAGACGGACGCGCTACCAGGCTGCGCCATAGCCCGACGTTGAGGTGTTCATAAAGACTTTCCCGGCAGGGGCAAGAGGAAAACAAAGCCTTTGTACCTATCCTGCCGCCCGGTTCTCAATTCGATTCAACAGGGTACGCAATTCTTTGGCAACCGGTGCAATCTGGCGCAAAAGCTGATCGTCAAATTCGGTTTTGCTCCAGGCTTGCGTGGCGATTCCACCCAGCAGGGGGGCCTCGTCCAGGTATCCCCGGGCAGCGGGTTTCCGAGCCTCAGACACTGCCGTTGTTTCATCCGTATTCTCAAGATCCATATGGATTTGCTCAGCCGCTGGGGCCGCATTCTGTTCGGATGAAAAGGGCACAACAACTGCGTCTGACGTTTCCGGCATGTCATCGAGGCTTGGAGACAGCGAGGCCACATGAGCCACACCCTGTTCGCGCAAAATGCGTTGAACGCCTTTGATTGTAATCCCTTCCTCGTGCAGCAAACGTTTGATACCGCCCAGAAGGCGCATGTCATTCGGACGGTAGTACCGACGTCCACCAGCGCGTTTGACCGGTTTCACCTGCGTGAACCGGCTTTCCCAGAATCGTAGCACATGTGCCTGAACGCCGAGCCAATCCGCAACTTCACTGATGGTGCGAAAGGCGTCGGGCGACTTGCTCATAACCGTTATGTCCTGAACTTACTTGCGGTTCCCGGCTGCGACGCGATCCTTCATCAGATGCGACGGGCGGAAGGTCAGCACGCGACGCGGCTGAATAGGAACTTCTTCACCGGTTTTGGGGTTGCGGCCGATGCGGGCGGTTTTGTCCCGAACGCTGAATGTACCAAAAGATGAAATCTTGACCTGTTCCCCACGCACCAGCGCGTCAGACATATGATCAAGAACGCTTTCGACCAGTTGCGCGCTTTCATTGCGTGAAAGACCGACTTCACGAAAGACGGCCTCGCTCAGATCCATTCGGGTCAGTGTTTTGTCGCCCATGCTTTTTCCCCTGTTGATATCAAAGCATAGGGTGATGCGAAATTCGCTGTCAATATCAATGAATTGCAAGCGGCTGTGTAAGCTGGAAAGTGCCTGTCACCAGCGCAGAACTACGGCACCCCAGGCCAGACCCCCACCAATCGCTTCGGTCACGATCAGATCACCGGGCTTTATTTGTCCGCGCTCTTTGCCGACAGACATGGCCAAAGGAATCGACGCGGCCGACGTATTGCCATGATCCTGAACCGTCACCACGACATTTTCCATCGGCAGGCCCATTTTCTTGGCCGTGCCCTGAATTATGCGGATATTGGCCTGATGTGGGACAATCCAGTCCACATCGGCGTTGCTTAGGCCCGCGCCGGCAAGGGCCGTTTCCGCGGTCTTCGACAGCTTCTCCACGGCATGGCGAAACACCTGATTGCCTTGCATCCGCAAATGGCCAGTTGATTGCGTGGACACGCCGCCATCGACATATAGCAAGTCCTTGTACCGACCGTCGGAATTCAGATCGGTGGACAGGATACCCCGGTCTTCGGCGGTTCCCTGAGCCTCTTGCGCTTCCAGCACCAATGCGCCCGCGCCATCCCCGAACAGAACGCAGGTAGAGCGGTCGGTCCAGTCCATGATTCGCGAAAACGTCTCGGCGCCGATCACCAGAACGCGTTTGGCCTGACCGGACAGGATCAGTGCGTTGGCGTTGCTGAGGGCAAAGACAAAACCAGCGCAAACTGCTTGTACGTCGAAGGCAAACCCCTTTGTCATGCCCAGACGCGCCTGAACCATTGTCGACGCGGACGGGAATGTCAGATCAGCCGTCGACGTCGCCAGAACGATCGCATCGATGTCATCGGCCTGAAGGCCCGCGTCTTTCAACGCGGCCTCGGCTGCTTTGGTTGCCAGATCGGACGTTGTTTCGCCTTCGGCAGCGAAGTGGCGACGCTCAATCCCCGAGCGGGTGCGGATCCACTCATCCGTTGTATCCAAGGTTTTCTCAAACTCGGAATTGGGGACGACACGTTCCGGCAAGTAATGCCCGACACCTACAACAACTGAACGGCTTGCCATTCTGGGGTACTGCCTTTTTTGTTATTTTTCGGTCTGCGGCGCAGCCTGCGCGGCATCTTGTGCAAGCTGGGCAGTCGATGCAACCCGTGCCGCCAATTTTTCCGCAAATCCGGACTCAGCCAGGGTAAAGGCCAGCTTGACCGCCGCTGACACACCTGTCTCGTCGGCCCCACCATGGGATTTCACGACCGTGCCGTTCAGCCCCAAAAATACGCCACCGTTTACACGGCGCGGATCAATGCGCTTTTTCAGGCGTCCCAGTGACGTGATCGCAAGAACGGATGCCAGGCGCGACAGGGGGCTGTACTTGAAGGCCTGACGCAGCAGATCGCCGATCAGGCTTGCTGTGCCTTCGCCGGTTTTGATTGCGACGTTGCCGGTAAACCCGTCGGTCACAATGACATCTGCTTTGTCGCCGGGAATGTCGCTGCCTTCGACAAAACCGACGAAGTCAAAATTTGCCTGATCCGCGAATTCCGAGATCATGCCGTGCGCTTCCTTAAGCTCGGGGCGACCTTTGTGTTCTTCCGTGCCCACGTTCAGCAAGCCGATACGAGGGCGGTGCTGCGCCATGCCATTACGGGCGTAGGATGCGCCCATCAGTGCAAACTGAAGAAGGTCCTTGGCATCAGCGCGTACATCTGCGCCGACATCCAACATGACGTTGAAACCCTGCGGGTTTCGCGATGGCCAAAGAATCGCAATTGCAGGTCGATTCACGCCCGGTAGCTTGCGCAGGCGCATCATCGATAGCGCCATCAACGCTCCGGTATTGCCGCAGGACACCGCGCCATGAGCTTCACCATCGCGCACGGCCTCCAATGCTGACCACATCGAGGTCTGCTTGCCATTGCGCACAACTTGGCTGGGTTTGTCCTCCATCGTGACGACGTCGGGGCAATCACGAAAAACGACGCGCCCATCAAGGACACGTCGTTTGGCAACTAGTTTGCGCAGCGCAGCTTCTGGACCGTGCAGCAGGAACCCGATCTCCGGGTTTTTCTTAGCGGATCGCGCAAGCCCTGCAATGACGACCGATGGACCAGCGTCCCCACCCATAGCGTCAACCGAGATGGTGATCCGATCGGGTTGCGTGGGCTGCTCAGTCATTCCCTGGTCTGCGCTCGATCAGGCTTAGGCCGCGTCTTCATCCAGGTCGATTTCGTCGGCCTGTGCGACGACTTCACGATCGTCGTAGTGGCCGCAGGATGCGCACACGTGGTGCGGGCGCTTCAGTTCACCGCAGTTGGCGCATTCGTTCGGGTTTGCAGCAACCAGAGCGTCGTGCGCGCGGCGGTTGTTGCGGCGCGACTTGGAAACTTTGTTCTGTTGGACAGCCATGGTCTCAACCTTTGTCTACTAAGGGCGAGCAGATTCGCTGCCAGCCGGGTTTCATATTCCGTTTTATCGAGGTTTGACGCGCGTTTAGGGGACGAGCCCCGCGATGTCCAACCCAAAATCCGATGAGCGCGCGAAAATACTGCGATTCTCGACATGTTCAAGCGCTTTTTCTGACCGCCTGCTATGACAGGAAATCAGACCCCTGTCACTCGTCTTTTTTGAGCGCGTCACGCAATCCTGCCAATCCCGCAAAGGGTTTCACATCCGCGTCTGTCATTGGCTGTTTGCCGGGTTCGGTATAACCAGTCGACCCCAATTCGGCACCATCCTTGCGCGGATATTGTGGCAAGGCCAGCGACAATGCCTCGATCATAACCTGGTGTGGGTCAATTTCTGCACCCAAAGGTTCGGTTTCGTCATCTTCGGGGATTTCGTATTCGGGCTCGTCTGGGTTGGTCCATTCGGCTATAAAAACGCGGGAAACCGGAATGTCGATCCGGGTCGTAACCGGTTCCAGCGTCACGACACAGGGTTGAATAACGGTTGCCCCCAATTTGCCGGTCAAAGCCCAGTCCCGCTTGCCCTGACTGCGCAGCTCGCCTGTAAAACTGAGTTTGCGCAGGCCAAGCAATTCAAGCTCGTTCTTAATGTCGTTCTGCACCTCTGCGTCGGGGCGCAGGTTAAAGGCTGTTGGGGCGTTTTGCGGCAAATCAGCCACCCGCAATGAAGTAACGTTGCTCATTCGAGAGTCTTTCCTGTGTTGAACCGTGGCAGCGGTTTCTGTAATCGGATAGAAGCCGCAAGAGGCCAAGGCAAGAGGGTGTGCATGTTGAAGGTTGTGAATAAGGTGAAACCGGCGACGAAAGCGCTTGTCTTTGGTGCCTGCCTGGCAATTGTCGGCGCATGTACGCCGATCTTCAAGAATCATGGATATGTACCACCTGCCGACGAATTGGCCGAAATCCAAGTCGGTAAGGATACACGTGACAGCGTAACCGAAGCCATCGGCGCGCCGGGCGCGTCAGGCGTCGTTCAGGATTCGGGTTTTTATTATGTCCGGTCGCGTGTCCGTCATTACGGCCCGAAAAAGCCCGAAGTTGTATCCCGCGAACTTGTAGCCATCAGCTTTGACCAGCGCGGAGTTGTAAGGAATATCGAACGGTTTGGCCTGGAAGACGGGATCGTGATTCCGCTTGAGCGCCGCGTGACGGATTCGAATGTGCAGGACAAAGGGTTCTTGCGTCAACTGCTGGGCAACATCGGGAACTTCAACCCGGCTAATGTCATTGGGTCCAACTAATTCAGGCCAACATCTTGCGATGGTCACACGGCATTCACATGTCGTGTGATACGGAACACGCAAGGATCTAATCGGTCAGCAACCGCGGAGGATGCGACCATGGCAACGGCAGTTTTGCTGAGCAAAGGGCGATACCAGGCCCGTTTGGCGCGATCGGCCAAGGATGTTGCCGCTGCACAAGCGCTGCGCACGCTGGCCTTTGGCACAAAGCAACCCGATCAGGATGATTTTGATACGTTATGCGCCCATGTTCTGGTCGAGGACATGCGCTCGGACGGTCAACTGGTGTGTTGCTTTCGCATGTTGACGATAGAAGATGGTGCCGAGATCGGGCGCAGCTATTCGGCCCAATACTATGACCTGACCACCCTTGCTGATTTTAGCGGTCGCATGGTGGAAATGGGCCGGTTCTGCGTTCACCCTGATTGGAAAGATCCCGATATATTACGGGTCGCGTGGGGCGCGATGACCGCCTATGTGTATCAGAATGGGGTGGAAATGCTGTTTGGTTGCTCCTCCTTTGCCGGAACTGAAACTGCCGAGTATCTGGACGCTTTTGCGATGCTTCGGGATCGCCACCTTGGCCCCACGCGCTGGTTACCGCGGGTCAAAGCGCCGGACGTTTTTCGGTTTGCCTCTCGGTTGCGTCGCAGGCCCGACGCTAAAAAGGCGATGCTGAGAATGCCGCCGTTGTTGCGCACCTACCTGATGATGGGCGGCTGGGTCAGCGATCATGCGGTGGTGGATCGGCACATGAATACGTTGCACGTGTTCACGGGCTTGGAAATCGGGACGATTCCGCCGGCACGCAAGCGTTTGCTGCGGGCCGTGGCCGGGTAATTTGAGTATTTCTAAAAAGGTGAAGGCAAAGCGTTGACGCTTAGATCGCGCCAGTTTAGCTGGCGGGCATGGCGAGAATTCCTTTGTTGCAGATGTCTGGCATTTCTCTGACTTTCGGGGGTGATCCAGTGTTTTCCGGCTTGGACCTTGTGGTACAACCGGGTGATCGCGTCGCTCTGGTGGGGCGCAACGGTTCTGGAAAATCCACATTGATGAAAGTGATGGCCGGTCTGGTTGAAGCGGATCAGGGGGATATCGTGATTCCGCCGGGCAAATCGGTTGGGTATATGGAGCAGGATCCAACCATGGCGGGGTTCGCGACGCTTGGCGATTATGCCTCGAGCGGATTGGAGCCCGGTGAGCTTTATAAGGTTGAGCGTGCGGGTGAGGGGTTGAAGTTCGATCCAGCTCGACCAGTCGACACCGCCTCGGGCGGGGAGCGGCGACGCGCGGCATTGGCCAAGCTGATGGCCGAGGCACCCGATTTGATGTTGCTGGATGAACCAACCAACCATCTGGACATCGAAGCGATTGCGTGGCTGGAACGTGAATTGAGCGCGACGCGGGCGGCTTTTGTTCTGATTTCTCACGACAGGGCGTTTTTGCGCGCCTTGACCCGCGCTACCTTGTGGATTGATCGGGGTGCGGTGCGGCGGCAAGAGCAGGGGTTTGAGGGCTTTGAGGCCTGGCGCGACAAGGTCTGGGATGAAGAAGACCAGCAGCGCCACAAGCTGAATCGCCTGATCAAATCCGAGGCACGTTGGGCTGTTGAAGGCATCAGCGCCCGTCGCAAGCGCAATCAAGGGCGTGTCCGGGCGTTGCAGGCGCTACGGGCCGAGCGAGCATCGCAAATCAAGCGGCAGGGATCCGCCGCCATGGCCTTGGAATCGGGCCCAAAATCCGGGCGCAAGGTGATTGAGGCCAAGGGCATATCCAAGGCCTTCGGCGATCATCAGATTGTGCGCAACTTTGACCTTTTGGTGCAGCGCGGGGATCGCGTGGCCTTTGTCGGGCCGAATGGCGTCGGCAAAACCACGTTGCTGAAAATCCTGCTGGGACAGGAAAGCCCTGACGAGGGCTCAGTCAACTTGGGAACCAATCTGGAAGTTGCGGTCTTTGATCAGACCCGCGCGCAGTTGGACCCGGAAATGACCCTGTGGGACAGCTTGACCGGAGACCCCGAGATGCGAGTGTCTGGCAAGGCTGATCAGGTGATGGTTGGTGGTCAGCCCAAACATGTTGTGGGTTATCTCAAGGAATTCCTGTTCGACGAACAGCAGGCAAGAGCGGCCGTTAAGTCCTTGTCCGGAGGGGAAAAAGCGCGCTTGTTGTTGGCTAAGCTGATGGCAAAACCCTCGAACATGCTGGTGCTGGATGAACCGACCAACGATCTGGATGTCGAGACACTGGATTTGTTGCAGGAACTGCTGGATGACTACGACGGTACGGTCCTGTTGGTGAGTCACGATCGTGATTTTCTGGACCGTGTTGCGACGACAACCATCGCGATGGAGGGGAATGGCCGTGCGACGGTGTATGCTGGCGGGTGGTCGGATTACATCGCGCAGCGCGGAGATCATACAGAACTAAAAGAAGAAAAAGCAAAGAGTTCAAAGCCAAAGGTAAAGCAAGATGCCAAGCCCAAAACCGGCTTGTCATTCTCAGAAAAGCACCGGCTTGAGAAACTGCCATCCGAAATCGCCCGTCTGGAAGCTGAGATTGCCAAGCTGGAAGAGCTGATGTCGGACCCGGAATTGTTTACCCGCGAACCGGTCAAGTTTCAAAAAGCGACAGACGCGCTGGTCGAGCGGCAAGAAAAACTATCGGCCAGCGAAGAGGAATGGCTGACGCTGGAAGAGAAGGCCGAAGGGCAATAGGTACAACTTGTATGTCTTGAAACACCCGGATCTTTCGAGGTGCACAGTACTCTGATGGTCGCAAGTCGACTGTTTAGTCGATAGGGCGTGCAGGGTTGCCAACAACGGTCTGATCTGCTGCCACATCTTTGGTCACGACACTGCCTGCGCCAATAATTGCGTTATCGCCGATGGCGACACCAGGCAGGATGATGGCACCTCCACCGACCCAGACATTGCTGCCGATTGTGATGGGCAGTGCGATCTCAAGACCTTTGGCGCGTTCGATCGGGTCTTTCGCATGCTGGGCGCAATAAATTTGGCTTTTGGGTCCGAACATGGTGTCGTCGCCAATTTGCACGCGGGCCGTATCTAGAATAACGCAACCGGCATTGAAATAGACCCGGTCACCAAGGTGGATGTTCACGCCATAAGCGCAATGAAAGGGCGCTTCGGCAAAACAATCGGCACCGGTGCGCGCAAACAGGGCGCGCAAGGCCGGTGCCATCGCGCCCCTCGTGTCCGGGTCACAGCTGTTATGTGCGTGCACCGCGCGGCGCGCTTGGGCACGCAGCGCGTCGAGTTCCGGGTCCAGGCAGCTATACCAGTCGCCGGCTTCCATTTTTTCCCGCTCGGTCATGATTAACGCCTAGCGCATCCGCAATGCACCGTCGATACGGATGACTTCTCCGTTGAGATAGCCCATCTCGACGATGAACCCGGCCAGTCGTCCGTATTCGTGCGGATCACCCAGACGAGCGGGGTTGGGAACATCGGCGGCGAGCTGCTGTTGCACCTCTTCTGGCAATCCGGCTAGCATCGGGGTCATGAAGATGCCGGGCGCTATGGTCATCACCCGGATACCGGTTGAGGCCAGATCGCGGGCCATCGGCAGGGTCATGCCAACCACTCCGCCTTTCGACGCGGCATAGGCTGCTTGGCCTTTCTGGCCGTCAAAGGCTGCGATCGAGGCGGTGTTGATGATCACACCGCGCGCGCCGTCTGGTTCCGGTTCATTCTTGGCCATTTCGACGGCGGCCAGGCGCGACACGTTGAAGGTGCCGACCAGGTTGATGTCGATGGTGCGCTGGAATGCGTCCAAAGGGTGGGGGCCATCCTTGCCCACCGTCTTGATGCCGTAAGCGATGCCTGCGCAGTTCACCGCTGCCGTGATCCGGCCCATTTTGTCCGTCGCTGTTGCCATGGCGATGGCGACGGACCCCTCGTCAGTCACGTCGGTTTGTGCAAAGTGCCCGCCAATTTCGGCAGCGACCTGCGTTCCGCGATCTGCATCCCGGTCCAGGATTGTGATCTGAGCGCCCTGCGCGGCAAAATGGCGAGCCGTGGCCTCACCCAAACCCGATGCGCCGCCGGTGATGATAGCTGCGGTTGAGGATAATTGCATGGCAGGCTCCCTTTGGAGTGATTTGAACAAGTGTTCATTTAAACGGATGTTGCCGGGCGTGTCCACATCTTCGCTGTGCTTTCTCAAGACAAGATCAGGCGGTCCTCATCTGGTTTTAATGTTGGGCGCCCACATCGACTGCGGATGCAATGTCGCGAACAAGCGACGTAGCGAGAGGAGTGATACGCTATGCAAAAGAGTAAGAGAGTAGGGATGGCCGCATGGGTTGCCGCGCCCATCTTTGGGGTTTTGGCGGCTGGCAGTGCAGCTGCGGCGCCCGAGGTTTGCAACTGGAAAACCGCACGGGATGCGGCGAATAGTGGGGATTACACGACGATGTGCGACTGCACGCATGTCACCCCTAGTTTCTTGCAGCGCCTTCAGAACCGGTCGGATTTTTCAACTACACTGCAAAACACCGGCGCGATGTGCCCCGGATTGGCGTCATTGCTGACCGATGTGCCAACCGCGTCTATTGGCACGGCGGCCGGTAGCAGCCGGGGTGAGGATCGGGGCTCGGACCAATTCGCGCAGGTCAGCCCGGCTGATCCGGGCGACAATGGCAGCAGCGGCCCAGGGAATGATGGCGGCACCGGGCCGGGCAATGGCGGCGGTGGCAATCCCGGTGATGGCGGCAATGATGGTCCCGGCAATGGTGGTGGCGACGGCCCCGGTGACGGCGGTGACGGCCCGGGCGACGGCGGTGACGGTCCCGGTGACGGAGGCGGCGGCAATGGCCCAGGCAAAGGCGGTGACGGTCCCGGCAAAGGCGGCGGAAAAGGTGGTGACGGCCCCGGTAAGGGCGGCGGCAAAGGTGGCCACGGTGGCGGCAAGGGCGGCGACAACGGTGGCGGCAAAGGCGGTCACGGCGGCGGCAAAGGTGGCGATGGAAAAGGTGGCGGCAAAGGCGGAGGCAAAGGCAAAAGGTGAGTTTTGCCTGCCGCCCAATCGGCATCTTGGTTTGAAACAAGAAAACGGCCACCCGAAGGGGTGGCCGTTTTCTTGAGCGATCAGGTTTTGGTTCTTATCCCAGCTGGACCAGAGCGTGGCGCTTTTTACCGGCGCTTAGCTTGATGGGGGACGACAGAGCGCCCGCATCAATCATCAGACCGGCATCCGTTAGCGGTGCGTCGTCCATCTTGGCACCGTTTTCAGCAATTAGGCGCTTGGCCTCTTTGCCGGATTTGGCCAGACCGGATTTGACGATCAGCTGTACGATGGACATGCCACCACCCAGATCCGCTGCGCTTAGGGTCAGGGTCGGTAGATCGCCCCCCACGCCGCCTTTTTCAAAGACTTCACGCGCGGTTGCTTCGGCGGTTGTCGCCGCTTCGGCCCCGTGCAGTAGCGTTGTGATCTCATTGGCCAGACGGATCTTGGCTTCGTTGATCTCAGCCCCTGCAAGCGCTCCCAGACGATCACATTCATCTACCGGCAGTTCGGTGTAGAGTTTCAGAAAACGTCCGACATCCGCGTCGGTGGTATTGCGCCAGAACTGCCAGAATTCATAGGGCGAGCGCATCTCGGGATTCAGCCAGACGGCACCGTCCTGAGACTTGCCCATCTTTTTGCCGTCGCTGGTGGTCAGCAGGGGGCTCGTCAGGCCATAAATCTCTTGGTCCAGTACGCGACGCGTCAGGTCGATGCCGTTGACGATGTTGCCCCACTGGTCGCTGCCGCCCATCTGCAGAACACAGCCATAGCGGCGGTTCAGTTCAAGGAAGTCATAGGCCTGCAGGATCATGTAATTGAATTCCAGGAATGACAGCGACTGCTCTCGATCCAGCCGGGACTTCACTGATTCAAAGGCCAACATCCGGTTGACCGAGAAGTGCCGCCCGATATCGCGCAGGAAATCGAGGTAGTTCAGGCCGTCCAGCCATTCGGCGTTGTTCAGCATCAGAGCCGCGTTTTCGGCGTCGGTATCATAGTCGATATAGGCCGAGAACACCTTTTTGATGCCCGCAATATTGGCATCGATCTGTTCGGGGCCCAGCAAAGGGCGTTCATCCGCACGAAAGGACGGGTCGCCCACTTTAGTGGTGCCGCCGCCCATCAGGGTGATCGGTTTGTGGCCGGTTTTCTGGAACCAGCGCAGCATCATGATCTGAATAAGGCTGCCCACATGCAATGACTGTGCCGTTGCATCAAAGCCGATATAGGCCGGTTTACACCCGCTGATCAGCGCCTCATCAAGGCCCTGATAATCGGTGCAATCGGCCAAAAAGCCACGCTCCATCATCGTTGCGATGAAATCCGATTTGGGATGGTAGGTCATGTCTTGCCTCAGGGTTGTAATGCGGGGCACCTTATAGGCGTCGAGTGGCAGAAGGAAAAGGCCATGAATAAGGCCGTAGCAAAACGCGGGGCCCTGCGTGCGCTTGGGGCGATGTCAGGAACTTCGATGGATGGGGTGGACGCGGCGGTGATCGAAACCGACGGGGTCGCGATTTTTGCCTTTGGCGAAAGCGGGTATCGTGCCTATTCAGACGAAGAGCGCGCAGTTTTGCGGGCCGGAATGGGGCATTGGCACGGGGATGAGGTCGAGGCGGCTGGCGACGTAGTCACCATGGCCCATTGCGAGGCGCTGTGTGAGTTTGAAGATATCGACCTGATCGGATTTCACGGGCAGACTCTGGCGCATGAACCGCGTGGGCGGGGCACCTTGCAGGTTGGCGACGGGAATGGCCTTTCGCAGGCGCTGGGCGTGCCGGTGGTTTGGGATTTTCGCAGCGATGATGTTCAGATGGGGGGCGAAGGAGCGCCGTTAGCCCCATTTTTCCACTTTGCTTGCGCCAAGTGGATCGAGGCAGAGGAACCATTGTGTTTTCTGAACCTCGGCGGGGTTGGCAATCTGACCTATGTTGATCCGTCTTTTGAACGGCCTGAAATCCCCGGCGCGCTTGTGGCCTTTGATACCGGCCCCGCCAATGCGCCGGTCGATGATCTGATGCAGGGCCGCTTTGGATTGTCTATGGACAAAGATGGCGCCATTGCCCGCGAAGGAACGGTAGAGACAGGCGCTTTGGAATTGTTCCTGAGCGAGCCTTTCTTCGCGCGCATGCCGCCAAAATCGCTGGACCGGAATGACTTTGCCGAGATGATCGGGCTGGTTCGTGACTTGCCGGATGCGGACGCGGTGGCGACGCTGACCGGGATGTGCGCTGCCGGAGTTGTGCAGGGGATGGAGTACTGCCCAAAACCGCCCTCGCGTATGCTGGTAACCGGTGGAGGGCGACACAATCCGGTTTTGATGGAGATGCTGCGGGTTGCGCTGGATTGTCCTGTCGAGCCGGTTGAGGCGGTGGGGCTGGACGGTGACATGCTGGAAGCGCAGGCCTTTGCCTATCTGGCGGTCCGGGTGGCGCGTGGTTTGCCCACCTCGTGCCCGGGAACCACAGGTGTGAAGGTGCTGGTTGGGGGCGGTGTCGTGTCAGCCCCGAACCGCGGAAAGGCGGCCAAGTCGTAGGGGGCGCTGCCCCCATCGCGCAAGCGCGACTCCCCCGGGATATCTTCAGCCCGATGAAGAGCCTGCCTTGGCTGGCAGGTGCTCTATGTAGTCAGCCGCGAATTCTGTGTAGCCGTCTGATGTGGATTTCAAGTGAGCTTGGGTCCAGGCATGAAACCCTGGCAACTGGTGGAACGGAACATTCGGAAAAGCGTGGTGTTCGGCGTGGTACGGCATGTTCCAGGCCAAGAACCGGACGATACGGTTGGTGAACGTTGTGCGAGAGTTTTCCAGCATGTTGGCCACCGGCGGGCAGAGCCCATGTTCTGCCAGAAGATAGAGGCGCAGGAAGGGTTGTGCGACTAGCACTGGCAGCAGCCAGAGCCAGACCAGCGCAGATGTGAAAACCAAGCTGAGGGCTGCGAGGCCATAGCCGACCAACAGGACGCGCGCCTCGGTTGTGATTGCGCGATGTTGGCGCTCGGGCAGGTAAGGGGCATCGATCCGTCCCAAGGCGTTGCGCATGAGCACCCGAGCCATTGCGGACCAGTATGGCCAGCCGATGAGGTAGACGATCAGGCTGCGCCAGGTGTTGGGGCGCGGTTTGCCGTCGAGTTCGGGGTCGTTTTCCGGGTGATTGGTCCATTTGTGATGGGCCAAGTGGAAGTAGCGAAACCACGTAAAGGGCAGGGCAATGGGAACTGAGACCAAATGTCCGACTATATCGTTGAGCCAGTTGGTTCTGAACGGTGTTTTGTGGGTGCATTCGTGGCTGAGGGTGAAGAGGAACACCAGCAGAATGCCCTGCGGCAGGATCAACAGCGGCCAAAACGGAACCTGCGCGATCAGTCCGGCTGACGTTACCGTCAGTGCCAGAAGATACAGTGCCAGATGCCTGAGCCCGGCAGCGTCAGAGCGCCGCTGGAGATCGTCTTTGATCTTAGGCGGGATAGACGCAATGAGGGAGCGGTGATCCATAGCAGCCAGAGTGGCCCGTGCGAGCGCTGCTGGCAAGTTGGTGAGCGATCTGTCTGTAGCACTAATCGTGTAGCCCGATGAGGCAAGCCGTTAGTTCGATGTTTGCTGGGGCTGCGACTGTGGCATGGCGTTGGCAATCATCTCGCGTGTCCAAATCCCCATCGAGCGGTGCTGACGGTGACCCAGATCCGGATCGTACACGTCGAACATGTCCTGGTTCGTTGTTTCGTGAACATAGTAGAGCGGCAGCGGGAAGTTAAACGGTTCCATCATGGGGTTGAACCGTCTAAACCCGCCATTCCTCAGGAGGTCGTGATTGAGGCGAATATGATCAATCGAAAACATTATGAACGCGATGTCCGCCGCCAGGGCGTTTTGAAAGAAGGCCCATTTCGCTTCGTGTTTGAGATGAAACAAACACTCGCGGCACATAATCAAATCGGCGGCCGGCAATGGGTCGGAACACACGTCCAATACGGAAAAAGACACTTTGTCGGATGTGAATTTTTCTGAAACGTCTTGTATCACTGACGTTGAGATGTCCGTACCGTGGTAGGCTTCAAGCTGCGATAGATCGACAGTCTGCATCCATGTCCAATCGCCACATGGTGCGTCCAGAAACCGCCGGATTTTGAGTTGCTCGAAGATCTGCGGCAACGCAGTGCGCAAGCGCTCGGTGGCGGCCAAGGTCGATCCGGGACCAGAACGTGGCGCTTTACCTCTTTTCCCTGACCAATCATGGTTCTCGAACGCTTTTTTCAGGTCTTCACGCATCTGATCTGCCCTAAACTCTTAACCACTGACGTTAGGCTTTTGGGATATCGAACCCCGGGTCCGCAAGTTCGAATCCAGAAAACTCAAACCCGGGGGAGACGGTACAGCTGACCAGCGTGTAGGCTCCGGTGCTGCGGGCGGCTTGCCAATGGCCTTTCGGAACGATCACCTGGGGCGCGCCTTCCGTCAGGTCCGGGCACAGCTGGAATTCTTGTGCGGGCCCCTGATCCGTCTCGCTGAGCGATAGGACCAGAGGTGCGCCGGCATGATAAAGCCAGATCTCGGTCGCATCGACCCGGTGCCAGTGGCTGCTTTCCCCGGCTTGCAGCAGGAAGTAGATGCAGGTGCCAGTGGCGCGGCCAGCATTGTCGGCACGCCAGGTTTCTTTGAACCAGCCACCTTCCGGGTGTTGCTGCAGTTGAAGTTGATCGATAATCTGTTGTCCGGTCATCGGTGCCTCATGTTTTGGCCGATTATGCACGGGATGGCGCGATCCGCTATGGCAATCATGCGCGCAGGTCATATGTTTGCCGCATGACACTGACAATCCCGTTTGATAACTCGTATGCCCGCCTGCCAGATGCGTTTTATGCACGTCAGGCGCCGGTCCCTGTTCGCGCACCGCAGCTGATTGCGTTCAACGCAGATCTCGCGCGGCTTTTGGATATCGCACCGGGGGATGTGCACGAGCTTGCCGAGACCTTTGCCGGCAATGCCATACCCGCCGGGGCGGAGCCGCTGGCGCAGCTGTATTCCGGGCACCAGTTTGGCAACTATAACCCACAACTGGGGGATGGTCGGGCGGTTTTACTTGGGGAAACCGTGGGCACCGATGGTGTGCGTCGTGACATTCAGTTGAAAGGCTCTGGTCCGACGCCGTTCTCGCGGCAGGGGGACGGGCGGGCTTGGCTGGGGCCCGTTCTGCGCGAATACGTGGTGTCCGAGGCGATGCACGCGCTGGGCATTCCGACCACCCGCGCTTTGGCCGCGGTCGAGACCGGAGAGGTCGTCCTGCGCGAAGGGCCTATGCCTGGTGCGGTGCTGACCCGTGTGGCGCGCAGCCATCTGCGGGTCGGGACGTTTCAGGTCTTTGCTGCCCGGGGGCAGATCGAGAGCTTACGTCGCCTGACGGAGTATGCCATCGCGCGCCATTATCCGCAGGCTGAGGGGCCGATGGGCTTGTTGCGTGCTGTGCGTGACGCTCAGGCCCAGTTGATTGCAAGTTGGATGAGCGTGGGGTTCATTCACGGGGTGATGAACACCGACAATTGCTCGGTTGCCGGTGAGACGATTGACTATGGGCCCTGCGCCTTCATGGACAACTATCACCCCAACACGGTCTACAGCTCGATCGACCGGGCAGGGCGATATGCCTATTCCAATCAACCGGATATTGCCGTCTGGAACGTGGCACAATTGGCCACCGCGTTGATCCAGCAGATGGAGGACAAGGGAGCAGCGGTTGAAGAGGCGACTGAGATCGTACACGCGATGCCCGATCTGTTGCAGCGGAATTGGATGGCACGCTTCCAGGCCAAGATTGGTCTGACGACGACCCGTGACGAAGATTCTGAGCTGATCTCGGACCTGCTGGTGCGCATGGCGCAGAATCATGCGGATTTCACCAACACTTTCCGCGCGCTGGGCACGGACAAGGCACGGGATCAATTCACTGATCCAATGGCATTTGACGGATGGGCCGAAGGTTGGCAAGCGCGGTTGGCGCACGAAGAAACCCCGACCCAGGTAATGCACGCGGCCAACCCGGTTTTCATCCCGCGCAACCATCGGGTCGAACAGATGATCGAGGCGGCGGTGCAGGGGGATTACACGCCCTTTCATCGTCTCAACAGCGTGCTGGGGCAGCCTTTCTTGGATCGGCCGGACAATGCCGACCTGACCCGCCCGCCGTCGCAGAGCGAAGTGGTACAGGCTACATTCTGCGGGACATGATGGAGATTTCGGGCGCTGTTGTTTCTGAGATGGGGTCGTGGCTCGAATGAGCGCTGGCGCCTTTGAGCCTACTTTGTCCGATGCTGGAGACCTCTCGAATGATCGCTTTTGCAGCCGCTACAGATGTGTTGCGCCTTGAAGCCAGTCACTGAATTCCCGCACAGCCTGACTGTGCCGGCTGCCAAACGGCTCAACAATGAAGTACCCGTAATCGGACAGCTCTTTTTCTGAGAGCCGTACAAGACAGCCATCATCGAGTTCCTGAGCAACAAGATCATCCATGAGAGCCACCCCCTGTCCGTTCGCGACGGCCTGCACGCGCACATTGGGATCTGGAATAATAAGCGTGTCGCGGCGCGGGTCCGTCTCAAACCCAGCTTCTTGCCTCCAATCTGTCCAGGCATTGCTGTCATCATGGTCCCTTAGAAGCACAAACTCGGCGAATGCGGCTTCAATCCCAAGCCGAGCGACTTTCTCCAGAGCTGCTTTATTCCCAACCGGCCAAGCTGGCATGTTGAGGAAGGGTTCGACCGTGGCATCGTCCCATTGGCCATTTCCCCATCTGATGGCAATGTCGATGCTCTGATTTTCAAGGTCAAAAAGCTGCGTCATGGGTTGTAGCCGCAGCCGGATGTCCGGATGTCTTTGCATGAAACCCGTGAGACGCGGCGATAACCACCGTGCTGCAAAATAGCTAGAAAGCCCGACCGTAAGGCCCACGTCGCGTGCTCTGGTAAACTCGTGCAGACTTGTCTCGAGAGCCTCGAACCCCGGACGGCATGCCTCAAGTAAGGCTCGTCCTTGCTTGGTCAGGGTGATCCCGCGTGGTTCACGGCTTAGAAGCGTCGTCTGAAGTTCGTCCTCTAGCACTCTAACCTGATAGCTTACGGCACCTTTGGTCATGTTGAGGGCCTCCGCAGCGGCGGACAGGCTTGGATAGCGCGCAATCTCAACGAAGAGGCGCAAGGTATCATGTCTTCGAAAGGGCATTGCCATGGGACTATCGTATAAAATTTTTGAACGAAGAGTGTAGAATTATTTGATCCTCTGAACTCTTTTTCTCAACTATTATGACAAAGAAGAGGAGATGTTAGGAACATCTGGGTTGGAAAATTTAGACATAAACATTCAGCCAAAGTTGCGAAAGGCGGCGCGGCGCGGTCGTTCCGCGCGCCGTGGTGCACCCGACAGCGTTGTGTCTTACACGAAACGAAAGACTCCGGCGTACCAGCTCTTCAACGAACTGGAGCTTGGTGCCATCGAGACGCAAGCCGATTGGATACTTGAAAACATCGGGGTTGAGTTTCGCGGGGACGAGACGGCTCTGGACCTGTTCCGAGATGCAGGTGCATGGGTCGACGGCCAGCGTGTTACATTTGAGCCAGGGCACGCGCGCCAAATGTGTGCCTCTGCGCCCAATCAATTTACGCTTCACGCGCGCAACCCGGCCAAGAGCGTTGAACTTGGTGGCAACAACGTTGTGCTTATGCCCGGCTATGGATCCCCCTTCGTGAGCGACCTTGAGCGAGGACGCCGCTATGCCACGCTCGAGGATTTCCAAAACTTTGTGAAGTTGACGTACTCCACTCCGTATCTGCACCATTCTGGCGGCACGGTGTGCGAACCCACAGATATTCCGGTGAACAAACGCCATTTGGATATGGTGCTGGTGCACCTGACGCTCTCGGACAAACCATTCATGGGGGGTGTCACATCCCCTGTTCGCGCTCAAGACAGCATTGATATGGCGCGGCTCGTGTTCGGTGAGGCATTCATGGACGAGAACGCTGTCATTCAAGGCAACATCAACGTCAACTCCCCCCTAATATACGATGATACAATGTCCGGCGCCTTGCGGGTTTACGCCAGCGCCGGTCAATGTGTCTGTGTCTCGCCGGCGATCTTTGCCGGCGCTATGGGGCCTCTTTCACCTGCTGCGGTTGCCGCGCAGACGCTCGCCGAGGGGATGGTAGGGATTGCACTGGCGCAGTTGGTGCGGCCTGGCTGTCCGGTGGTCTTCGGCAGTTTTCATTCAACTATGAACTTGAAGTCCGGAGCGCTGACTTTTGGTTCACCCGAGGCAAATCTGGCATCCATGGTTCTTTCCCAGCTGGGTCACCGCTTAGGTGTGCCTGTTCGATCAGGCGGCGGCCATGTTTCCGGTTCCAACGCCGCCGACGGACAAGCCATGCAAGACAGCGTCGGGGCGATGTGGGCCACGCTCCTTTCGGGCGCGCACCAAGTCTGGCACGCTGCGGGCTGGCTCGAAGGCGGGCTGGTTATGTCCTATGAGAAATTCATCATGGATATCGACCATTGCGGGGCGATGCTAAAGATGCTCCAGGGTATCGATGTGAGTGATGAAGTCTTTGGCCGCGACGCATACTTCGAAACAGGTCCGGGCGAGAACTTCCTATCGACTGCGCATACGCTACGCCATTTTGCGACGGCTAACTTTCAACCTGACATCCCAGAGGCTGGGCCATTCGAAACATGGTCCGAAAACGGGAGCCTCCGGGCTGATCAACGCGCCACAGCGCGATGGAAATCCATGCTCGCAGGCTATCAGGCACCGTCGATGGACGAAGGTATTCGGTCCAGGCTGGAAGACTTCGTGGCCGAACGCCAAGCCTCAATGAAAGACGAGTGGTACTGATGAACTGGTCCCACTTCGGAGAGAACCACTGGAGATCGTACATGACTGAAGAACTAAGCCGCACATCCGCCCTCGCGTCACGGCACACCGCGCTTGGATCAGGCCTAGAAGACTGGAACGGGATGGGCACTGCTTGGACCTACAACTCCGATCCCAATGATGAACACGATGCTGTTCGTGAGGCAGCGGGGATGTTCGATATGTCCCCTCTCAAGAAGGTGTTCGTGGGTGGGCCGGACGTCGTCGCAACCCTCGATCACCTGACGACACGCGACATCTCGAAAATCGATCCGGGTAAGGCTGCCTATCTCTGCATTCTGACAGAGAATGGTGGCATTGCCGACGATGCTATCGTGTCAAACAACGGAAACGATGAGTGGATGATCGTGCATGGGTCCGGCGATACCATGGCTTTGCTCAAGGCATCTGCCAAAGGCCGCGATGTGCAGATCGAGTTTTCCGACGACCTGCATGATCTGTCAGTGCAAGGGCCCAAGTCACTCGAAATTCTCGACACCGAGTGTGATATCAATCTTGGCGATCTCGCCTATTTCGAGCACGCATCGGCGCGGCTCTTCGGCCATCCATGTCGGATTTCACGCACCGGCTATTCGGGGGAGCGTGGCTACGAGATATTTGCAGACGCGTCTGTCATCGGCGATATCTGGGACAAGCTTGTAGAGGCTGGCGTCACGCCGTGCTCATTCACTGCGCTCGATAAGGTTCGCATCGAAGCGGGGCTTTTGTTCTACGGATACGACATGACTGAGGACAACACACCCTGGGAGGTCGGGCTTGGGTTTACCGTCAGCGGGTCCAAAGGGGAGTTTCGCGGTAAGACGGCCGTCATGGCCGCCAAAGGGAAGGAGGCAACCCAAAACGTCTGCCTCGACATTGACCATTCCGACATGATGGCTGGCGGCGAGACGCTTTACCTCGATGGAAACGAAGTTGGTGTGATTAACTCTCCCTGTTATTCGCGCCGCCTCGGCAAATCACTCGCACTTGCTCATCTGCATCCTTCTGTCGAAATTGGCACAACTCTGAATGTTGCCGGAGATGATATCGAAACAAAAGCAAAGGTGGTTTCGATGCCGATCCATGATCCACGGAAGTCGAAGACTCATGCTTAGGTTTTCGATGTATTGTGTTCGTTGCTTTTTACGGTGAACTCGCAGAAGCGGAGATTGAGCCGCGAGCTACCATCGACAGCTTCGTCCACACAACGGAACCCTACTGTGCTGGCTGCCACGCTGCGCTTGCGCAAGTCGGCTTCGAGCCCATAGTTCCGAATGCTGCGAGGTGTATAGATGACCTCTTTGCCATGGTCAGTGACAAAGGCGGGCCAACCTCATCTTCTTGCTGC